>CAYWZI010000106.1:0-8102 GCA_964462815.1 uncultured Microbacteriaceae bacterium
CCACGGTCGAGGCCATCAAAGACCTTCGCGCGCATGACAGGGTGCTGCTGACCTCCTTCAGTGAGCGTCGACGTCGCGCGGGCTTGCAATTGCTTCCTGAGGTGGCGACGAGCGCGTCAGGGCCACGATTCGCCGCGGCACTCCTGTCATCCGTCGTGCGCGGCGGCCCCCTCGTGCGCGCGGCACTTCGCGGTCTGCACGCCGTTCAGATTCCGCAACGCGCTCTCGGACTTGACACCGTCTCCCCCGCGCGCATCCGGGCATTTCACGACGCGGGGGTCGAAGTGCACGTGTGGACCATCAACGATGCCCCCACGATGCAAGAACTGCTCGCCCGAGGTATTGACGGAATCGTTACCGATCGCGCCGATATCGGCGTGGAGGTGGTCGCTTCGCTGTCATGACGCTGGCAAAGGTCTGAGAGGTAACTCTGCACAGCCGGGTCGACCGTCGCTACGGGTCTATACATATTCATAGAGGAACGGCGACGCGATGGAGGAGGGTGACGATGGCAGACCGCACGCTGCGCGGCATGAGGCTCGGTTCACAGAGCATGCAGAGCGAAGAAGGCGTCGAGTTCGCATCGCGCCAGCGTGCTCAATACCTCACCGCCGACGGTGAGTCGTTCGACGTGATCTTTTCCGCCGACGCCGAATTGCCCGACGTGTGGCCATCGCCGAAGAATGGCGCGGAAGGAATTCTGCTCTCCCCCGACGGCACGCCGATCGACATCGAGATCGCCGACGTCAAGGCCGCGCGAACGCACTGGGACATGTTGCTCGAACGTCGCACGCGCGATGAGCTCGAAGAACTGTTGCAAGAGCGGCTCGATCTGCTCCGCGCTCGACGCGGCGGTGGAGAACGACTCGGAGCCTAGGCCCCCTCGCGGGTGCTCGAGTCGGCAACCGTCTCCGTCGACCTCACCGGCCCTCGGCCGAAGCGACTGGCAATACCCCAGCCCGTGACCCGGAGCAGCGCCTCGGCGACAATCGCGGGGCCCATCTTCGAACTGCCGGTGGTTCGCTCGACGAACGCGATCGGGTGCTCGAGCACCACTCCCCCTGCACGCTCAACACGCCAGGCGAGCTCCACCTGAAAGCAGTAACCCTGCGACGAGACCACCGCTCGGTCGAGCCCGTGCAGTGCGGCCGTACGGTAGGCACGAAAACCGGCGGTCATGTCGTGGATGCTCGAGCGGAGCATCCACCGCGCGTACTGGTTGCCCGACCGCGAGATTGCGCGCCGCGCCCATGGCCAGTTCACGACGGTGCCGCCCTCGACCCATCGCGACCCGATCACCAGATCGGCCGCTCGCTCGTCGAGCAACGCGAGCATGGCCGGCAACTCTGCTGGGTCGTGGGAACCATCGGCGTCGATTTCGACGACCGCGTCATAGCCCTGGTCGATTGCGGTCGCGAACCCGAGCAGATAGGCAGAGCCGAGCCCGCTCTTTGCCGGCCGGTGCAACACGCTCACCTGTGGTTCCACGGTGGCAATCGCGTCGGCGATGTCGCCCGTGCCATCGGGCGAACCGTCATCGACGATGAGCAGGTCGGCCGTCGGTACCGCGTCTCGAATGCGGGCAACCATGCCGCGGATGCTCTCAGCCTCGTTGTACGTCGGCATCACGATGAGCGTGCGCATCACGGCTGCTCACGCCTCACGAGCAAGCCGGCGAGCAGCACGCTCGCGAGCCCGAAGAGGATGACGCCCCACTCGAGGGTGCGCCCGAGCGCGTGAGCGGGCGTCACGGTGTCGCTCAGCGGAACCTGCTGCACCATCGTGCCCGCCTCGAACAGCGGCAGGCTGTCGAGGGTCGATCCATCAGGAAGCACGATGGCGCTCGCGCCGACCGTAGACGCGTTGACGAGGCTGCGCCCCGACTCGACGGCACGAAGGCGGGCGATCGCGAGCTGTTGGACGCTTTGGTCGGTGCGCCCGAAGTCGGCGTTGTTGGTCGGCGCGAGCAACACCTGCGCGCCCTCGTCGATCTGGCGCGCGAGCAGGTCGTCGTCGACGATGTCGTAGCAGATCGAGATGCCGGCAATAACCCCGTTGAGGTCGACGATGGTGTCGCGTTCGCCAAACGAAAAGTCGCGCGGCACGAGGTCGAACAAGTCAGGGGCAAGGGGGTAGAAGACGTCGCGCGCTGGCAAGTATTCGGCGAAGGGCACAGGGTGTACCTTGTCGTACTGGTCGACCGCGCCGTCGCCGGCCTTCCACAGCAGGATCGAGTTAAAGGTTCTGTCAGTTGGTTCGTCATAGGTGATCGTGCCGACGACGACCGGCGCCTGAAGTTGCTGGCTGACGCGGTCGAGCGTGGCGGCGGCGTTCGGGTTCCGGAGCGGGTCAAGATCGCTCGCGTTCTCGGGCCACACGACCACGTCGAGGTCAAGGCTCTGGTCGAAGAGCGGCGTCGTGGCGTTGTAGTGGTCTTGGAGGATCTCACCGCGCTCGTAGGAGGCGAAAAGCCCCGAGTTCGAGTTGCCCTGAACGGCCGCCACGCTGATCGTGCCCGTCGTGGTGATCGGCACGGCAGGCCAGACGAGGAGGGCGGCGAATGCCCCGACGATCGCGATGCCTCGCCGCAGCATCCCGACCTCGCGTTCGATTGCAACGGCGACGAGGCCAGCAGCGAGCCACGCGATCAGAAAGGTGAGCCCCGAGAAGCCGACCCAGGCGGCCCAGTGCGAGAGCGGGCCCTCGGCCTGGCTGTGAGCGAGTCGACCCCACGCGAAACCACCGAACGGAAACACGCTGGCGACGGCCTCGCGAGTGGTCCAGGCAGCGGCGACGACGGCGGGCGTGAGAACGAGTCGACCGGCCACGCCCGGCCAGGCACGGGGCACCCACCGCCAGGCCAGAGTGATGAGCACGCCGCCGAGAGCCGTGAAGAAGACCTGGGCGAGCGTCAAGGCCAGCCACGGCACGACGCCGAGGTAGACCGTCAACCACTCGATGAGCATGCCGTAGTAGGCGAAACCACTGATCGCGCCAATCAGGAGGGCGCCGCCGATCGTGCGGCCGCGCAAGCTCGCCAGCACGAGTGCCGTGCCCAGAATGGTGAATGGCCACCACGCGAGGTCGGGGTACCCGAGGTCCATGAGCCAGCCGCCGGCAATCGAGGCCATCACGGCGACGGGCAGGGGCATTGGGCCCAGCGTGTTCGCAACACCCGGTGCGGCGAACGGCGTTCGTGACTGGCTACCGGGCTGCGGCGCGGTCGGCGCGGCGGTCGTCAGGGTCACGAGGGGCAATCTTAGGCGAGCAGTCGAAGAACGAGGCTCAGGTGACCGAGCTATACGCGACGATCCCACGGCGCACGGCATCGAGGGCACTGCGAGCCGTGCGTCCTACCTGCCCATCGGCGACGAGAGAGATCTGATCGAGAAGGTCGATGGTCTGCTTGGTCCAGCGAACGAAATCGCCCGCGGCGAGGTCGGCATCGCGCAGCACGGCATCGAGCGAACCCCCGGCAGCCCAGCGGTGCATGGGCAGAGCTAGAGTCGTCGCCAAGGGCTCGCTACCGGGCAAGCGGTGCTCTCGCTCGAGGTCATCGAGGCGCGCCCATAGCTCTTGAGTGCGTTCGAGCGCAGGCCGGAATGCCCCGCGCGGCAGTGCATACTCGGGTGCCTGACCGTCGTCTCGGCGCGCTTCGAAGACGATGGCACTCGCCATCGCGGCCATCGACGGAATTTCGAGGTCTTTCCACACACCGCGGCGCAGGCTCTCGGCGACCAACAGATCGCGTTCGCCATAGATGCGACGCAACGAGCGCCCGTGCGCGGTCAGCCCCAGGCGTCCATGCTCGTCGGTTCGCAGGTAGTCGAGTTCGCTCAGAATCTCGGTGATGCGGTCAAACACGTCGGCCACGGCTCCGGTGCGCCCCGAGATCTGACGGCTGACCTTGTCGGTGTCTTTCTTCAGACGCCACCAGCGCTCAGCCCAGCGCGCGTGCGCTTCGCGGTCTGAGCATCCGTGACACGGGTGTTTGCGTAGGGAGACGCGCACGCCCTCGATCTGCTTCTGCCGCCGCATGCGATCAGCTTTCTCGCCGGGCTCGCCAACCCGCTTGCTGCCACGTTCGAGGTCGCTCAATTGACGTCGCAACGCCGAATACTGCTCGAAATCTCCCAAGTGGCACGTCATCGAACGCGCGTAGCCCTCCAGGGCCTCCTGGTTCTTCCGAACCGTTCGCGCGAGGTCGACGACGGCTCGGTCGGCCTGAAACTGGGCGAAGCTTGACTCAAGAATCTCGCGCGTGCGCTGCCGCCCGAACTGTTCGATCAGATTGACCGCCATGTTGTAGGTCGGCCGGAAGCTCGAGTTCAGCGGGTAGGTTCGTCGTGACGCGAGCGACGCGACCGCTTGCGGGTCGAGCCCGGGGGTCCATTGGATAACCGCATGGCCCTCGGTGTCGATCCCCCGTCGCCCGGCACGACCCGTTAGCTGGGTGTACTCCCCCGGAGTGATCGGGACACGCGCCTCACCGTTGAACTTCTCGAGTTTCTCGAGGACGACGGTGCGGGCGGGCATGTTGATGCCGAGCGCGAGGGTCTCCGTTGCGAATACGACGCGCAAGAGCTTCTTTTGGAAGAGCTCTTCGACCACTTCCTTAAATGCCGGAAGGAGGCCAGCGTGGTGGGCTGCGACGCCCCGTTGGAGGCCGTCGAGCCACTCCCAATAGCCGAGCACAGCGAGGTCATCGTCGCGCAGGGTTCGACACCGCTCCTCGACGATCTGACGAATCTCGTCGCGCTCAGCGGCATCGGTGAGGCGCAAGCCCGAACGCACCAATTGACGTACGGCGGCGTCGCACCCCGCTCGACTGAAGATGAAGAAGATCGCGGGCAGTAGATTGCGGGTTCCGAGCAGCGCGACAATCTCGGCTCGATCAGCCCGGCCCTCCGCGGCAGGGCGTTTCTCCCAGCGCCGAGGGTGCTGCTGGCGACCCTTGTGCGGCACGTGCCCCCCGGCTCGGGCCAACTGCATCAGCTCGGGGTTGACCCGATTGGTTGCCGCCTTGCCCGACGAGTCGAAGAGGTCGACGAGCTTCGAGCGCACGAGCACGTGTTGATCGAGAGGTACCGGGCGGGTTTCACTCACGATCACGTCGGTGTCGCCCCGAACGGCTTGCAGCCAGTCGCCAAACTCTTCGGCGTTCGAGACGGTGGCGCTCAGCGAGATCATGCGAACGTTCTGAGGCAGATGGATGATCACTTCCTCCCAGACCGCTCCGCGGAACCGGTCAGCGAGGTAATGCACTTCATCCATCACGACGTACGCAAGGTCGACCAGCAGGTCGCTATCGGCATAAAGCATGTTGCGCAGCACTTCGGTCGTCATGACGACGATGCGGGCACGCGCATTGATGTTGGTGTCGCCGGTAAGCAGACCCACTTCGCTCGACCCATACTGGGCAACCAGCTCGGTGTACTTCTGATTACTCAGGGCCTTCATGGGCGCGGTGTAAAAGATCTTCGCGCTGGGCTCGAACATGGCGAGAAAGACGCCGAATTCGGCGACGACTGTCTTTCCCGCGCCCGTGGGCGCCGCCACGAGCACGCTGCGGCCCTGCTCGAGCGCGGCGCACGCGGCATGCTGAAACGGGTCGAGCTCAATCGTCAGACCGTCACGAAACGCTCGGAGTCGTGGCAAGGCACGCAACTCTCGCTGTGCCGCGAAGCGTTCGGCCGGGCTGGGCAGGGTGTCAGACATCGCTCGGGATGCCGTACTGAGCGTTGAGCTTCGCCTCACGCTTGGCAACCCTCTTGTCGTTGAGCACGGCAATCGCCGCGGCCAAGAAGTACAACCCGACCATGGGTATCGCGAGCAGGATCATCGAGTAGACATCGGCGGCGGGTGTGGCGATCGCCGTGAAGGCGGTGATCGCGAGGATCGCCCACCGCCAGCCCTTGAGGATGCTCTCCCCCGTCATGACGCGCGCAAAGTTCAGCATCACCAAGAAGACGGGCAGCACGAAGCCGATGCCAATCGCCAAGATCAACTTGACCGAGAAGTCAAGGTAGAAGCGGGCGGTCAGATTGGTCGCGCTATCTTCCGCCGCGAAGCTCGTCAGTAGCCGAACGATGTTCGGAAGCACCAGCCACCCGGCTGCACACCCGGCGAGGAAGAGAGGAATCGCCGAAGCGAGAAAACCTACGGCGTAGCGTTTCTCCTTCTTGTGCAGCGCCGGAACGATGAACGCCCACAGCTGATACAGCCAGAACGGCGACGCGATGACGATTCCCAGAGTGATGGCGACAATCAACTGCGTGTCGAAAGCTTCGGACACCGTCGTGTAGCTAATGCGAGCATCCCGGCCCTGCGCTTCAGCAACATCACGCACGGGAGCGCTCAAGGCGGCCCAGACGGACGCCGCCAAAAACCATCCGCCGACGGAGGCGGCAAGAATCGCGAGCGCAGACCAGCCAAGCCGCTTGCGCAACTCAACCAGGTGCTGCCCGAGGCTCATTCGGCCCTCGGGGTTCCGGGGCCGCGGCTCGCGGCCAGCCACGCGCTACTTGGAGCTTGAGGAGTCGGTGCTCTCGGTGCTCGCGGCAGGCGCGGCGGGAGCTTGAGCGGGTGCCGCCGTGCCCTCGGCAGTGGCTGGGGCGTCGCCGTCTTTGTTCTTGATCTCCTTCTTGAAGATCGTCATCGACTGGCCGAGGCTGCGCGCAAGTTGCGGGAGCTTCGGGGCGGCGAAGAGAAGAATCACCACGAGAAGCAGGATGAGGCCGGTCCAGCCTCCGAGATTTGCCGGCATATCGCTCAAGTCCTTTGGGTCACGGATCCAGTGCGCGCCAGTCTAGCGTGGTCGTCTTGGTCGCACCTGCGAGAATCCGTCAGCGCGTCGTGTCGCCTTGCGCGGCTCGATCATCGGCGGCGAGAGCCGCGCGTGCCCACTCGGCAACGGCCACACGGGCGTCGGGCGGGTTGAGGATCTCGACGCCGCCCGCCAGCCGTGCCGTAATGCGGCCCAGAATGCCAGGGTGCGAGATGGGAAGCGTGAGAATCGCCCGATCGCCCTCGATGCGAATCGTGTCGTCCGGCCCGCGGTAGTCGGCGACGAGAGGCAGGCCAACAACAGGCACCGCGATCGTTACGCGCTGATCTCCGGCGCTGCTCTGGAAGAGTTCACCCACGTCAGACTCAGCACTGTGCTCGTCGGCCGGACCGAGCAGGTCAACGCTCGCAACTCTGTCGAGCAGAAACGTTCGCTCGGCGCCCCGCGTCAAGCACCAGCCGCGCAAGTACCACGCGTCGTCGATGCCATCGAGGCGAATCGGGTCGACATCACGCAGTTCGCGATCGCCTCGCGTGGTCACGTAATCGATGCGCACACGACGACCATCGCGCAGCGCTTCGGCGAGCGGGGCGTGAATCGCGTCGAGCGTTCCCGCCCGTACAGCGACCGGCGCCGGAGCAGACGACGAACCGCGCGCGAGCTTCGTCATGAGCGCGCCGACATCAACGCGTGAAGCGAAATCGGGCAGTGCGGCGACACGCTGAAGTCCGGCGAGCAGAGCCGCTGCTTCGCGAGCGGAAAAGCGGGGCTTGTCGTCCATCGGGGCAGCACGAAAGCGGATCACATCGCGCTCGTCAAAGTCGTCCCAGTCAATGTCGAACAGGGTCTCGTGCGTGTAGGTGCCGGCATCGCCCGGGGTGCCGCTCATCGCTATGAGGGTCACCGCTTTGCGCATCTGCTCAGGCGAGATGCCGAAGTGAGCGGCCGCTTCGTCAACCGTGACCCGCACCTGATCGATCAAGTAGGGAACAAGAGCGAGCAAGAACGCGAGCTTGTCGGTCGCGCGAGGCGGCGTCGGACGTTCAGCCATGGATGCTCACCACCGTGTTCCACCGAGCGCGAATTGACTCCCGCAACACGACGGGTTCGTGCACGTGAACGTCAGCCCCGAACGCGGTCAGCTCGTCCGCGAGAATGTCGAGGTCGGTCGTGTGAATCTCGAGCCGGCCGGCGACCTCAGTCGTTCCTGGGCGGTTGCGCAGCACCACGTCTGCCTCGCTGCCCGGGCGCGCCGTGACGTGGGCAACCGTCGCCTCCCAGAGCGCGTTGAGCTCGGCCAAGACCTGCTGGGGTT
>CAYWZI010000107.1:0-8019 GCA_964462815.1 uncultured Microbacteriaceae bacterium
CACCTCTAGCTCAATTGGCAGAGCAACTGACTCTTAATCAGTGGGTTCCGGGTTCAAGTCCCGGGGGGTGTACGAAGGCCCCGGTTCGCTCTCGCCAGCAGCCGGGGTTTTTGCATGGGCGGGTGTCGAGGCGGCGCGTCGGGACCTTCGTCACGAATCTGGCCGAAACGGATGCGCGCGCGCGTGTGCAG
The DNA here is from genome assembly GCA_964462815.1 of uncultured Microbacteriaceae bacterium. Taxonomy (GTDB): domain Bacteria; phylum Actinomycetota; class Actinomycetes; order Actinomycetales; family Microbacteriaceae; genus Microcella. Next base: position 192 of record CAYWZI010000107.1, read on the forward strand.
GCCCAGACTGTGGACGCGCCCCTCCGGCGCGTCCACCCCGGCGAGCGGAGCCACCACCTGTGTTCGAGCAAGAAATCGCCCCTGTCTTCGGGTCTCTCGCGCTGACGGCCATTGCCGCCGCGCTCCCCCTCGCGTTGCTGTTCGTGCTGTTGGGGGTGTTCAAGGTTCGGGCGCCGTTCGCGGCCATTGCTGCCCTGGCACTCTCGATCGTGCTCGCGATCGTCGGCTGGAACATGCCGCCCGTGCAAGCGCTCAGCGCCGCGGGCGCCGGCATCTTCTACGGCGTCTTTCCGATTCTCTGGATTCTCATCAACGCGCTCTGGGTCTACCGGCTCACGACGGTGACGACGTGGTTCGAGGTGTTCGGCCGCACGATCCGTTCGGTGAGTGACGATCTGCGCATCCTGTCCATCTTGATCGCATTCTGCTTCGGGGCCCTGCTCGAATCGCTCGCGGGCTTTGGCGCCCCCGTCGCCATCTCGGCGGCGATGCTGCTCGCCGCGGGCATGGCGCCGCTCAAGGCCGCTCTCGTGTCATTGCTTGCCAACACCGCCCCCGTGGCGTTCGGTGCGCTCGCGGCACCCGTCATCGCGCTCGCGGGTGTGACGGGCCTTCCCTTGCAAGACCTCGCGTCGATGGCCGGCCGTCAGACCCCGTTCATGGCTCTGCTCGTGCCGCTCATCTTGGTGTTCTTGGTGGATGGCCTCCGCGGCCTCAAGCAGACCTGGCCCGTTGCCCTGCTCGCCGGCTTCGTGTTCGGCGTGGCGCAGTTCATCACCTCGAACTTCTTCGCGGTCGAACTCACCGATGTCGTTGCTGCTGTCGCCACGATTGCCGCGGTGCTGCTCATGCTGCGCGTGTGGCAGCCCGCCGAGCTCGTGAGCATGAGCGGAGCCGTCGACGTCGGCGCGCCCGCGATCGAGCGCCCGCCGGCACGCGAGGTGCTCATGTCGGTCGCGCCCTACGTGATCATCATGATCGTGTTTTCGCTCGCGCAGATTCCTGCGGTGAAACAGGTCTTTGCCGCCCTGAGCCTGACCTTCCCATGGCCCGGGCTCGATGTCGTCACGGCCGCGGGCGAGCCCGCCGGCGCGCAGATCATGCACCTCAGCACGATCGGCGCGACCGGCACCCTGTTGCTCATCTCGGGGCTCATCACCGCCGCCGTGTATCGCATCGTGCCGCGCGTGGGCCTCGCCGCCTATGGTGCGACGCTGCACCAGCTGCGCTGGACCATCGTGACGGTCACGGCCGTGCTCGGCCTCTCGTTTGTTATGAACCTGTCGGGCCAGGCAACCTCGCTCGGGGTCGCGCTCGCCTCGGCGGGCGGGTTCTTCGTGGTGCTGTCGCCCATCATCGGCTGGATCGGCGTGGCGCTCACGGGCTCCGACACCTCGTCGAACGTGCTCTTCGGCCCCGTCCAGGTGGCCGCCGCCGCTCAGGTCGGGCTGCCGCCCGTGCTCATGGCGGCCGCCAACTCGTCAGCCGGTGTGCTCGGCAAGATGTTGTCGGTGCAGAACCTCGCCGTGGCGGCAGCCGCCGTCGGCATGGTCGGCAGCGAGGGCACGCTGCTGCGCAAGCTCCTGCCGTGGAGCATCGGCCTGCTCGCGCTCATGACCCTTCTGATCGTGCTGCAGTCGATTCCGGGCGCACTGGGCTGGATGGTGCCGTAGCGCGCTAGCCGCGGCGCGCTGGCGCACCGCGGGGCGTGCAGCGCGCCAGGATAGTCGGGTGACTCTTGACACCTGGCTGGTCTTTCTGATCGCGGCGATCGGCCTGTCGTTCACGCCAGGGCCCAACGGGTTGCTGGCCCTCACGCACGGCGCGATCTATGGCGTGCGGCGCACGGTTGCCACCGTGCTCGGCGGGGCATTCGGCTTCCTCATCGTCATCGCCGTGTCGATGTTCGGCATCGGCGCGCTGTTGGTTGCGGTGCCCGACATTCTCACGGTGCTCAAGTGGGTGGGCGGTGCCTACCTGGTGTTTCTCGGCGTGCAAGTGTGGCGGGCTCCCGCCATCACGGTGGCCGCGACCGGTGAACGGCCGAACGCCTCGTGGTGGTCACTGTGGCAGCAGGGCTTCTTGGCCGCGGTGACGAACCCGAAGGGCATCCTCTTCTTCGTTGCCTTTTTGCCGCAGTTCATCGACCCCGAGCGCGATCTCGTCGTGCAGTTCGCGATCATGGCGTCGACGTTCATCATCATCGAGATCGTGTTCGAGCTCGTGGTCGCTGCGCTGTCGCAGTCAGTGCAACCATGGCTCGCTCGCGCGGGTCGCTGGTTCAACCGCGCCACCGGCGGGCTCTTCATCGTGATCGGCGTGTTGCTGCCCTGGCAGCTCTAGACACAGGGCCGCCACGCGTCGCGCCGGCGGCGCGCCCATCAACGCCGGGCGAGCCGCAACCAGGTCTCGACGACCGTGTCGGGGTTGAGCGACATTGACTCGATGCCGTGGTCGACGAGCCAGTCGGCGAGGTCGGGATGATCGCTCGGCCCCTGGCCACAAATGCCGACGTACTTGCCGGCCGTGCGGCACGCCTCGATCGCGAGCTCCAGCAGGGCGAGCACCGCGGGGTCGCGCTCATCGAACGAGCCGGCGACGAGGGCCGAGTCGCGGTCGACACCGAGCGTGAGTTGCGTGAGGTCGTTCGACCCGATCGAGAAACCATCGACGTGCTCGAGGAATGCCGCTGCGGTGATCGCGTTCGACGGAATCTCGCACATCATGATGATGCGCAGCCCATTCTCACCGCGCCGCAGACCGTTGGCCGCGAGCGTTTCGATGACCGCTTCGAGTTCGGCAACGGTGCGCACGAAGGGCACCATGAGCTCGACGTTCGTCAGGCCCATGTCGTTGCGCACGTGGCGCATTGCCTCGCACTCCATCGCGAAGGCCTCGGCAAAGTCGTCCGAGACATAGCGCGATGCGCCGCGATAGCCGAGCATCGGGTTTTCTTCTTTCGGCTCATAGCGTTCGCCGCCGATGAGGCCCGCATACTCGTTCGATTTGAAGTCACTGAGACGCACGATCACCGGCTCGGGAGCAAACGCCGCGGCGATCGTCGACACGCCTTCCGCGACTCGGCTCACGAAGTACGCGCGCGGAGACGGGTAGGCCGCACAGTGCTCGTCGACCACCTTTTGAAGGTCGGCCGGCAGCACGTCGCGGTCGAGCAGGGCACGGGGGTGGATGCCCACCTGGCGATTGATGATGAACTCGAGCCGCGCGAGCCCGACGCCGCGGTTCGGCAGGTGCGAGAACGCGAACGCTTGGTCGGGAGTGCCCACGTTCATCATGATCTTCGTCGGCACCGGGGGCATGGCCTCGAGTGAGGTCTCGATGATCTCGAAGGGCAGGATGCCGTCGTAGACGCGGCCCTCGTCGCCTTCGGCGCACGAGACGGTCACCTGCTGCTCGTCGGTCATGACGCTCGTGGCGTTTCCCGTGCCCACGACCGCCGGAATTCCGAGCTCGCGCGCGATGATCGCCGCGTGGCACGTGCGGCCTCCGCGGTTGGTGACGATCGCCGAGGCAAGCTTCATGATCGGCTCCCAGTCAGGGTCGGTCATGTCGGCGACGAGCACATCGCCCTGGCGAAACTCGTCCATGCGGTCGATCGAGGTCAGCACGCGAACGGGCCCGGCGCCAATCTTCTGGCCGATCGCGCGCCCCGCGATCACGATCGGGCCTGAGCCGCCGAGGGCATAGCGCCGCAGCACCTGGCCCTCGCGCCGCGACACCACGGTTTCGGGTCGCGCTTGCAGAATGTAGAGCTTGCCGTCGACGCCATCGCGTGCCCACTCGATGTCCATCGCGCGGCCGTAGTGCTCTTCAATCGTCACGGCGTGCCGAGCGAGTTCGTGAACTTCGTCGTCCGTGAGGCTAAACCGCGCGCGCTCGTCGGCGTCGACGTCGGTGAAGACTGTGCTCGTCGACATGCTTGACCCGCCTGCGTAGACCATCTTGACGGCCTTCTCGCCGAGCGCGCGTACGAGAATCGCCGACTTGCCCGCGCGCAAACTCGGCTTGTAGACGTAGAACTCATCCGGGTTTACGGCACCCTGCACGACCGCCTCGCCGAGTCCGTACGACGAGGTGATGAACACGGCGTCGGTGAACCCCGACTCGGTGTCGATCGTGAACATCACGCCCGAGGCGCCGATGTCGCTGCGGATCATCCGCTGCACGCCCGCCGAGAGTGCCACCTCGTTGTGCGCGAAACCGTGGTGTACGCGGTAGGCAATGGCTCGGTCGTTGAACAGCGACGCAAAGACGCTGCGAATGGCGCCCAAGAGGTTGTCGATGCCGCTGATGTTGAGAAAGGTCTCTTGCTGCCCGGCGAACGACGCGTCGGGCAGGTCTTCGGCGGTCGCGCTCGAGCGAACGGCCCACGACACATGGTCGGGGTCGGGGTCACCGTCGATGAGCTTCTGATACGCCTCGCGGATGCTCGCCTCGAGCTCGGCCGGAAACGGCTGCTGCTCGATCCACTGCCGAATCGTCGAGCCGACGCGGGCGAGCTCGGTGACATCGGTGACGTCGAGCGGCAACACGAGCCCCATGATGCGGTCGTAGAGCCCGTCGGCGGCGAGGAAGTCGTGGTACGCATCCGCCGTCGTCGCGAACCCACCCGGAACCCGCACACCAAGATCACCGAGCTTGCTGACCATTTCGCCGAGCGAGGCGTTCTTGCCGCCCACCTGCGGAACGTCGTCCATGCCGAGCTCGTCGAACCAGAGAGTGTTCGTGGTCATGAGGTGCTCCTTCTCTCGGTGCCCGCCGGATGGCGGGGTGGGGCGGTGCCCGCCTCGCGGCCGGGCTGGTCGGCGTTCGCCTCACGGCGGCGCAGTGTGGCGAGAATCACGGCGGCCATCTCTTCGACCGAGCGGTCGGTCGAGTCGAGGTAGGGCACGTCGTGGCGGCGGTAGAGGTCTTCGGCCCAGCGCACTTCACGGCTGCACTGAGCGAGTGATGAGTAGGCCGACTCGGGGCGGCGCGCGGCACGCACTTGGCTGAGTCGCTGCGGGTTCGCGGTCAGCCCGAAAAGCCGGTCGGCGTAGGGCCGCAGGGGCCGCGGCAGGTCGTCGGTCGGCACGCCGCCGTCGGGCAGGTCATCGTCGGTGAGCGGGTAGTTCGCGACAACGACCCCGTGCTGCAAGGCCAAGTACATCGAGGTCGGAGTCTTGCCGCACCGCGACGGTGCGATCAGAATCACGTGCGCCCGGTCGAGCGCCCGCAGGCTTTGGCCGTCGTCGTGCTCGATCGCGTACTCGATCGCCCACATGCGGTCGTGGTAGCGATCGAGGTCGCCGAGGCTGTGTACGGTGCCGCGGCCAGGTTGCGCGCTCACCCCGAGCGCGGCCTCGACTTCGCGCAAGTGGCCGCCCAACAGGTCGATCACGATGGCGGGGGCCGCCGCAACCCGCTGACGCACGGCAAGGTCACGAATGGTCGTGAAGACGAGCGGCGGAGCATCCGTCGATGCCGACATGGCCACCGCCGCAATTCGCGCCACGGCCTCGCCGGCCGCCTCGACGCTGTCGACGAAGGGGAGGGTGTGTCGGTCGAGCGCGACTCCCGGGAAACTCACGAGGAGCGCGCTGCCGAGGGTCTCGGCGGTGATGGCGGTGCCGTCAGAGACGAAGAAAACGGCGCGAGGAGTCGAGACGGATGCGCTGCCCATACGGCCCTCCCCACGCGACCCCGGCATCAGTGCCGGTGCGCTGCCAGGTTACGTCGCGCGGGGGCGCCTGCCCAGGGGCCGTTGGTCCTGAGAAGTCAGCGAGTCGAGGTCGCGAGTCGAGGCCGCGAGTCGAGGCCGCGAGTCGAGGCCGCTGGTCGTCGCCTTACTCGTCGAGCTCGAACAACTCCCCGTCGCGGCTTTCTTCGATGACCGTACCGACGGCGATCGCGACACTGATGCCCCAGCTGACCCACATGAGCGCAAGGCGCCAGTCGCGGGGGCCGGTGCGGGTCTGGTTGATCACGCCAATCGCCGAGAAGGCGGCGCCGATGACCGCGCCATTGAACAGGAACTTGCGCATGAAACCTCCTTGGTCGATGACTCAACGCTAGCGGGTGTCGGCGAAAGTGCGCCTCGTGTGAACGCAGCCTGAGTCTCTCCCCAGAGCCAGCCACGAAACTGACCGATCGGCCAGAAACTGACCACTCGGTCAATTAGCGTGGGTGACATGTCCCTTCATGATGAGCTGCGCGCCATCGCGCTCGCCGAGTTTGCCGTCTCCGGCTACGCGGCGACCTCGCTGCAGCGCATCGCTGATCTCGCGGGCACCTCGAAGGCGAGTGTTCTCTATCACTTCGCCTCGAAAGAACAGCTGCTCGCCGACATTGTGAACCCGGCCCTCGACGATATGGAACTGCTCATTGAGTCGATCGAGAGTGACGGGGGCCTGCGGCACGGTGACTTCGTCGAGCGCTTTGTCGATCTCCTGCTGCAACACAGCGAGGTCGTGCCCCTCGTGATCAACCAGGGGGCAACCCTCGATGACGTGCCCGTCATGCACCGGGCAACGGAAATCATGCGCCGGGTCGCTGAGCTGTTTCGGCTTGCTAGCGGTTCGACGATGGAAAAACTGCGCTTCGGCGTGGCCTTCGGTGGTGTGGCGTACACGCTCGCTGCCGCTGAACGACTGGGGCTCAAAGGCGAGATCCCGATCGACGAAGTGCGCTCGGCACTTCTGCAGATCTTGCACGACCTGCTCGTGCCCGCCGATTCCCCCATTCGCTAAGGAGCAGCACTCTCATGGCCACCCTTCTCTACCGGCTCGGTCGGTTCTCCTACCGGCGTGCGCGCCTCGTTCTCGTGGCGTGGGCCCTGGTGTTCGTAGCCGCCATCGGCGGGGGAGTCGGGCTCGGCGGGCAGACGGACGAGACCTTCAGCATCCCGGGCACCGAATCGCAGGTCGCGCTCGACCAGCTGAACGCGCTGTTCCCGGCGGTCGCGGGCGCGAGCGCCACGGCGGTCGTCGTCGCACCCGAGGGTTCGCTCGTCACGGACGAGGCCGTGCGCGACGAGATCGCGGTGCTCGTCGACGAGCTCCAGGGCATTGACGGGGTCGACTCGGTTTTGGGCCCGTTCGACGAGTTCGCGAGCAACCAAGTCAGTGACGACGAAACGATCGCCCTCGTGCGCGTGCAGCTCATTGGGGCCGGAAGCGACGTCACGGAAGAGACGCTCGCAGCGCTCATCGCCACGGCCGACACGATTGACCCGCGCGTCGAGTTTGCCGGCCAAGTGTTTCAAGACACCACGGTCGGCCTGACGATCACCGAAGTGCTCGGTGTGTTGTTCGCCGGTGCCGTGCTCATCATCACCTTTGGTTCGATTCGCCCGGCCTGGATGCCCCTCGCGACCGCGCTCGTCGGCGTCGGCATCGTCATCGGCGGCATTCTCGCCTTGGCCGCTGTGCTGCCGGTGTCGAGTTCTGCGCCTTTGCTCGCCGTCATGATCGGCCTTGCCGTCGGCATCGACTACGCCCTGTTCATCTTGTCGCGCCATCGAGGTCAACTGGCGCGGGGCATGGATGCGCAGGAGTCGGCCGCTGTCGCCGTCGGCACAGCGGGGAGCGCCGTCGTGTTCGCTGGGGCGACCGTCATCATCGCCTTGCTCGGCCTCCTCGTCGTCGGCGTGCCGTTCTTGTCAGTGATGGGCGTTGGCGCGGCGCTCGCCGTGCTCGTCGCGATCGCGGGAGCCGTGACGATGCTGCCCGCGCTGCTCGGCATTGCCGGGGCGAAGCTTGCGCCGAAGGAGGGCTCGCGCGCCTGGAACCGCGCGCACCCCGTCGCGACGACTGGCCCGACCATGGGT
>CAYWZI010000108.1:0-251 GCA_964462815.1 uncultured Microbacteriaceae bacterium
GCTCGTCGTCATCGACAAGGGCCGCATCATGGCCGAGGGCTCGCCTGCCGCGCTCATTCGTGAGTACTCCAGCAAAGAGGTGCTCGAGCTGCGGTTCGGCAGTGACAAGAACGCCGAGATCGCCGCGAGTCTGGGCGATATCGGCGAGCGCCACGAAGTGCTGCCTGACCGCATCCTCATCTACACGGGCAATGGCGAGGCCGAGCTCGAGCGCGTCACCGGCCGCGGTCTGCAGCCCATCACCTCGCTCG
>CAYWZI010000108.1:261-7899 GCA_964462815.1 uncultured Microbacteriaceae bacterium
TGCGCCTCACGGGCCGGAGCCTCATCGAATGAGTTCTTCGACCCAGACAACGAGAGAAGACTCGCGCCGCGCGCTCGCCGGCGGTGTCGCACCGCGCCGCTGGGGCTCGTGGTACATCGCCGAACACCGCATCCGCGCGATGAAGGGCTATGCGGGCGACGCGATCTTCCAGAGCTTTGGCAACCCGCTCATCTACCTGTTTGCCCTTGGCGTTGGGCTCGCGAGCCTCGTGCCGCAGGGCGTCGGTGACGTGACCTACCTGCAGTTCGTCGCGCCCGCGCTCATGGCGACGGCGGCGATGACCGTGACGGCCAACGAGACGAGCTACCCCGTCATGATGGGCTTCAAGTGGAACCCCATCTTCTTCGGCATGAATGCCGCACCCATCTCGGGCGCGCAGATCGTCAATGGCATGATGATCCACATCGCGCTCCGCGTCGTGGTGACGGTGTCGATCTACTTCGGCATCATCGTGCTGTTCGGCGCGGTCCCCTCGTCGTGGGGCTGGCTCGCGATTCTTGCGGCGACCCTCACCGGCATGGCGATCGGGGTCATCATCGCCACCTACACCTCGACCATCACCGAAGACCGCGGCCAGATGGCGATGCTGCAGCGCTTCGGCATCACGCCACTGTTTCTGTTTTCGGGCACCTTTTTTCCGCTCGAGCAGCTGCCGATCTTCTTGCAGCCGATCGGCTGGGTGTCGCCGCTCTGGCACGGCACCGAACTTGGACGTGTCGCTACCTATGGCCTCGACGAACCGATCTGGCTGACGGTCACGCACGTCGGCTACCTCACGACGCTGTTCATCGTCGGGCTGTGGGCGACGCGCAAGCACTTCACCAGAAGGCTCAACAAGTGAGCGCCGCGATGCCGCCCGCACCGGCGACGACGGCGGCCCCCGCCCTGCAGCCGCGCCGCAGTGCGCTGTATGCGGGCAATACCGGGGCGGTCATCCATCGGGGCCTGTTGGCCACCAAGAGCACGAACTACCTCGTCGTGCTCAGCGGCTTCTTCGAGCCAGTGTTCTACCTGCTCTCGCTCGGCATCGGCTTCGGTGCGCTCGTGGGCACTGTGCAGACCTCCACCGGTCAAGAGGTGTCGTACGCGGCCTTCATCGCCCCGGCGCTACTGGCGGTCTCGGCCATGAACGGCGCGGTCTACGACTCGACGTGGAACGTGTTCTTCAAACTCAACTATTCGAAGCTTTATCAGGGGATGCTCACGACGTCGCTCGGGCCCCTCGACGTTGCCCTCGGCGAGATCTTCTTGGCCCTGCTGCGCGGTGCGATGTACGCAGTCGGCTTCATGGTCATCATGCAGGCGTTCGGACTCAATCTGGCGTGGACGGCGCTTCTCGCCCTTCCCGCGGTGTTGCTGATCGCGTTCGGCTTCGCGAGCCTCGGAATGGCGATCACGAGCTACATGAAAACCTTCCAGCAAATCGAGTGGGTGACCTTCATCATGCTGCCGATGTTCTTGTTCTCGGCGACGTTCTACCCGATCTCGGTGTATCCGCAAGCGATTCAGTGGGTCATTCAGGCGTTGCCGCTGTGGCACGGAGTCGAGCTCGTCCGCGGGCTGACGACGGGCGCGCTGTCGAGCATGATGGTCGTGCACATTGGCTACTACCTCGTGATGATCGCGATCGGCATCGTGTTCACGACAAGTCGGTTGCGCGCGCTGTTCTTGAAGTAGCCCCTTTTTGGGGGCGCGCGGTCGGGGTGAACTTTCGCCCAGCGTGGCCTACCATCAGCAGATAGCTTCACCTCTTTGCGCCCCACTCTGCCCGCGGGCCCGAAACCCGATGAGTGGTCGCACACCCACAGTCTCCTACCCCGAGGTCGACTCATGCTCACGGACGCACACCGATCGTCTCGTAGACGCACGGTCTCGAGCGCACTGGCGGCGCTTGTCGGCGTGTCGTTCGTCACGATGTCGGCGGTGGGCGCGTCGGCTCCGGTGGCGTACGCTGCGCCAGCGAACCCGACCATCGACTGCTCGACCGACGCGGCGATTTTCAATACCGGCGTGAACCTGGCTGCCGGGGGCGTGTTGGCCAATAACGTCTCCGACAACAACTGGCAGGTCTCGACGACTGATCTGACGACGACGTTCCCGGCCGGAGTGCAGCCTCCGGCATCGAACCTCACCTACGCGTCAGCAATTGTGGGAAACCCGATTCCCCGTCCCTCGACTCAGCCCTCCGGCTCTGGGCGGTGGGATGTGTCGCCCTCGCCCCGCGCCAACTGGATCACCGAACTCGGCACGACGACCCAGCAGGGTGCGGGCAACACCTGGTACTACCGATACGACTTCACCCTCGATGCGGCGGTCGAGCCGAGCCTGTTCTCGGTAGGGCTCAGGTTGTTGAGCGACAACGCAGCATCAGAGATCTGGGTCAATGGTGTGGCGCAGAGCCCGAGCAACGCGAGCCTCCCACAGGGCGCGGGCACGGCCTCGTACAACCCATATGTATACCTCGGCTACACCACCGCGAGAGCTATCGACGTGAGTCTGGCTGAGGGGTGGGAGACCGGGCCCAACTCGATCGTTGTGCAGGTCTTGAGCGGTGCTCCCTGGCAGGGCTTGCTCGCCTGGGCAACCGCGGGCATTACCTGCGGCCCGAACGCTATCGACGACGGACTTTCTGCCATTGGTCAGAACGAGTCGATCGCGCCGTTCAGCCCGGCCGGCAACGACATCGAGGGGACGTCGGCATTGGTCGCATCCTCGACGGTGCTTGACCAGACCACAGCCGTTGGCGGGACGTTCACGGTCGATAGTGCGGGGCTCGTGAGCTTCGTCGCTGCGCCAGGCTTCTCGGGCACGGCGTCTATTGACTACGAAATCAGCGACGTCGAGGGGCTCACCGGTCGGGCAACGATCGCCATTCCGGTAGCGGCGGTGTCGCCGACGGCCTCACCCGACACGGCAACGACTGATCCAGGCGTGACCATCGACGTCGATCTCCTGGCCAATGATGCTCCGGGCAACCCGGCGACTCCGCTCGATGCGAGCTCTGTCGTGCTTGATGCCCTCGGTTCAGGGGGCACGGTCTCTGACGCGGGTGCAACCCTGTCGGTTCCTGGCGAGGGAACGTATTCAGTGCTGCCGTCGGGGCTCGTGCGGTTCGCGCCGGAGGCCACATTTCGGGGGGCTGTGACCTCCGAGGTGGGCTACTCGGTCTCTGATGTCGACGGAACCGAGACGTCGAGCACACTGGTGATCACGGTCACCGACCCGGCCCTGACGCTCAGCAAGACCCTCACCGGCAACGACGATGCCGACGTTTCGACCACCGTCACCGAGGGTGACACGTTGACGTACGAGATTGTGGCGACCAACAGCGGTGACGTGGTGCTGACCGGTGTCGAGATCACCGACGAGTTGACCGCAGACACGGTGGTGTGCAACGTCGTGGAAGCGAACGCGACGTGCCTGCTGACCGTGACGTACGTGGTCACCGAGGCCGATGCCGTCGTCGGTCAGGTGGTCAACTCGGCGATTGCCTGGGCCACGTCACCGAGCGCAATCCGCATTGACGCACCGTCAGCGACAGTTGAGACCGCGGTCGAGTTGCAACAGCTTCCAACCCTGCCGGACCCAGGGCCGATTCCGAGCGACCCGGAGGGTTCAGCGTCGGATCTGACCTCGCCCGACTCTGAGCTGAGCGGACTGTCGAACACTGGTGCGTCGGAGTCGTGGGTCGTGGGCCTTGCGGCCGCGGCGACGCTGGTGCTTCTGGGCGTCGTCTTGTTGCTCGCAGCGCGGGCGCGCCGCACCGAAGCATTCGACTGACTAACGCACCGATCGCACCGGTAGCACGGCGAGCCCGCCGAGGGTTGCCGCAATCGCCGATGCGATGAACAGGCCCGTGAACCCGCTCGTCGCCGCGACGATGAGTGCGCCAAGCAGGGGCCCAAAGGCTTGCGGCACCGCGAGCGCGACGTTCATGATGCCGAGGTCTTTTCCGCGCGTGTGACGGTCCGGCAGCACCTGCGTGGCGAGCGCCTGGTCGACGGCCATGAAGCTGCCGTACCCGATGCCGAGGAACCCGGCCGCGACGAGCGCAATGACATAGTCGGGCGCGAGCGCGAGCAGCAGAGCCGCGATCGCCTGCAGGTAGGCGGCAACGTAGACGAACACCTTGCGTTGCCGCAAGCGGTCGCTCAGGCGGCCGAAGAGCAACGCCGACCCCGTGAAAAACACGAGGTAGACGAGCGTCAAGAGCAGCAGGTCGTCTTCGGCGGTCTCCCCGCGGTCAAGGCCGTAGAGCAAGAAGTACAGCAGCAGTGTCGTTCCGAACGCGTTGCCGAGGTTGACCAGAACGCGGCTGGTGAGAGTCCACGCGAAGTCGGGATGCTTGACCGGGCTGATCCAGAGACCCGTGAGGAGCATCCGGGGTCGGAAAGGCGGCCGCAGCACGCGCGGAAGCACCTCGTCGGGCGTCTTCAGCAAGAACGGGAGCACGAGCACGACGAGGAGCCCGGCGATGAGCAGGTAACCCTCGACGAGGCTCAGGCCAAGGAAGACGACGAGCACGATGCCGAGCACCGTACCGATTGCTTGCGGAGCCGAGACCCATGCAGAGACAAAGCCACGCTGCTCGACGGGCACTTGGTCGGCGATGGTGGCAGTGATCGCGGCGGATGCCATGCAGAAGCCGCTGATCGCGAGCGACCAGGAGATACCGATGCCGACGAGGCTCGTCTGAAAGCCAAGGGCCACGAGCGAGGCCGCGAAGAGCAGGGTGCCGCCGGCAATCCAGGGCCGCCGACGACCGTACCGTGACGTGGTGCGGTCGCTGAGCGCTCCGGTGAGCGGAAAGACGATGAGGGCGCAAGCGCCCGCGATTGCCGAGATGATGCCGAACGCGACGACGCTCTCGGTCCAGTCGGTGGTCGCAAGAATCGCATCGATCTCTTGCGGCAGTAGCAACTGAATCGGCGTGAGCTGCGCCATCCAGATGCCGAGCCACGCGGTAGCGAAGGCGGCAATCCAGCGGGCACTGACTCGACGAGTCGGTTCTGCGAAGGGGCTAAAGGCGGGTGGCGGCGACAGTGTGGTCACAGCCGCCAGATTAGTGGCGCGGAGCCGGGTGACCGGGCATTCGCCCCGAACGGGGGTAGTGGCCTAGGCGCGAATTGACTGCAGTACGCGAGCCGTCGCGAGCACGGCTTCGGCTGCCTCGGCCCCCTTGTCTTCGTGCGACCCCGGCAGGCCGGCGCGATCGAGACCCTGAGCTTCATCGTCGAGAGTGAGCACACCGAATCCGACGGGCTTGCCGCTGTCGAGCGCGACACGGGTGAGGCCGTCGGTCGCGGCGGCGCTCACGTACTCAAAGTGCGGGGTGCCGCCTCGGATGATCACGCCCAGCGCGACCACGCCATCGGCCCCCGCCTCGAGCGCGGCCTTGCTCACGAGGGGCAGCTCGAACGACCCGGGAGCCGCATACTCAACGATGGTGGCTCCGGCCGCATCGAGCACGCGCCGCGCACCCGCCTTCAGCCCCTCGGTGATCTCGGTGTGCCACTGGCCGGCGACGATCGCGACCGTGAGGCCGGTGCCGTCGGTGTGAAGAGTGGGGGATCCGGCGCCGCTCATGCAGTCTTTCCTTCGCGCTTCGTATAGACGGGGGCGCTCGTGATGCTATCGGGCAAGCGGTGGCCCATGCGGTCGCGCTTGGCGTTGAGGTACCCCTCGTTGTCGCTGCCGACGCCGACGACAAGCGGAACGAGCGACGTCACGGTCATCCCGTAGTCGACGAGCTGGCGCTGCTTCTCGGGGTTGTTGCTCAGCAGGCGTACGCGGCTCACGCCGAGGTCGCGCAGCATGTCGACGGCCGCTTCGTAGTCGCGCGCGTCTGCGGGAAGACCGAGGGCGAGGTTGGCGTCGAGGGTGTCGTATCCGTCTTCCTGCAAGCGGTAGGCCTTGAGCTTGTTGATCAGGCCGATCCCTCGCCCTTCGTGCCCGCGCATGTAGAGCACGGCGCCACCCTGGCGCTGAATGACGTCGAGTGCGGCGTCGAGCTGCGGGCCGCACTCGCACTTCAGCGACCCGAACGCCTCACCCGTGAGGCACTCAGAGTGCACGCGCACGATCATGTCGTCGTGGGGCATCCCGCTGACGATCGCCACGTGGTCGGCACCCGTCTTGCGGTCGCGGTAGGCGCGCATCGAGAACGGGCCGTGCGAGGTCGGCACGGTGGTCTCGACCTCGAACGTGACACTGCTCGGCTTGGTCGGCAGGCTAATTTCCTCCTGCGCAGGGCCGTCGGTGTAGGCACCCGGCGCACCGGCCTCGAGATAGGCGATGAGGTCGACGATCGTGATGACGACAAGACCCTCTTGGCGCCCAAATCGAATGAGCTCGGGCAGGCGCATCATGTCGCCGGTCTCGTCGATGACCTCGCCGATCGCGGCGACCGGACGAAGACCAGCGAGCTTCATGAGCTCAACGGCAGCTTCGGTGTGCCCGGCGCGCTCGCGGACCCCGCCGGGCTTGGCGCGCAGGGGCACCACGTGGCCGGGCCGACGCAGGCTTGCCGAGGTCGATGCAGGGTCACCCAAGACGCGCAAAGTGCGCGCACGGTCACCAGCGCTGATGCCGGTCGTGAGACCCTCGGCCGCGTCAACGGTGACGGTGTAGGCAGTGCCACGCGGGTCTTCGTTGTGCATGACCATCAGCGGCAACTCGAGACCGTCGGCGATCTCGTCGGTCATCGGGGCGCACAGAAAGCCGCTGGTGTGGCGAATCGACCAAGCCACCCACTCAGGGCTCGCCAGTTGGGCCGAGATGATGACGTCACCCTCGTTCTCACGACTCTCGTCATCGGCGACGAGCACCGGTCGGCCGGCACGCAGGGCCTCGAGGGCTTCAGGGATAGTGGCGAGGCTCATGAGAGCGTCCTTTCGTCGGCGGAGTTGTCCCCGCTTGCGTCGGCGCGAGCGCCCAATCGCACGAGCCGCGCCACGTGGCGGGCAAGAATGTCAGGTTCGATGTTGGCGGTGCTGCCCACATGCAAGAGGCCGAGAGTCGTGGCGGCGAGCGTCTCGGGAATCAGCGAGACCTCGAACCAGTCATCACCCGACGCGCTCACGGTGAGGCTCACGCCGTCGACCGCAATCGATCCCTTGTCGACGACGAGCGGTGCGTGCTCCTCGTCGAGCGTGAAACGCAGCACCCGCCAATCGTCGTGCTCGCGCCGATCGATGACCGTCGTCGTGCCGTCGATGTGACCCTGCACGATGTGGCCACCGAGTCGGTCACCGACGGCGGCGGCCCGCTCGAGGTTGACGACCTCGCCGATCGACCAGTGCGCGATCGTCGACATCGCGAGGGTCTGGCCCATGACGTCGGCCGTGAACCAGTCATCACCCTGATCGGCGACCGTCAGGCACACGCCGTTGACGCTGATCGAGTCGCCGTGCTCGGCGTCGCTCACGACGAGCGGTCCATGCACGGTGAGTCGCCCAGCATCGCCGTTCGCCTCCCAGCGGTCGACGCGACCGAGTTCTTCGATCAATCCGGTGAACATGGTCATGCTCCTTCGTGGGCCAGGGTGGCGGCAGGCTGAGTCGGTCGGGCAACGACCAGCAGGTCCTCACCGAGCATTTCGATTCGGTGGATGCGCAA
>CAYWZI010000109.1:0-7898 GCA_964462815.1 uncultured Microbacteriaceae bacterium
CCTCCGACGCTGCGTGAGTGCCAATGACCAGGGTAGCCGCGTCGGTGGCTTCCGGTTGCCCTGCGGCGTTGCGACTCGCCACCGATTGCTGAACGGTCTCGACCGACACGCCGTGGGTCTGGAACAGCGCGGCAATGCCCGCGAGCACTCCGGGCTCGTCGACGACAACGAGCGTGATCTGGTAGCGCGTCGTTACAGCGCTCATCGGCAGCACGGGTAGGTCGGCGTGCGTGCTCTCGGCAACCCCGGGCCCGCCGACGACGTGGCGGCGCGCGGCTGAGACAACGTCGCCGAGCACGGCCGAGGCCGTCTGGATTCCGCCTGCGCCGGCGCCGTAGAACATCAACGGGCCGGCCGCTTCGGCTTCAACAAAGACAGCGTTGTTGGCGCCGTGCACCGCGGCAAGCGGGTGCGTGTCGGGGATGAGGGCAGGGTGCACGCGGGCGCTGACACCCTCGACACCGGTTGCCGGATCGGTGAGGCGTTCGCAGATCGCCAGCAGCTTGACAACGTAGCCCGCCTTGCGCGCGGCCACGACCTGCTCGAGGGTGATCTCGGTGATGCCCTCCCGGTAGACGGCCGCGGCCGGTACGAGAGTGTGGAAGGCGAGGCTCGCGAGAATGCCCGCCTTCTGCGCGGCGTCGAAGCCGCCGATGTCGGCCGTCGGGTCAGCCTCGGCGTACCCGAGCTCGGTCGCGATCGCGAGAGCGTTCTCCATGGTCTCGCCGCGGGTATCCATGAGGTCGAGGATGAAGTTGGTCGTGCCATTGACGATGCCCAGGATGCGCTCGACGCGGTCACCCGCGAGTGAATCGCGCAGCGGTCGAATGATCGGGATCGCGCCGCCGACCGCTGCCTCGTAGTAGAGCTGGGCACCGACCTGCTCGGCGGCCTCGAACAACTCAGGCCCGTGCGTCGCGAGCAACGCCTTGTTGGCGGTGATCACATCGGCGCCCGAGTTGAGGGCCTGCAGGATGAGCGTGCGCGCCGGCTCCAACCCACCCATGAGCTCGACAACGATGTCGGAGCCGAGGATGAGTGATTCGGCGTCGGTCGTGAGCAGCTCGCGCGGGAAGACGGTGTCGCGGGGAGCATCCACGTCGCGCACGGCCACGCCAACCAGCTCGATGCCGGCGCCAATGCGGGCGGCAAGCTCGTCGCGGTGCGTAAGCAGTTGATCGGCCACCTGGGCGCCGACACTGCCCGCGCCGAGCAGGGCGACGCGGAGGTTGCGGTACTCGATCACGGGTTCTCCTTGGGGGTGTGTGTCAAGGCAGCATCACGGCGGAGCAGGTCGTCGACCGTCTCGCCGCGCACAATGGCGCGATGCTCGCCATCGCGCACGGCGACGACAGCAGGGCGGGGCAGGTAGTTGTAGTTGCTCGAGAGCGAGAAGCAATAGGCGCCCGTGGCGGGCACGACCACGAGGTCGTCGGCTGTGACATCGGCTGGCAGGTAGTCGGCCTGCACGACGATGTCGCCGCTCTCGCAGTGCTTGCCGGCGAGACGGACCAGAATGGGCTCGGCAGTCGACGTGCGCCCCGCGAGACGCACGCTGTAGTCGGCACCATAAAGCGCAGGCCGCGCATTGTCGCTCATGCCGCCGTCGATGCTCACGTAACGCCGCACGGCCGTTTGCTCGCCGCTCTCGTCAAGGCTGACGACGACGTCTTTCGTCGTGCCCACGGTGTAGAGCGTGATACCCGCGGGCCCGATGATCGAGCGGCCCGGCTCGACGGCGAGATGCGGCACCGCGATGCCCAGCTCGCGGCAGACCTCGTCGACGGCCGCAACGAGCGCGTCGGCAATGTGCTCGATCGCGGGCGCCTCGTCGCTGTCGACGTAGGCAATGCCGAAGCCGCCGCCCAGGTTGAGTTCGGGAACGCCTCCCCCGGTGAGCAGGTCGGCGTGCAGGCTCAGGAGACGACGCGCCGCCTCGAGAAAGCCGTCGACGACGAGAATCTGCGAGCCGATGTGCGAGTGCAAGCCGAGAAAGCGCAGGCTCTCGTGGGCACGGATCTGCACCACCGCCGCGGGCGCCTCGGCGATCGGGATTCCGAACTTCTGGTCTTCGCGCGCCGTCGCAAGGTACTCGTGAGTATGAGCGTGCACTCCCGAGTTGATGCGCAGGCGCACGGCCTGCACTCGACCATGCTCGCGGGCAGCCGCCGCAACACGCTCGATCTCGAGCAGCGAGTCGATCACGATCGCGCCGACTCCCGCTCCGACCGCCCGATCGATTTCGGCGAGAGACTTGTTGTTTCCGTGGAGTCCGATGCGGGCGGGGTCGGTGCCCGCGGCGAGGGCGACCGCGAGCTCTCCGCCGCTCGCCACGTCGATGTTGAGGCCCGCCGCACTCATCCAGCGGGCGACCTCTGCGCTCAAGAACGCCTTGCCCGCGTAGTAAACGGTCGCCGTCGTGCCGTGGCGCTCGGTCGCTGCGCGGAATGCGGTGAGGGTGCGGGATGCTCGGGCGCGAGCATCCGCTTCATCGACGACGTAGAGCGGCGTGCCGTAGTGAGCCGCGAGGTCTCGTGTCGAGACTCCCCCGATGCTGATCGCACCGGCGTCGTCGCGCCGCGCGGTCGCTGGCCACAACTGCGGCGCGAGGTCGTGCGCATCGGCGGGATCGCCGAGCCACGACGGAGCGAGCGGGTTGACGGACACGAGCACCTCACGAGGATCTGACACTTGAGTGAGGCGAGCGAACCCGGATTGGTCCCTGAAGCCGCAGTCAGTTTAGCGGGCGTACGCGGTAGCGCGCGTTGGCCCGCGCTCGGTGGTCGCCGCGACTAGCACGAGCCGCGTGTCGAGAACCCTTCGCCCCCGAGAGCCACGTCTTCGGCCGTGAAGACGACGAGCATCTGCCGATCTCCAACCTGCACTGCCGTGAGGGTGAGCGCGGCCGGCAAGAACTCGGCGACGCACACTGACTGCGTGGCGAGCAGCGGCTGCACGAGCGGACCGAACTGGCTCTGCAGGTCATCAGCCTCGATCACCGAATCGTTGATGACGACGCTCGTCGGGCTGAACTCGAGTCGCCCCTCATTGACCGTCGGTGTGACGCCGATGCCGATCTCAAACTGCACCCCGAAGATCTCGAAGCCCGTCTGGAATCGCACCTCGCGGTCGTCGAGCTGCACATCGGTGACGACGATCCCCGAGAAGAACCCGGCGAGCGCCGCCACATCCACCTCGGCGACCCGATACACCGCGCTCAGGCTCTCGGTGGGCTGTTGCGGGTCGATCGGGGTGCCCTCGGCACGCAACGACAGGTCGCCGATGAGTTCACCGAATGCGACGCGCTCGACCTCGATCTGCACGGCTTCGAGCGTTCCGCCGGCGGCCTGCCAGAGCACGGGTGCGCCTTCGATGGTGACATCGACCGGATGCTCGGGCTCGAGGGCGAGCGCCTGACGCACCTGATCGGCGATGAGGGCGTTCGCTTGCTGTCGTGCGATCGACTCGGCGATCACGGCGACGACGCCCAACACGACCACGAGACCGACGATCACGAAAATCGCAATGAGCCCCGCACGCCGCCGTTTCGGAGCGGGAGTGTCGACCACAACCGTTTCCGCCGCCTCGTCCGCCGGCTTGTCGTCGCTTTCGAGGTCCTTCGGTGCCGTGTCGTCGGTCATGACTACATCCTCTCGGGAGCGGAGACGCCGATCAACGTCAATCCGTTGCGCAAGACCTGCCCAGCCGCGTCGCTCAGCCACAACCGTGCGCTGTGCACGGGCTGCACGGGCTCGTCGCCCTGCGGGGCCACGCGGCACGTGTCGTACCAGCGGTGGTACGAGGCGGCAAGTTCTTCGAGGTAGCGCGCGACGCGGTGCGGCTCGCGCAAGGTCGCCGCTTGCGCCACGATGCGCGGAAACTCCGCGAGGGCTCCAAGCAACACGCTCTCGGTCTCGTCGGTGAGCAGTGCAGCGTCGAACTGGTCGCGCGTGACGCCTGCCGCCGCCGCATTACGGGCGACCTGGTGGGTACGAGCGTGCGCGTACTGCACATAAAACACGGGGTTGTCGTTCGTGCGCTTCTGCAGCAGCTCGGGGTCGAGCGTGAGCGGCGAGTCGGCCGGGTACCGCGCGAGTGAGTAGCGCAGAGCATCCGTTCCCAACCACGCACGCAAGTCGCTCAACTCGATGATGTTGCCCGCACGTTTGCTGAGGCGGGCACCATTGATGCTGACGAGCTGCCCGATGAGCACTTCGATGTCACGGTCGGGGTCGTCACCGGCGGCTCCGGCGAGCGCCTTCAAGCGGTGCACGTAACCGTGGTGGTCGGCACCGAGCAGATAGATCGTGAGGCCGAAGCCGCGGTCGCGCTTCGAGAGGTAGTACGCGGCATCGGCGGCGAAGTAGGTGTAAATGCCGTTGCCCCGCTTGATGACGCGGTCTTTGTCGTCACCGAAGTCGGTCGTGCGCACCCAGATCGCGTCATCGAGGTCAAAGACGTGACCCTGTGCTCGCAGTCGATCGACGGCCTGCTCGATGGCACTCGCGGTCGCACCGTCTGACGCGTGGAGCGTGCGCTCGCTGAACCAGACGTCGAACTGCACATTGAAGGCGGCAAGCTCCTCGCGAATCTCCCCAAGTTGCCAGCCATAGGCCAACTCGCGTGCGAGCTCGACCGCTTCGTCTCGCGGCATGGTGGCCAATTCCGGATGCTCCGCCAACGCTCGCGCACCCATATCGGCGATGTACTGCCCCGGGTAGCCCTTCTCGGGCGCGGGTTCTCCGAGCGCGGCGGCAAGCACCGACTCCCCGAACAGGGTGATCTGAGCACCGGCATCGTTGATGTAGAACTCACTCGCGACCTCGGCGCCGCTCGCCTTCAACACGCGCGCGAGCGAGTCGCCGAGCGCCGCCCACCGCGTGTGGCCGATATGCAGCGGGCCGGTCGGGTTCGCCGAGACGAACTCAAGGTTGATGACCTGACCGGCCAAGGTGTCGGTGTGGCCGTAGGTGTCTCCCGCCTCGACGATCGTGCGCGCGAGTTCTCCGGCTGCGCCCGCTTCGAGGCGGATATTCAAGAACCCCGGACCGGCAACCTCGACGGCAGCAACACCCTCAATGGCGAGGATGCCCGGCACGAGTTCATCGGCAAGCGCCCGCGGGGGCATCCCGATCGCCTTGGCGTTCTTGAGCGCGACCGAGGTTGCCCAGTCGCCGTGATCGCGGTTGCGCGGACGCTCGAGGGCGATGTCGGCGACCGTCAGTGCCGCTGCCGCACTCGCGTCGCGTCGCTCGACCGCAGCGGTGACAACGGCAAGCAGGGCGGCAGCGAGTTGGTCGGGATTCACGATGATCGAGCCTACCGGCGGCACAGGGTCGACGTGGCGGCGCTCAGCCGAGAGTGACGACGGTCGTTGGCCGCTCGACGAAATGGTTGTCGCTCTCGGCCTCGACGTGAATGTGGAGCAGTTCGAGCCCCTCGCCGTCGTTGGCGAGAAACGCGGTGTCGGCGGCGTCGCGCCCCGTGGCGATGCGCAGCATTCCCTCGCGCGGGGCCAGCCCGGTCGCGTCGAGCACGACCCATTCATCGTCGATGGCCGCCTCGACAACGGCGTGGAAGTCCATGGGTTCGAGCTGCGGAGCGTAGACCGACACCACGCGGGCAGGCAGGTCGGTGGCGCGAAGCAGCCCAGCCACCACGTGGGCGTAGTCGCGGCACACGCCCGCCCCCGTGGCGAGCACTTCGGGCAAACCGTCGGTCGGCATCGTCGAACCGGGAACATACGACATTCGCTCGGCCACCCAGGCACGCGCTGCCGTGATGCGGTCGAGAGGAGCCAGTTCTGCCAGCCCCGTGATCACCTCGGCATCGATGAGGGGGCCGGCCAACTCATCGCTCTGCACATAGCGGCTCGGCCGCACGTAGAGCACCCGGTCGTGAGCCGACACGGCGGGAGCGACGGCACGGCCGGTGACGTCGGCGGAATACCGCACGCGGAGAGCTCCCGCGTCGACATCTGCAGTGTGCCAGCGGGTTCCGCCCGGCCCCACCACTTCGGTGATCACGACAGGCTCGCCATTCACCTGCACATCGAGGTGCTCATCGATCGTGAGACCCTCAGCCGGGGCAACCGCGACGGCCAAAACAATGCCGGTTCGCTCGCTCAACGTCGCATCAAGCTCGCACCCAACACGGCGGCGAAGGATCGACATGGCGCCAGCCTGACAGGTCACAGCACGAGCCGCGAGAACCGCTAGGCTACAGAAGCCTCCGTAGCTCAGGGGATAGAGCATCAGTTTCCGGTACTGAGGGTCGCAGGTTCGAATCCTGTCGGGGGCGCGAACGAATTACCGGCCGCGATTAGTGCGGCGCACCTCTTTGGGCGCTCGGCCGCCCAGGAACGAGCGGGCCGGGTCCACGGCGAATCGGCGACGCAGCGCTTGGCGACCGATGAGCATGCGGAATCCCATGGCGTCGCGATTGGTGAGGGTGACTTCGGCGGGGAACTCGTGCCCGAGCATCTGGATATCAAGGATGACCACAATGCGCTCTTCCGCGTGGCCCGATGAGCTACGCACAGTGCGGCGATCGTGAATCGGGCACTCGACCTGAACCGCGTCATCGGCTGAGTGCTGCCACGGCCGTAACCAGAACCGCACCCGCTCGTCGGGCCCCTCGCCGACCACCTCGATGTCGAAGGCGTGTAGCGAGGAGGTGCGGGCGCCAGTGTCGAGTTTGGCCTTGATCCAGGGCACGTGCGCCCCCGGCAAACTCACCCATTCTCGCCACCCGGCAATGGTGCTTAGATGGGCAGGCTCTCTCACCTCGCTATCTTCTCAGGGTCGCTCATGAAACTCGCCATTCTGTCGCGTGCGCCGCGTGCCTATTCGACGCGTCGATTGCGCGCAGCTGCCGTCGACCGCGGTCACGACGTCAAGGTGCTTAACACCCTGCGTTTCGCTATCGACCTGACGGGCCCGACTCCTGACTTGAACTTTCGCGGTCGCCCGCTGTCGAGCTATGACGCGATTCTGCCGCGCATTGGAAGCTCGATCACTTACTTCGGCACGGCTGTCGTGCGGCAGTTCGAGCAAATGGATGTCTTCACGCCTAACACGGCCAACGGCATCAGCAACGCTCGCGACAAGTTGCGGGCCACCCAGATTCTGTCGCGGCACAACATCGCGATGCCCGCGACCGCTTTCGTGCGCAATCGCGCCGACGTGCGGCCCGCGATCGAGCGCGTCGGTGGAGCGCCCGTGGTCATCAAACTGCTGGAGGGCACGCAGGGCATTGGCGTCATTCTGGCGCCGCAGGTCAAGGTGGCCGAAGCAATCATCGAGACGCTTCACTCAACTAATCAGAACGTGCTCATTCAGCGGTTTATCGCCGAAAGTCGCGGGCGCGATATTCGTGCGCTCGTCGTGGGCGACCGCGTCGTCGCCGCGATGCGCCGCAGCGCGATCGGCGACGAGTTCCGCTCGAACGTTCACCGCGGAGGCACCGTCGAAGCTGTTGATCTGCCCGCCGACTATGCGCGCGTTGCCGTGCGCTCGGCGCAGATCATGGGGCTCAGGGTCGCGGGTGTCGACATGCTCGAGAGCGATGACGGCCCACTCGTCATGGAAGTCAACTCGTCCCCCGGCCTCGAAGGCATCGAGGCGGCGACGAAACTCGACGTCGCGGGCGCCATCATCGACTACATCTCGAACGAGGTCGCGTTTCCTGACATCGACATTCGGCAGCGTCTCGCAGTGTCGACCGGCTATGGGGTTGCCGAACTCTTCGTGCACGCCGGTGCCGACATCGTGGGAGGCACGCTCGGCGATTCGGGGATCCTCGACCGCGACATCACCGTGCTCACGCTCAACCGCGGCACCACGGTGATTCCGAATCCTCGCAAGGGTCAAGTGCTGCAGGCAGACGATCGGCTGCTG
>CAYWZI010000110.1:0-7842 GCA_964462815.1 uncultured Microbacteriaceae bacterium
TGATGGCCTTGTGATTTTCTCCGAACTGCGACCGGTGGCACTCGTCGAAGATCAAGACGACATGGCCGTCGTAGATCGTGTGACCCTTGTTCGCGGCGATGAAGGTCGACAGCTTCTGAATCGTCGTGATGATGATCGTCGACTCTGAGTCTTCGAGCTGGCGCTTCAGCACCGCCGTCGATGCGTTCGAGTTGGCGGCGCCCTTCTCGAACTTGTCGTACTCGCGCATCGTTTGGTAGTCGAGGTCTTTGCGGTCGACCACGAAGAGCACCTTGCTGACGCTCGGCAGTCGCGAGGCGAGCTGCGCCGCCTTGAACGAGGTGAGCGTCTTGCCCGACCCGGTCGTGTGCCACACGTAGCCGCCGGCCGCGGTCGTGCCGAGCTGCTTGTAGTTGGTCGAGATCTCGACCCGCTGCAGAATGCGCTCGGTTGCGACGATCTGGTACGGCCGCATCACGAGCAGCTCGCGCTCTGACGTGAGCACGCAGTACCTCGTCAGCACCGCGAGCAACGAGTGCTTGGCAAAGAAGGTCTTGGTGAAGCCCACGAGGTCGCGAATCGGCGCATTCGAGGCATCCGCCCACCACGACGTGAACTCGAATGAGTTGCTCGACTTGCGCACCCGCTTTCGGCCAAGCCCTTCATCAACGTGCTGGCGCCGAGTCGTATTCGAGTAGTACTTCGTCAGCGTTCCGTTGCTGATCACGAACAGCTGCACGTAGTCGAACAGGCCCGAGCCGGCCCAGAAGCTGTCGCGCTGATACCGGTCGATCTGATTGAACGCCTCGCGAATGTCGACCCCGCGCCGCTTCAGCTCCACATGCACGAGCGGCAGGCCGTTCACCAGAATCGTCACGTCGTAGCGGTTCGCATACGCGCCGCCCGCATCCCCGCCGCGCTCGACCTGGTACTGGTTGATCACCTGCAGGCGATTGTTGTGGATGCTCGACTTGTCGATCAACGTGATGTTCTTGGTGCTGCCGTCATCACGTTTGAAGGCATGCACGTGGTTCTCTTGCATGCGCACCGTCTTCTCGACCGCGCCGTCGTTCGCGCCCACCACATACTCATCGCACAGTCGCTGCCACTCGGCATCGCTGAACGTCACCCCGTTCAGCAGCTGAAGCTGCGTGCGCAGGTTCGCGAGCAGGTCGGCCTCTGAGTGGATCGTCACGTACTCATACGCCTGGCCCTGCAGCAGACGGATGAACTCCCGCTCGAGCGCCGCCTCAGACTGGTAGGCATCCGCCGTCGAGGGGTCGGGCGTGAACTCCGCCACGACCGTGCTCTCAGCACTGACGACGATGGGCTCGAAGTGCATCGCAGTATTGAGATCTGACATTGACTCGAGCCTACTCAGGCCATGCGACAGTCAGCGGATCAAGTCCTGAAGTCGCTGCGGCCGTGCAATCAAGGTGCGCTCGTACGGGCTCGCCTCAATAGCCTCGAGCAACTCGAAAGCCTCTTCTGCGCCGATCTCGCTTCGGCCAACCAAGTCTTGGAAGATCTCAAAGGTGTTGTGACGAAGCACCCCCAGTGCTCCAGCCACGTCGTATGCCGCGCGGTCTTCAGTGGAAAAACGAGACCCTCGGTACTCCTCGTGGGCCGTTAGCAGATGAAGCGTCTCACTCTCCCCAAGATGCTTCGTCGGCTTGTCTGCGCTGGTGGCGAAACGCCTGCGCATTTGGCTTACGCCTCGAACATCCGCCTCAGTGTCAAGAACGATTGGTTGACCGAATTGCTTGGCAAGGTCCAGCTTGTTCAGGTTCGGAACATGCCCGCTCGACTTCTTCAACTCTGCCCTGACGGACTGAGTAACCCGGCCTCGGCCCGAGAGGTAGGCGTCGAGTAGATCAAGCCTTCCGATTACGGCGAAGTTGACTGGAATGGTCGTGTCGGGGAAGAAGTACGAGATGGACAAGTGATTTCCTATCCATCCGACTCGAAGAGCTCGGGCCACTCAGCCGGGAGCTTCAGCTCATCGCGCATGCGATACACGGCGTCCACGGACAATCCGGCGATCTCAGCCACTGGCGCAGCCGCTACTTCACCGGACAAAAACGCCCCGATATACGCCCCAGAAAGCCGCCCTGCCGGTCTGAGTGTTGACGATTCGCGGATACGGCTTCCGTGCTCATCAAGCTTCCCAAGCTCCGCCGCGACTGAGCTAAGCGTCTTCCTTCCAAGCCTGCGGCAATCCGCGTTCCCAAGCATCCTCAAGTTCTTCAGACGCCAGGCCATTGAGTCAGGAGACACCCGGAAGGCCCAGACAAGCTCGTTGAATGATTCAACCGGGTCGCGGCCGGCCAAGACTTCGACTATTTCGTTCTTTGGCATGAGGAATGAGGCTGCGAAAGCGTTCGCCCTAGGCTCGATGTTTCCGGTGCTTGGCGAAAAAATCTGCTCTTCAATGACTTCTTCACCGCCGTCACCGAAGAGAACATGAGCAAGCTCATGAGCGATCGTGAACCGCTGGCGGCCGGTTTTGTCAGTCGACGCGACAACGATGATCCGAACGTCATCGCTCGAAAAACTCAGTCCATCGACTCCACCCGGCAGTTCCTCGACCACCGCATTGATCCCGAATACTTCTTCAAGGGCCTTGAGGAGATCGACTGCGTCAAGGTCCCGGATCGGCTGAGACAACTCAGCAAGAGCGGCTTCGGCCCACCGATCAGCGGTCAACAAGTAACCATTCGTGATTCGTTCGGTTGGCAACTGCCTAACGGTGGGTGCGAAACCTAACTGAACTGCGGCGTCGAATCTGTCCGCGATCATTGCTGCCACAGCCCGACCTGAACTTTCCACCACGTCTCGTTCAGCAACCTGGGTCCGGTAGGCGAAACTCAAGCGACGAGGCTCAAGACCAGTCAGAATCCACTCAACACTGCGATCACCGAGCTCGGCGATTGCGGCCAGTTCGTAAGAAGAGAAGTTGCGCACTCCTTTGAGGGACTTTGACAGTTTGCTAGCGTCGAGATCGACGAGCTCAGCAATCTCCTTCTGCGACTTACCCGATGCCTTAATGATCTTGCGCACACGCGCGGCAATGGTCTCAGACATTCCACGAGTCTAGACCGGAGTTGCGATTATCGCAATTCATCGGCGACCTCCTCGAACGTCAGCAGCTTGTCGCGGTAGTACTCGTACTGCTTGCGGCGGGCGGCGAGCTCGGCGGGAAGGCCGACGCTGAGGTCGTTGACGAGGGTGTCGAATCTATCGAGGGTGTCGCCGATTACGGCTTGTTCCTCCAGCGCAGGAACTTCGACGGGCAACTTGTTGAGATTGGAAACGGCTAGTCCTGGTTGGGCGCCCTTCGAAACGTACTGATTGAGATTCATAGCCGTCAGTGAGTGAAATAGCCAGGACGTATTGACGCTCTCCCGCGGTGTGGCTACCACGGCATGCTCGGTTGCGTAGAAGCGACCCGTTGCCCTCCGAACGTTTCCGCTCAGCGCTCCTTGCCGGCCGATGAGGACCCGGTCTCCCTCGTGACTCCAAGCCGTGACGTAACCGCGAATGTCATTGCCGCCGAAGCAGGGGTATTGGTGGGACTTATCAGACGTTGAAGCGATATCGGCAGCGGGCATGAACTTGCCAGACTTCAACTCGAGCAACTCACCGAGCTGGACAACTCTGCGATTGTCCGAGCCTGAGAAAAGGCTCGAACGATAGTGGGCGAACTGAGAACGCCGCGCTACGAGCTCAGCATCCAGCTCCGCTTCCAGTTCCGTCTCCAGCTCGGTGTAGTGATCCAAGATCTTCACAATCTCGTGTTGCAAGTCCAAGGGTGGGAGTGGCACGCGCAGGTCGCTCATCACCGACCAGTGTCGGTTGTAGCCGCGGGAAGGTACGTTCAAATTCGCTAAGCAGTAATAGCCAAACTTCGGTATCAGCTTCTCGGAAGCCCGAAGCACTTTTGTGCCGTCTGCTCCCGGGGCGAATTTGAAGTTCACCCACTTCACGGCGCGGGTGTGATCTCCAAACACGACATACTCTGACTCTGGCAACGCGAGTGACTGGTCGTCTGTGTAACCTGCGACCACGCTCAAGCCCTGGTCGATGATCGGAATCATCGTGCCTGCTGAGTATTCGCTCCGATTGACACCCCGAGGCGTCGGCAAAACCTTGAACGCTTCAGCCACCGTGACGTACGGGACAGCGGCAGAATGTCGTGCCAGGGAAGGGCCAGAGTGACTCATTAACGGTCCAACTCAAGATCCGCAACGATGGCATCAATCGAGGTGCGCAGCTCGGCCTGGCGGGCCACGATGCGAGTGATCTCGTCGTTGAGGGTCGTAATGTCCACTACCTCGCGCGTGTCTTCTTCCTGGACGTAGGAGGAGACAGAGAGCACATAGTCGCGTGCGGCGATTTCGGCGTTCGTCATGAGCGCCGCATAGTGGTCGACCGGAGCGCGCTCGACGAGGGTGGTCAGGATGCGGTTGCGGTGGGCATCCGTCAGCTTGTTCTTGTTGCCGACGCGCGTGAACTCGGCGGACGCCTCGATGAAGACGACGTCGTTGGTGGTCTTCGATTTCTTGAGCACGAGAATGCATGTGGCGATGGTCGTGCCGAAGAAGAGATCGGGCGGAAGCTGGATCACAGCATCCACGTAGTTGTTGTCGACCAGGTACTTGCGGATCTTCGCCTCGGCTCCGCCGCGGTACATGACTCCGGGGAACTCGACGATCGCCGCCGTGCCGTTGACTGCCAGCCAGCTGAGGATGTGCATCGTGAAGGCGAGGTCGGCCTTTGACTTGGGGGCGAGCACACCGGCCGGGGCGAAACGCGGGTCGTTGATGAGGAGCGGGTTTGCGTCGCCCTCCCACTTGATCGAGTAAGGCGGGTTAGAGACGATGGCCTCGAACGGCTCGTCGTCCCAATGCTCGGGGTGCGTGAGCGTGTCGCCGTGCACGAGGTGGAACTGCTCGTAGGGCACGTCGTGCAAGAACATGTTGATGCGCGCGAGGTTGTAGGTGGTCAGGTTGATCTCTTGACCGAAGTATCCGCCAACCTTGTTCGGGCCGAGCACCTTCTGAAACTTGAGCAGGAGCGAGCCTGAGCCGACGGCCGGGTCGTACACCTTCTTCAGCTCGGTCTTTCCGATGCTCGCGATCTGGGCGAGCAGCTCAGAGACCTCTTGCGGCGTGTAGTACTCGCCGCCTGACTTGCCGGCGTCGGCCGCGTACATCTGCATGAGGTACTCGTAGGCGTCGCCGAACGCGTCGATCTCGTGGTTCTCGAAGTCGCCGAGGTTGAGATCGCCGATGGCGTTGAGCAGCTTGACGAGCTTCTGGTTGCGCTGCGCGACCGTGTTGCCGAGCTTGTTCGAGTTCGGGTCGAGCTCTTGGAACAGGCCCTTGAGGTCGTCTTCAGACTCGGTGCCGACTGCGGAGCCTTCGATGTTTTGGAAGACGCGACCTAAGGTTTCGTTGAGATTCTCATCATTCGCGGCTCGTGCTTTGACGTTTGCGAAGAGCTCGCTCGGGAGGATGTAGAAGCCCTTCTCCTTGACGGTCTCTCGGCGGCCGTGTTCGGCTTCTGCGTCTTGGAGTTTCGTGTAGTCGAAGGCCTCGTTGCCCGCTGCTCGTTCTTGGCGGTTGAGGTAGGCCGTGAGGTTCTCGGAGATGAAGCGGTAGAAGAGCATGCCGAGCACGTAGCTCTTGAAGTCCCAGCCGTCGACGCTGCCACGGAGGTCGTTGGCTACCCGCCAGATTGCTTTGTGGAGTTCGGCTCTTTGGGACTCTCGGGTTGTGGGGGGCATGTTGTCAGCGTACTGAGGAGCGCCCACATTCTCGCCGTTGCGCGATTCATCCACGATCAGACTCGGCACTAGCGCGAACCAAGAACCAACCACTACTCGTTCGTAGTTAGACAGGGCACAGGCACCCTCGCATCCGCTTCGCACGTCAGGCAAGAAGCACGAGGGATAGATAAGGGGCGCGACCTAGCACAAGTACGCCCTAAGCGGGTTCGAAATACCTCCGCGTCACGGCCGCGAATACGACACCGCCCTCGACAGTCGTCGTCACCAGCCTGCGGTAACGTCGCGATTGCGGATATGTTCGAACTGGCCCTACTGGGCCTTTATGAAGGGCGAGGCTCTCACCGGCATAGTGGACCTCTAGCGAGTAACGAGTTTCTCTGACAAGGGCATGATTGCCTGTAACCGAAAGCGTGAGCGACGAGCCAGGTGAAGAATCAGAGGAGATGATGTGTCGTCTGCTCTTGCTCTGCGCCCGCCCAAAAGACTCCAGTCGCTCTTGTTGCGACACCAGAAGCCGACCACGATCCCATAGCGCGTAAACGTCGTCTTGAAGAACGACCAGGGATTGGTCGGATTGCGAAGGACTCACGCTTTCCAGAACTGATGCCCTGCTGACGCGCTTTGATTCAATGTCGAGAATCTCGTAGGAACTGTCGGTGGGGTAATTCGCGACCTTCCCCCAGCCGAGACTGCTTCTCAAGGACAACCGCTCGAGTCGAGTCTCCCGAAGCTCGCCACGAGTCCAAGCGTCGAGGTAGATTGCCAGGCCATTAGCCCCTAAGGAGGCAGCGACAGCCCCCATACCTACGTTCAATGACTCGACTGAGTCTGAAGTGAGCTTCCGGATGCCGCTCAACTCGGGCAGCAGTCTTCGATCCTCGGAAAGTGACGCAGTCCATGCTCCCGCGTCGGTCGCGACGAACAACGAGTTGTAGTAGACGTGAATGTCCCGCAGCGCCATTGAATCCACGGCGAATCCCAAGTCGTGCGCTTCGGGCGGATCGATCTCGAGCGACATTGTCGCTGGCTCGTCGAAGCGTTGCCACGCGGCGATTCCACGTGGGCCCGCACCTATACCGTTCGAAGAGAAGAGGACATACGAGGCTGCAGCTCCTCGCTCGCCATACTTCTCCACCAGTGCACCTGAAATCTGAGAGGTCTGGTACGCAAGAACCCGTCCATCGTACGCAAGCAGAAAGACCCATCCTCTGTAAGCAAACACATCGGCGGCAGAAGGGTCACCTATCTGGACTGAAACGGAAATCAATGTCACACCTTGCTGTCGTCTATGCGCTTCTTCTGGAACTCAGTAATGAGCCCGGTGGCCAACCAGTCCACAGTTAGTTCAGGCGGAGGCCGGTGCTCCAAGCGTCGTTTCGGATCCAGAGCAGAAACAGGGTAACCGTGACGTTCGTCCGACTGGTTTGAAGGTCTGGGAAACTTCGCGACGCACCGATCATCTAGTCCGATGGGCACAAGACCGGCCTTGATTGCCCAGTTGTGACCGTCTGAACACACCCACCGGGAGGAGTGCGAGGACGCAAAGATCAGGTACTCCTCAGGAGGAGGGACACTCCACTTGTTTCTCGAACCCCGCGCACCGCGGCGGTGTTTATTCATGGACAAATATGCGGGCGTAGTCCCGTTGGCTTCGAATCGGACTCCGCTCGAATTCACTGCATGAGTAGGAACAGTCACGTTTCTCACTCTCTGAAACAAGCACCTAGATGTAGCTCCCTGCGAGTAGTGCCAAGTATGTCTCATTGGAGCTTTATGGTCGGCGGGCTCTTGTACGCCGAGTAGGGAGCGGATCACTGCGCTCCCAAGTTGCCGGCGAGTTCTTCTGGGAGTGGGTACACCGCGTGGCAGGCTGGGATTTGCCCCTGGTGCTCCCCCAGACGCGGCGGAGCCGCGACTGGGGCCCCTCGCGCCGGGGGCCCACCTGCTCGCAGGTCCGAGCCGCACGCCCGGGGAAACGAAAAGCGGGGCCGTCTTTGACGGCCCCGCTTTTCGTTTGGTCGGGCTGACAGGATTTGAACCTGCGACCCCTTGACCCCCAGTCAAGTGCGCTA
>CAYWZI010000111.1:0-2228 GCA_964462815.1 uncultured Microbacteriaceae bacterium
TCACGTGAATGGTGATCTCATCGCCCGCGTCAGCTGCGGTGGCGGCCTCAGCGAGCTTCATGATCGGGCCGGGGCATGCCAGCCCCGTGACGTCGAGGTCGATGGATGCGCCGATTCCGGTCGGCGCGAGCGCGAAGAGCGAGTGCGTCTCCGCGTAGTTCTCCATCGGCGCGCGCTGCACGGGCACGTCGACGTCGTCGAGCTGATGCCACGAACGGAATGTCGTTGACCCGCCCGAGAGCGTCTTGAGGTCACTGAAGCCGCGCTGACGCAGCGACCGGTACGCGAGGTAGGAGCGGAATCCGACGGCGCAATAGAGGCGTATCGGCGCGCTCGTGTCCCAGTCGACACATGCCGTGCGAAGCGTGTCGAGCGGCACGTTCTCGGCACCGGGGAGGTGCCAAATGCCGAACTCTTCCGCCGTGCGCACGTCGATGATGCGCGTGCCCTCGACGGCTGCTGGGTAGTCCTCGGCGTACCAGAGGTCGAGGTCGCCGCGGACGACATTGCTCGCGACGAAGCCCGCCATGTTGATGGGATCCTTTGCCGAGCCGAACGGAGG
This sequence comes from uncultured Microbacteriaceae bacterium, assembly GCA_964462815.1. Taxonomy (GTDB): domain Bacteria; phylum Actinomycetota; class Actinomycetes; order Actinomycetales; family Microbacteriaceae; genus Microcella. The sequence continues at coordinate 563 of CAYWZI010000111.1, forward strand.
AGCGTAGGCGAGCTCGAGTTCTTCGAGGTCGAACACCGTGAGGTTGTTCCGCACGGCCGTCGCCAGCACGTCGATGCGCTTATCGATGCCATCGAAGCCTGCCGCCTGGCCGCCGAGCACACGACCCGTCTCGGGGTCGAAGACCACCTTGAGGTGCATCATCGCGGTGCCGGGGTAGTAGCCAGCGTGGCCCGAGGGGTGCACGTGAACGGCGCGGTGCGGAATGCCCGCTGCGATGAGCTGACGCTGTGTCGCTCCGGTGCCGCCCGCGACCATGTCGAAGACCTTCACAATGGAGGTGCCCTGCGTCGAGCGGTACTCGGTGTCGCGCCCGCAAATGTTTTCGGCCGCGACGCGCGCCTGCCGGTTGGCGGGCCCGGCGAGCGGCGCGAGCCATGAGCCGGGCAGCACGGTGTTGGGGGTCTCGACAGCGTCGCCCGCTGCCCAGATGTGCGGGTCAGAGGTGCGCATGTTCGTGTCAACGACGATGCCGCCGCGTTCGCCGATCTCGAGACCCGCCTCACGAGCGAGCTGCGAGTTCGGCCGCACACCCGCCGAGAGAATGACGAGATCGGCGTGCAGGACGGTGTTGTTCGTGAGCTCGACATCGAGTCCGCCGCCAGCTTCGCGCAGTGCTGCCGCCCCCGTCTCGAGATGCACGGCGACTCCGCGGCTGCGAAGGTGCGATTCGACCGGCACCGAAAGTTCGTGGTCAATGGGCGGCAAGATCTGGTCAGCGAGTTCGACGACATCGACCTCGGCTCCGCGGTGCCGCAGATTCTCGGCCATTTCGAGCCCGATATAGCCGGCTCCGATGACGACCGCTCGAATGGGGCCGCGGCGCCCAGCGGCTGCATCAGCAAGCAGCGCATCGAGGTGCGCCTTGATCTGGTCCATGTCGCCCATGCGGCGAAGTACGTGGACGCCCGGGAGGTCGATGCCGGGGATGGGCGGCCGGAGCGCCTCGGCGCCGGGGGTCAGGGCGAGGGCATCATATGACTCGGTGTACTCAGTGCCATCGTCGACTCGACGTACCGTGACGGTCTTCTTGGCTCGATCGATAGCGACGACCTCTTGCCCGATGCGCACGTCGAGGTCGAGCGCTTCGCGCAGGCTCTGCGGCGTCTGCACGAGCAAGCGACTGCGATCGGTGATGACACCTCCGATGTGATACGGCAGTCCGCAGTTCGCGAACGATACGTGGTGGCCGCGCTCCAGCACGACGATCTCGGCAAACTCGTCGAGGCGGCGGGCACGGGCGGCGATGGATGCTCCGGCGGCGACTCCGCCGACAACGACAAGCTTCACGGTGGTACTCCTGACGGTGTTGGTGTCATCAGGCTCGCACTCGCGCGAGTGGCCCACTAGAGCAGAAAGACCCGGATATCCGGCCTCAGCAACCTGGCAATCGCCGCAGAGCACTCGGCCCAGGGTTGAATCACGCGCTCGACTTCGGCAACGTGGCCTGTTCATCCGACCGCCATTGCCCTCATGCAGGCGCGCGCACGCTGTGCCGGGTCAGGGATGAGGGAACAGGAAAGGAGAGCACACGATGCTCGTACTGACCGAGACCGCCAGCACCGTTATCGAGAACCTCGTCGCGCGCGAGGCCGACCCGCAGACCGCGGGCCTGCGCATCGACAGTGGAGGACCGCAGTCGACCGAG
>CAYWZI010000111.1:2238-7828 GCA_964462815.1 uncultured Microbacteriaceae bacterium
TCGCCGTCGCCGTTCTTCCCGCCCCCCACCCGGGAGACCAGGTCGTCGAGTCGGGCGGCGCCCGCGTCTTCCTCGAGGCCAATGCCTCTGTCGCACTCGAGAGCAAGGTGCTCGATGCCCAGGTGTCGGAGCAGGGTGCCGTCACGTTCGCCATCGGTAACCAGCCCGCCTAGATCTGTTTCATCGTGGGCCGAATGGCCCTGGTGCCACTCAGCGACATCGACCAGGCTGACGATATGACCGTTATCGAGAATTCCCGCCTGGCCATCATCGGTGCCGGGGCCGTCGGCTCCTCCCTTGCCTATGCCTCCCTCATTCGCGGCTCTGCTCGCGAAGTTGTTTTGTATGACATTGACGCAGCACGCGCTGAAGCCGAGGTGCTGGATCTCGCGCATGGCACACCCTTCACGGGGTCGAGCTCGATCACTGGCGGCGCCGACCTTGACGCCGTTGCCGGGGCGAACATCGTCGTGATTACGGCGGGGGCCAAGCAGCACCCCGGTCAGAGTCGCCTTGATCTCGCGGGCGTCAACGTTGGGATTCTCAGGTCGCTCATGCCCGAGCTCATCGAACGCGCGCCCGATGCCGTCTATGTGCTCGTCACTAATCCCTGCGACGTCCTCGCGGTCGCCGCACAGCGATTCAGTGGGCTTCCGACGGGCCGCGTCTTCTCGAGCGGAACGGTGCTTGACAGCTCGCGCTTGAAGTGGCGGCTCGCCGAGCGCGTCGGCGTGACCGCGTCGAGCGTGCACGCGATGATCGTCGGCGAGCACGGCGATAGCGAGTTCCCGCTCTGGTCGCAAAGTCGTATTGGCCCGATCCCGATTCGCGAGTGGGTCGACAACAACGGCGAGACGATGAGCGTCGAAGAGCTCGATCAGATCGCCCACGAGGTCAAGACCGCCGCCTACACGGTCATCGCGGGCAAGGGGGCCACCAACTACGCCATCGGACTCTCGGGTGCCCGCATCGTCGAAGCGGTGCTCAACGATGAGGGTGCAGTGCTGCCCGTGAGTTCGGTGCTCAGCGACTATCACGGCGTGAGCGGAGTCGCCCTCTCGGTGCCGAGTATCATCGACGCCAACGGGGTTTCGCGCGTCATCGACGTGCCGTTCTCGGCCGATGAGGAGCGACTGCTGCATGCCTCGGCAGAGACGATCAGTGCATCTCTCGCGGCGCTTGATCTGGCCTAGGGATGCTCGCCACGCGCTCGCTCAGTCAGCGGCGCCCGGCTCGTCGTCGCGGCCGCGCAACCGCTCGATAAGCCGTCGATCGCGCTTGGTCGGCCGGCCCGCGCCGCGCTCGCGCAGCACGGTCGCCGGTCGTTCCTCGCTCGGAGGTGGTGGGGGAGTCAGGTCGTCATAGTTCAGCGCCGCCAGCGGAGCGCTCGTGCGCTTGGTGATGAGCCCCGTGACGACGATGATGCGCTCACCGCCCGGGGTGAGCGCCCGTACGCGATCTCCGATGCGGACGATCTGGGCGGGTTTCGCTGAGGCATCGTTCACCTTGACGTGACCGGCCTTGCAGGCCGCGGTCGCCGCTGACCGGGTTGTGTACAGCCGAATCGCCCACGTGTAGGCGTCGACGCGCACTCCTGCGTGTTGCCCGCCTGCTGTCATGACCGCCAGCCTACGAGCCGTGCTGACGATTCGTGCCAGTCGAGCCAGTAGCGTGGAATGCATGACGACTGCCCTCATCACCGGCGCGACCGCGGGAATCGGAGCCGAGTTCGCCCGCCAGCTCGCGGCGCGCGGCACCAACCTTGTGATCATCGCGCGCGACGCTGACCGCCTGATTGCGACCGCCGAAGCCCTCCACCGTGAGTTCGGCGTCAAGGTTGAGGCGCTCCCGGCTGACCTGCTCGATGCCGATGGACTCGCCGCCGTCGACACACGGCTCGCCGACCGCGAGCGGCCGATTGACCTGCTCGTGAACAATGCCGGGTACGGCATCCGCGGCGAACTTGATGAGACCACGTTCGATGACGAACGACGCCACCTCGACATCCACGTCACCGTGCCGTTGCAGTTGTCGCAGACCGCGCTTCGGGGCATGCTCGAGCGGGGTCATGGGCGCATCGTTCTGATCGCCAGTGTCGCTGCGTTCACGCCGCGTGGCACCTACTCGGCTGCGAAAGCGTGGGCCGTCATGTTCGCTCGGAGTGCAAACATCGTCTTCCGTCCGCGGGGCGTCAGCGTGACAGCGGTATGCCCGGGCTTTGTGCGCACCGAGTTTCATGACCGCATGAAGGTGCGCACCGAGGGAATCCCCGGCGCACTCTGGCTTCAAGCGCCTCAGCTCGTGCGGCTCGCCCTGAAGGGAATCGATCGGGGTCGTTCCGTCGTGATTCCCACCGTGCGCTACCGCGTGATCGCGGGGCTCGCGCGGGTGCTTCCCGATCGCGTTGGCTCGGTGGGGAGTTTCCGCTCGCGCGACGGTGATTGAGCCTCCCCGAAGGATGACCGGCGGCGTGTGGAGGTGGCTACGCCGAGGCCGTCGCGAGCGGCGCGGTTAGCTCGTCACTCTCTGAGGCCAGGCGCGCCTTCCAGTCGACTAGCCCGCGCACGACGGCGCTGGGATCATCGGCGAGTTGGGCCATAGCGTCGGCCGGAACGAAGTAGTTCAGAGCGACGAAGCCTCGCACTCGTTCGTCGGGGTCGCTCGCGAGGCGGCGCAAAATGTCGCATGACACGCGCTCGTTCTTCGCGATGCAGGCGCGAACACCCGGATCGACGTCGCGCGAGAGCGCCTCGTAAACCTCGTCGGGAGCGTGATACGACGATGCCGCGCTCTCACGAATCTTGGGGTTCGCGTCCGCCGCGAGTCGTCGAATGCGAGCGACCTTCGAGGCTGTCACTGCGGGCGAGAGAAACCGAGCGACTGGCTCATCGCTCGTGGATGCTGCGCGCATGACCGGCGCATCGGCAGCGAGCTGGCGTCTCTGGGCGGGAGTGTTGAAGCGAATGCACGACATGCGCGCGAGAGTACTCAGCCCGTCGCTGCATCCGCCGCAGCGGCACGCGACTGTCGGGGAATCCACGGGATCAGCATGGAGGTTCGCCGCTGGTACTCCGCATATTCGGGGTATCGCCCCAGCGTGATCGACTCGGTGAACACCGTCGAACCCACGAAGAGGGCCGTGAGAAGAACGGGGCCGACCAGTGTCCAGTGCACCAGTGATCCGAGAGCGACCGCCCCGAACCCGAAGAACACCCACCACTGGGCCTGCTCGAAGAAGAAGTTCGGGTGGCGGCTGTAGCGCCAGAGACCCGTCGTCACGAACCGCTCGTGGGGCTGTTGGCCGGCCTCGACGGCGGCGGCCTTCGCTCTCTGGAAGTCCCATTGTTGTTGGTCTGCGATGAACTCGCCGATCAACAGTGCGAGGAACACGGCTGCGAGCAGCAGATCGACGGGGCCGACAGGGGTTGCTTGATTCTGGAAGGCGACGAGCGCCGGCAAAGAGATAAGCAGTAGGAGGGCGTTCTGGAAAATGACGATGAAGAGCACGTTGAACAGCTGGAACTGGCCCGGGGTCATGCGCTCGCGCAAGATCGGCCAACGGTAGTCTTCGACGCCCCGATAGCCGCCCTTGCGAGCGAAGTTGAAGGTGAGCCGAGCGCCCCACAGCGCGACGAGCACCGTCATGATCGCGAGCCGGGGGTCAGCGAAGCCGCTCGCGACCCAGAAGGCTGCCACGTAGACCACGGGCACGATGGACCAGATTCGGTCGACCCAGGAGTAGTCGCCAGTGATGAGCGACGCGACCCAGGTGAAAAGACTGATAGCGGCGGCAATGCCCAGCACGATGACGACGATGTCCATGGCGACGAGGGTACCGCTTCTGGGCCCGTTGGCGAGCACGGGCACGTCGGTAGACTGACGGTGTGTCCGCAGAGTCGAACGAACCTCGAGCCTCAGAACCGGCGGTGAGTGATCGGGTGTTGACCGTGCCCAATGCGCTGAGCGCATTGCGCATTGCCTTGGTTCCGGTCTTCCTCGTTTTGGTTCTGCTCGAGTATGACCTTGCCGCGTTTCTCGTCATTGTGGTCTCGAGCCTCAGCGACTTCCTTGACGGCATCATTGCTCGCCGATTCGGTCAAATCACGAAGCTTGGTCAGCTTCTTGACCCAGCCGCTGATCGGCTGTTCATCTTCGCGGCCGTCATCGCGCTTGCTGTGCGTGACGTTGTGCCCTGGTGGGTCGTCGTGGTGATCGTCGGTCGCGACGTCTTCCTCGCCGTGCTCGGTTTAGTTCTCGCTCAACACGGTTACGGACCGCTTCCGGTGCACCATCTCGGTAAGGTCGCCACCTTCGCCCTGTTCTACGCTTTGCCGATCTTGGTGCTGGGGGAGGCCTTCCCCGAGCTTCAGGTGGTGACTGATCCGATCGGCTGGGCCTTCACGCTGTGGGGTGCGTTCCTCTACTGGTGGGCCGGCTTGCTGTACCTTCGGCAGACTCGCGAATTGACCGCGAATCGGCCGCAAGCCTCGGGCAACGGATCGGATACGCTGAGTCACTGAAGGAGGCCACCGGATGCCTGATTCCCCGCCCACCGGCAGCGACAACCCGAGCGAATACCGCCCGCACGAGACCACTGTGCACTATGGTCCGGAATTCGCCGCGCAGCTTGCCGCGCTCGAAGCGGGCGTCAGCCCCGACGAGAACGAGGTCATCGGGGCGCTTCCCTCGGGCTCGGCGCTGTTGATCGTGCGTCGCGGGCCGAACACGGGCGCACGGTTTCTCCTCGACGCTGACGTGACGGTCGCGGGACGGCATCCTGACGCCGATATCTTCCTCGATGATGTGACTGTCTCGCGCAAGCACGCTGCTTTCCTGCGGCAGGGCACCGGGTTCTCCGTCCGCGACCTCGGGTCGCTCAACGGCACCTTCATGAGCGGCGACCGTATTGATGACACCGTTGCGTTGAGCGATGGCACGGAAGTTCAGGTGGGCAAGTTCCACCTCACGTTCTACGCGTCCCGCTTCGATCTCGCTCCGAGCGCCTGATGGCGGCTCGCTCCTCGGCCACGGCGGCCCGTTCGAGCACGAGCGGAGCTCTCTTGAGCATCGGTCAAGTATTGGCCAAGCTCAATCCTGAATTCCCTGACCTCACGCCGTCGAAGCTTCGCTTTCTCGAGGAGCGCCACCTGGTCTCGCCCTCACGAACCGAGTCGGGCTACCGAAAGTTTTCGGCGGCTGATGTCGATCGGCTTCGATTCATTCTGTCGATGCAGCGGGACCACTATTTGCCCCTCAAAGTGATCCGTGGATACCTGGACGAGATCGAATCGGGTCGCACCCCTGTGTTGCCATCGGGGGGAGCCGTTCCTCCGTCGATTCTTGCTACGGAGCGGCGCTACTCCCGGGCCGAGCTTGTTCGCGAGGCTGGGGCTACTCCGACCCTCCTGAGTGACGCCGTCTCGGCATCACTGATCGGTGCAGCAGAGACGTACGGCGACGATGCCGTACACGTGCTGAAGGCCTTGGTCGAATTGCAGCGATCGGGCATCGAGCCCCGTCACTTACGCGGCTTTCGGGCCGCAGCAGAGCGTGAGCTCGGGCTGATCGAAAGTGCGCTTATTCCCGTGTC
>CAYWZI010000112.1:0-7782 GCA_964462815.1 uncultured Microbacteriaceae bacterium
GGTGTCGAAGGCGTTCGAGTGGGTGATGAAGGGGCGGGCGGATGCTCCCCCGTGCATCGTCTGCAACATGGGCGTCTCGACCTCGAGATAGCCGTGGCTCGTGAACGTGCTGCGCAGGCTGGCAACGGCCGCGGCCCGCGCGCGCACGGTGACCCGCGCCTGTTCGCGGACGATCAAGTCGAGGTACCGCTGGCGCACGCGCGTTTCGTCGCTCAACTCACTGTGCAGATTGGGCAGCGGCAGAATCGCCTTCGCCGCAATCGCCCAGCTCGACACCATGACGCTGAGCTCACCGCGCTTGCTCGTGATGACCTCGCCCTCGACGAACACGTGGTCGCCGAGGTCGACGAACTCTTTCCAGCGGTCGAGAGACGTCTCGCCCACTTCGGCGAGACTCACCATCACCTGCAGACGGCTACCGTCACCCGACTGCAGGGTCGCGAAGCAGAGCTTGCCGGTGTTGCGGCTGAACACCACACGACCAGCAAGGGCAACCCGCTCACCCGTGGCCGTGTCGGCGTCGAGGTTGGGGAACCGCGTGCGAACATCCGGAATCGACGTCGTCACCTCGAGGCCGATCGCGTAGGGGTCGACCCCGGCATCGAGCATGCGCTGCCGCTTGTCGAGGCGCACCTGCTTCTGCTCGGCGATTTCCTCGATCGTCGGCTCAGCGGTGTGCTCGGCAGGTGCAGTGTTCTCGCTCATCAGGCTCCTCGGTTCAGCGTTTCAGCCTAAGTGCAACAGCTCGGTGTCGATGAGCCGGGTGTCACCAACCCGAGCGGCGATGAGCGCCCGCGCAGGGCCGCGGTGGTCGTCGTCGACCGGCGCAAACGTGTCGGGCCGCACGACGGCGAAGTAGTCGAGGGTGACATCGTCGGCTCCCATGAGCACGCCCTGTGCTGCTGCGATGACAGCGTCGAGACCGCGATCGGCCGCCGACTGCGCAGCCTCGAGAGCGTCGGGGATCGCGCGTGCGGCGCGTCGAGCTCGCTCGCCGAGGTACTGGTTGCGGCTCGAGAGGGCGAGCCCGTCGCCGGCGCGCACCGTGTTAACGACCTCGATGCTCGTGCGAATGTCGAGGTCACGCACCATACGTTGCACGAGATAGACCTGTTGAGCATCTTTCTCGCCGAAGACGGCGAAGGTGGGCTGCACAATGCCCAACAGCTTGGCGACGACGGTGAGCATGCCGTCAAAGTGACCCGGGCGTGATCGGCCCTCGTAGAGACCCCCGACCGCTCCCGCTGAGACGCGCGTCTGAACTGATCCCGAGGGGTACATCTCGTCAACAGCCGGAGCGAAGACGGCCGACACCCCATGCCCGATCAAGATGTCGCGATCGGCGGCCAGGTCGCGGGGGTACCGCTCGAAGTCTTCAGCGGGCCCGAACTGCAGGGGGTTGACGAAGACCGACACGACCACGACATCGGCGATTTCTCGCGCGCGCTCGACGAGGGCGAGGTGGCCGTCGTGCAACGACCCCATGGTCGGAACCAGGGCGATGCTCGCCCCCGCGCTGCGCGCAGCGTCGAGTCGCGAACGAATACCCGCGATCGTGGTGTCGAGCGCGGGTGGAGTGGAATCGTTCACCGATCTCCTCGAGCAGGGCCCGTTGCCGGGCCGACGTCGCTCGACGGGAGGTCGAGCCGGGCGAGGTCGATGCTATCGACTCCTGCACCCTGCAGCGCGTTCTCGACCGCCGACCGGACGACAGCGCCGAGCACGCGGCCCGGGTGCTCGACCCCGATCGCCCGCAGCGCCTCGACCGACTGGTTCACGATCGCCGACGAAAACTGCGAGGCAGCGGCAACAGCTTCGGCGTATGCCGCACGGTCGCCCTCGTCGATGACAACGGGTTCGGCGCCCATCTCGACGACGAGCGCTTGAGCAATCGGCAGCACGGGCGCCGGTGCGGTAACGGCGCACCATGAGTCACGCAGTCGGGCCAGGTCGACACTCGTGCCCGTGAACGCGAGTGCCGGATGCACCGCCAACGGAATCGCCCCAGCAGCCCGCGCGGGGTCGAGCACAGAGACGCCGAACGCGGCGGCCGTGTGCAGCACGAGTTGGCCGGGTTGCCACGCGCCCAGGGCGGCGAGCCCCGAGACGAGGTCGGCGAGTTGGGTCTCGGGCACGGCGATCACCACGAGCTCGCTGCGCTCAACGAGCTGAGGTACCTCGAGCACCGCGACCCCGGGCAGCATGATCTCGACGCGCTCGCGTTCGTCGTCGGTCGACGCCGAGATACCGACGAGAGCGTGGCCTGCTCCGGCCAGAGCCGCCCCGAGCACGGGGCCAACGCGCCCCGCACCGATGATTCCGACGCCGAGTCGCCCGTCGCGCGCGCTCACTACGAACGCCAGCGGTGCGACTGGTCGGCTTGCGCGCCGTTGATGGCGGCGTCGACCACGGTGTCGAAGAAGTGCAGGGCGTCGGCCGTGTCGAGCGCACCAAGGGTCGGTGAGATGGGGCCCGCGACGGTGTGCGCGTGCACCGAGCTGAGCCGCAGGGGCCGCAACACGGGGCCCTGATGCACCGACACCGACTGCAACCGCGCGAAGGGAACGATCGTGAGCCCCCGCCAGATCGCCCCGGTGCGCAACAACACGGCGTGCGACGTCATGGCGAAGCCGTTGCGGCGTCGTGAGAACCAGCGCAGCACTCGTGCGCGCGGCGGGGAGACGGTGAAGCCGCCCTCGTCGCCCGAACCCTGCAGACCGAGTTCGAGCACCGGCCGCGCCTCGTCGGTGACGACATCGGGCAACAGTAACGCCAGCACAGCGCGGACATCATCGAGGTTGCCGACCGGCAAGATCGTGGTCTGCTGTTGGCCAGCCGCGCCGCCCTGCGACGACCGTGACGCCCGGTTGACCGCGATTTGCCACCACCCGGCACCTCGCCACAGCAACGGCTGGCTGACCTTCACCGAGTGGATGCGCCCGGGCGGAAGCGTCTCGTTCGTGGTCGAGAGCAGCCCGAACCCGACGCGCACGCCATCGGGCGTCGCGGCGATCGAGTAGCGCAGCGACCGCGTGATGCGCGCAATCAAGAAGCCCGCAAGACCGATGAGGCCCGGAAACATCGCGAAAAGCAAGAAGAGTTCGCCCGTCATCGAGACGAAGATCACCACACCAGTCATCATGAGAACCAGGATGATCGTCGTCTCGCTGAGCACCGTGGAGCCGATGAGCCGGCCGGGGTTCATCCGCACCACCGACTGCGGTTCGACGAGGTCGACGTCGAGCTCGGGGGCGAGCAGTTCGGAGACACGCGCGTCGAGCATCCCGCTCATCGACCGCCCCTCGGCGCCGGCCTCGCCCGATGCGCCCTCAGAAACGGGAGCCGCTTCGCGCCGGGCCCCCGAGGCGAGCAAGAGAATGTCGCGGCGCAGGGCGTCGGCATCGCGGCCCTTCAGGTAGGCAAGCGACACATTCGCGTCATTACCCGCCGACGAGACTTCAAGCTTCGCGGCGCCGAACAATCGCGGAATGAACGGGCGCGCGATGTTGATGCCCTGAATGCGATCGAGGCGCCCCTTGCGGTTGGTGCGGAACAGGATGCCCGAGCGCACTTCCACGACCTCGTCGGTGATGCGGAAGGTGTGCATGCGCCACGACAACCAGAATCCTGCGATGAACAGGGCCAAGATGCCGACGCCCGCGAGCAATGCCACGATCACGAGCTCTTCGCGCACGATGTAGTCGAGCGCGTCAGACTCAAAGTCGCCGCCGGGAGGGCCCGGAATGAAAATGTCGTCGGTGCCGAACAGCAGTTCGACGAGGCGATCACGCAGATTCACGATGAGCACACCGAGAATTGCGATGAACGCGAGCCCGCCGCGGAACAGAGGTGTCGCCGGGTGCAGGCGGTGCCACTCGCCGTCGGCGAAGTCGGTCGTGAGACCGGCGGCAGAGGGGCGCGGTGCCTGCGCGTTGACGCCCGCACCGCCAGGTGCGTCGCCGGTGGGCTCAGCGCCGACCGCGCTCACAGCCCCGCCCGGCGCGTTTCGGCGACCGCGACCAAGTGGTCACGCAACTGCTCGGCCGTCTCGAACGGCAGGCCCGGAATCGTGACACCGGTCGACGCCGCGGCCGTCACGAACTTCACTTCGGCGAGGCCGAACGCGCGAGCGAGGGGCCCCCGGTTGATGTCGACGAGCTGCATGCGGCCGTAGGGCACAGCGACGAACCGCTGAAACATAATGCCGCGGCGAAAGAGCAGATCGTCATCACGCAAGAGGTAGCCGATAGAACGCACGCGGCGCGGAGTCAGTGCCAGGGTGATGAGAAAAACGGCCCCGAGCACGGCGCCGAGTATCCAGCCGAGCTCCCAGCCCAGCCAGAACGGAATCAAGCTTGCAGCGGTCACGATGGCACCAAAGATTGCCGTCGACAGCATGTCGACCGGAATGTACTTGGGCGACACGCGCTGCCACTCGGTCTCGGGGCGTTCGAGTCGACCCGGTTCGGTGGTCGTCGAGATGCGTGCTTCAGGATGCTCTTCGGGGGTCGTCATCAGGCTGACTCCTTCGTGAGTTCGTCGGTGGGCTCGTCAGGTGGCAGAGAGCACCAGTGCTCGGCCACGAGTGCTGCCGCCGCAAGAGCCACTGCGGCGACAAGGGTAGCCCCCGCGGTCAGCGACGAGCCTAACGGCACGACCACGCGACTCAGCAGGTAGATCAGGATGCCCGCCGCGGCCCCCGCCAACAACGCACCCGCGAGGGCGCTCGCTCTGGCGAGCACGACCACACGCGTGGCGAAGAACGGGTCGATGCGGCGCTCGCCCTGAGCGGCACGGCGAACCGGCCACGCGAGGGCGATGAGGGTGACGGCGATGAGCGCGAGCGCGACGGCGAGCGACACGGGCGGCACGAGCACCGCAACACCGCGCATCGCGAGCACGATGTTCATGGAGTAGAGGGCAACGAGTCCGACCGCCACGGCGATGAGCAGGGGCAGCGGGCGCGTGCGGTTCACGGTGTCGACTCCGGCGGTGCGGAAAGCAGTGCAGCGAGCAGCGCGGCGATCGGCCCATGCCCGACGAGCTCGGCGTCGGGCTGCACCTCACACCATGGTGCGAGCACGAAGTCGCGCTCGTGTGCCCGCGGGTGGGGTATCTGCAACACGGGCGAGTCGATCTCGAGCGCGTCGAACGCGATGAGATCAAGATCGAGCGTGCGGTCGCCCCAGTGCTCACCGCGCTCGCGACCGTGGGCGCTCTCAATCGACCGCAGCGCGTCGAGCAGCGTGTAGGGGTCGAGGCGGGTCTGCACAATGGCGACACCGTTGAGGTACGCCGGCCGGTCGGGGTCGGGGCCCGCGAGCGTCATCGCGACCGTGCCGTGCCACGACGACACCGCCGTGAGGCTCGACTCGGGCAGCGCCTCGAGCGCCGCGACCGCGCTCTCGAGGGTGGCGACGCGATCGCCGAGGTTGCTGCCGAGCGCAACCACGGCGGTGGCTGCCCGCGCACCCCCGCGGTGCGCGGAGGCACTGGCCGTCGCGGCCGTCACGCGCGGCTCCGCACGATCGTGACGCTCACGTCGTCGAACGGCACCGGAATCGGGGCCTGCGGCTTGTGCACCGTGACCTCAACCTCGTGCACCGCCGCGTAGCCGAGCGCGATCGCGGCCACGCGCTCGGCAACGGTTTCGATGAGGTCGACGGGGTCACTCTCGACCGCCTCCACCACAGCAACCGCGAGCTCCCCATAGTGCACGGTGTCGGCCACGTGATCGGTCGCCGCGGCGCGGGCAAGGTCGAGCGTGACACGCACGTCGATGATGAAGTCTTGCCCGTCGCGGCGCTCGTGCTCGTAGACACCGTGATGGCCGCGCGCGCGCAAGCCGGTCAGTGTGATCGCATCACGCGGGGCTGCCGCGGTCATGACCCTCCCCCGCTCCAGCCACCGCGCCACGCGTCGACGACGTCGAGAGCGCGCGCGCTCGAGATGACGTCGTGCACGCGCAGCGCGTCGACTCCGGCGAGCGCCGCGAGCGCCCCCACCACAGCCGTCGGCAAGTCGCGCTCGGTCATGTGCGCGGCTGCCGGCAGCAGGCCCGCGATGAACCGCTTGCGCGATGCCCCCACGAGCACGCGCGCGCCGAGCGGGTCGAGCTCGGCGAGATGCGCGAGCAGTTGCCAGTTGTGCTCGGGGTTTTTCGCGAAACCGAGACCCGGGTCCACCCACAAACGCCCGGGCGCAATACCCGCAGCCAGCAGGGCGTCGAGCCGGGCCCGCAGCTCAGAGCGCACATCGTGGGGGGCCCAGGTGTAGCTGCTGAGAGCATCCCATTGATCGCTCGGCCCTCGCCAATGCATCGCGACATAGTCGACCTCGAGCTCAGCCACGAGCGGAGCCATGTCGGGGTCATTGAGCCCGCCGCTCACGTCGTTGACGATGAGGGCTCCGGCACCGACGGCCGCGGCAGCCGTGGCGGCATGCATCGTGTCGATCGACACGTGGATGCCCTGCGCAGCGAGCCCCGCCACCACGGGCACCACGCGCTCGCGTTCGACCTGCGGCGCTACGGGCTCGGCGCCCGGCCGGGTCGACTCGCCGCCGACGTCGATAACGGAAGCGCCCTGTTTCACCATGCGCACCCCGTGCGCGATGGCCGCGTCAACGGCAACGAACGCGCCTCCGTCACTGAACGAGTCGGGCGTGACGTTGAGAATGCCCCAGAGCTGTGGTCGAGCGTGCGCGGCGCTCATGAGCTGCGCCCGCCGATGAGGGTCATCACTTCGGCTCGGCGAACGGGGTCGGCGAGCAAGCCGCTCGAGGCGACCGTCACGGTCGTGCTCTCGGCCTGCCGCGGCCCGCGGGCTCCGACGCAGCCGTGTCGGGCGTCGATGACGACGAGCACGCCGTGCGGCGCGAGTGCCGCATCGAGCGCGGCCACGACGTCTTCACCCAGACGCTCTTGCAGTTGGGGCCGTGAGGCCACGGTCTCGACGACACGCGCGATGCTTCCGAGCCCGACGAGCCGCTCGGCGGGCAGGTAGGCCACATGGGCCACGCCCGTGAACGGCAACAAGTGGTGCTCGCAGATCGAGCGCAGTGCGATGTCGCGCAGCAGGACGATCTCACCGCGCTCACCCTGGTCGGTCTGCGTGCTGAGTTCGTCGCTCAGCAGCGGAACGGGGTCAACGCCAACCCCGGCAAAAAACTCCGCATACGACTCGGCGACTCGCTCAGGAGTCGTCAGCAAGCCCGGCCGCTGAGCATCGTCACCGATCGCGGCCAGAATCTCTGCGACGGCCGCTTCGATGCGGGCTCGATCGATGGGGGGCATCGTCGCCTCAGTCGTCGCGACCGACAGAGTCGTGAGGGGTGTTCGCGAGGGCTCCCGCGTCGATGGGCGCCTTGCTCGGCATGGGCACGGGCGGCAGGTCGGGCAACGGCCGATCGATGCTCGAGAGCCACTGCGGACGCTCGGGCAGCTTCTTGACGTCGGCGAACAGCTCAGCGAGCTGGAGGTGGTCGAGCGTCTCCTTCTCGAGCAGTTCGCTCGCGAGGCGGTCGAGAATGTCGCGGTTGTCGTTGATGACCTTCCACGCCTCGTCGTGCGCCTGGTCGATGAGCGCTCGCACTTCGGCGTCAACGTGCTCGGCGACACTCTCGCTGTAGTCGCGCTGGTGCCCCATGTCGCGGCCCAAGAAGACTTCGCCGCTCGATGAGCCGAGCTTGACCGAACCCACGATGGTGCTCATGCCGTACTCGGTCACCATGCGCCGCGCGATCGCTGTGGCCTTCTCGATGTCATTCGAGGCGCCCGTCGTC
>CAYWZI010000113.1:0-7735 GCA_964462815.1 uncultured Microbacteriaceae bacterium
ACGGCGTGCTCCCGACAAAGTTCCCGATCGAGTTCATCATCCAGACCGTGCACGACCCAGCGATGGGGCCCGCGGGCAAGCACCTCATCAGCACCGGAATCCAGCAACTGCCCTACGACCTGGCGGGGGGCACATGGGACGACTATCGCGACGAGTTCACGACGAGCGTCATCAAGCGACTCGACGACTTCTCGCCGGGACTGAGCAGCACGGTGGAGGCGACGTACACGATCACGCCTCTCGACCTCGAACGTGAGTACGGCATGGCCGGCGGAAACATCTTCCACGGGGCATTGACGACCGGGCAGATCTTCGGGTCCCGTCCCGTTCCCGGTGTTGGCTCGTACCGCTCACCCGTGCGCGGGCTCTACTTGTGCGGCTCGGGGGCGCACCCGGGCGGCGGCGTGATCGGTGCCCCCGGCCGCAACGCGGCTCACGCCATCGTCGCCGACCGCGCCGCCGGCGGATGGACGCCCCAACGCAGCTCAGGCTCGTCACTGCGCGTGGGTGGCGCTCCCTTGGCTCATCGAGTGATGCAGCATCCTCAGTTGGGCAAGCTGGGCGCCTGGGCGGCTCGTCAGCAGCTTTTGGCGCCGGTCGTTCGCCTGCTCACCAAGCGTCGGGGCTGAGCACGATCGCGGCGCTCAGGTGACTCGACGGCAGCAATGCGGGGCTTCGCGGCCTAGCCTGCGCTGATGCGATCTCGCGCGACCGCAGAGGATCATGACGTGGTGAGCCCTGACCGACCCAACATCGTCCAGGTCGTTTTGGACGACATGGGATTCGCTGATCTCGGGATGGTTAACGGAATCGCCCGAACTCCCAACCTGGATTCACTCGCGCGTGACGGAGCGGTGCTCTCGCGTCACTACAGCGCTTCGCCGGTCTGTGCGCCTGCTCGAGCGGCTCTCTTGAGCGGACGCTATCCACAGCGAGACGGAGTGATTGACACACTCGAGCTGCGCGGTAGCGATCGACTCTCGCTGGACGTCTCGACAATGGCTGACTTGCTGTCGGCACGGGGATACCGGTGTGGGCTTGTCGGCAAGTGGCATATCGGCTCGATCGGGGCCGAATACCATCCCCTGCGCCGAGGCTTCGAGCACTTTGTCGGCTTCAGGGGCGGTTGGAGCGACTACTGGGATTGGACGATCGAGAAAGACGGCGCCCGCCTTAAGGCCGACGGTCGACACCTCACCGATGTTTTCATCGACGAGGCGCGATCGTTCGTGGAGGGGCCGACGTCGGATGACCGACCGTTCTTCTTGCACCTGGCGTTGACGGCACCGCACTTTCCGCTGCAGCCGCTCCCGGGTGCCGTCGACGACACGCTTGATCGCGGAGCGCCGAATGAGGCCGTCGCTCGCGTCTGGGCCCTGATCGAACAGGCAGACGAGGGGCTCGGAGCGCTGCTGAGCGATCTCCGACGTCGTGGCGCGGATCGAAACACCCTGGTGATGGTCCTCAGTGACAATGGCCCTGACCATGGTGATTCCGGCTACGGCCCAGCCTTGCGCCCTGAGACCACGCTACGCGGCGGCAAGCAAGAGGTGTGGGAGGGCGGCATCCGCGTACCGGCTTTTGTGGTGTGGCCCGATCGCATTCCTGCGGGGCACACCGTCGACCAGCAAACGCACTTCTGTGACTGGTTGCCCACCGTGATCGAGGCAGTCGACGGAAGCCCCGTCGATGACGACGGACTCGATGGGGTCAGTATGCTTCCCGCTCTCGAAGGCTCGACGCCCCGGCCCTCGATCAGCCCGCGATTCTGGCAATGGACGCGGTACACGCCGAGAAGAGCCATCAACGCGGCCGCAGCCGATCCTCGATGGAAGCTCGTGTGGCCTCCCCGCCCGGAGGCGTTTGCTGTCGACCCCGACGACAGTGTTGCTGACGAGCAGGCGCATGATCATGCCGATCGCGACTCGCTTCTGGTCCACGCCCCGCGGCGAGACCAACCGGTGGAGCCCCTCACGCCGATGCTCTTCGATCTCTCCAACGACCCTCATGAGACCAGGGATCTCAGCGAAGAGCGGCCGGAGATCGTGGCACGGTTAACGCTGGACTATGATCGGTGGTTTGACGACGTTGAGTCAGATCGACATCGATCATCTCCGGATCCCCGCTCGACGTGACCTAGCCGTCGTTCGCCTCGCCGGCCAAGACGGACCCGAGGAGGGAGCCGAAACGTTGGGCGATGAGATCCATCCCGGCTTGGTTCGGATGCAGCAAGTCAGGTAAAAGTGACGCCTCGCGAGACTCGGCCCCGAGAAGCTCGCGTCCGTCGAGGTACGTGAGGTTCAGGTCTGACGCCGATCTCGCCCGCACGACGTCAGCCATCATTCTTCGAACACGCCGCAGGTCGAGCGCGTCTTCGTCGGGGTCGGGAGTGCGGCCGTGCAGACCTGCGTCACCAACACTCGTCGGACCCGGGTTCAGCTCGTGGGGCGGACACAGAATCGGTGAGATGAGCACGACGGGCGTGTGCGGATGCCCCTCCCGAACAATATCGAGGAAGCCGTGTAGTGCTGGGCCGAATGTTCTCGGGATCATCCCCCCGGCGTTCACGATGTTGATGCCCAGCTTGAGCGTGATCACCTCGGCGTCGCTCGCCGCGATCACCCGAGCGACAAAGGGGTCGAGCATCGCCTCTCCGGCGAACCCCATGTCGGTCAGGCACAGGTCATGTGCGCGCGCGACCTGAGCGGTCCAGCGGGTAACCGGGCCATCGGCCTCCAGGCTGTGGCTGATCGAGCTGCCGTGGTGCAACCATCGGCGTTGTGTGCGCTCGTTCGGCACTGCCAAGGGGGCGAGAGAGCTCACTCGGCGAATCCCCACCCGGGCCGTATGGGGTAGCCAGATCTCGATGAGCCCTCCGTGCTCCGGCACCGCACTCGCCGAGAGGTCAAGTACGACTCGGCGGTGCATCCCATCATCAACTTGGACGACGTCTGAGACGACACCCCCGACTGTCGCGACGATCGATGCGGGCCACAGCTCGCGATCGTCGCGAGGCAATCGCTCGACGTCAAGCTCTAGTTCGACCGCGGGCGCGGAGCCCTCGAGAACGATCCGAACCCCAGCAGCCTGCAACGCCATGACCTCAATAATCGTGTCGGTCTGTTGCTCTCGAACCCACCGGGGAAGCCGCAGGGGAGTCAGTACTCCGGCTTCGTCGACAATCTCGGCCGCCCCGCGGATCGCAGCGATCAGCTGCCCATGAGTCAACTCGATCTGCTGCGGTCTCCTCATGAGGTCAGAGTGTGACCTGTCGGATTTCGGCCGGGCCGAGGTGGACATCCGCACCATTGACCCGGGCGACCCGAGGGCTCGTCGGGTCGTCGTTCCACACCCGTACGGTGGTGTCGGGGCCGACCCGTCTCACGCTGGAAACCTGTGCTCCCTCGATGTGCGCGAGCGAATCGGGAGACATGGCTCCCCCGCCCGGGGCATATGCAGAGAGGAGAGGAAGCGCGAATGCCTCCCACGTCGCGACAAGCTCGTTGACAGGGCAGTCGACGCGCACCCCGAGCGCCACCTCACTGACCCCCAGGCATTGCCCCTCAGGCGCCTCGATCGACGGACCCGCCCAAATTGGCCGAGTCGGCACAGTGGGTTTGGCGATCTCCCCCACGGCGCGCAATAGCGTGACCGCGAGTTCATCGCCGTCTACTTCGTATTCGAACACGCCCTCGCCGAGGAGTGCCGTACCGGCCGCGAGCACCGCGCCGCTGGCGGGCCAGGTGACCGAACCGACTTCTGATTCGTACCCTTCCCCCACGAGCTCGCGGTGAACGACCTCGAACGGGGCGAGAGCGATCGAGCCCGACGGAACACCGGGGAGCGTCACCCGCATGCGCAAGCGATGGTTCTCTTTCGTGTTCTCGATTCGCAGCTGAAGTCGAACGTGATCCTCTCCCTCGGCAGTCGTCGCCCTCACGTCGACAGCCACACCGTCGAAGACGACCCGAGCCACCATTCCTTCTGAGGTCACGGTGGGCCGCAGAGCGTCTCCCGCGGGAGAGAAGGTGAACAGGTCGCCCTCGTCATCTTCATCGGTGAATCGAATCGACGCACCGTTGGGGAGCACGAGCGAGGTTCCCGAAACCTCCAGCTCAATGGGTTGTGGGTCGAACCGTGCGGCGTCGCCCGGCAGATCAACGGTCCACGACAACCCCTCAACGCCGTTCCGCCTGAACGGTGACGGGTTGAAGCGGAGCAGCCCCGCCAGTTCGCTCTGGCCGGCCAAGCGCCCCAAAGCGTCACCGATGATCGGATCGACGATCTGCTGCACCGCGTCATACCGTGCGTCGACGTCACGGGCGGTGGCATCTCCCCCCGCTCCATACGCGGAGTCGTGCCCGGCGTTCTGCAGCATGAGGTCCCAGGCGCGCTCGAGACTGTCTGCCGGCCACTCGAATCCGGGCACGAGGGCCGCCAACGGTTCGGCGTACCGTTCGAGGCGCGTCTCCAGAATTCCGCGCCGTCGCTTCTGGTAGGCGCGGGTGGCCACGGTGTTCGGAAGAAGGATCCAGGTGGATGCCGACCGTAGCTCGCCCTCCCAGACGGTGAGGTCAGGGGGCGTCTCGGCCACATCAAGGAATCGAGCGAGCGACGACACTTCGACCTCGGCATCCACAACGGCACTCGACTCGATCGCCCTCTCAAACATCCCCGGCACGGGAGCCCAGTGATCGGCGCCAACGGGGAGCAAGACAGTCGACCGGGGTGAGACCGATGCGACGAGGTCGATGGCGGCGCGCAACTCGCTCGCTCTCCCCTCGACGGTTGGCGCATCATCGATGTCCGCACCGGGGTAGTAGCCGTGGATCAGGTACTCGGTCAGCACCTCGCTCCCGTTGGGCGAGCGCCACCGGAAGACCGAGGTGGCAATCGACGCCGAGACCCCGCGAAGGATGACCGCGTGTTCGATGCCGAACGCCTGGAGAATCTGGGGGAACTGACCGATGTGCCCGAACTGGTCGGGCATGTAGCCCGCCCACGGGCCGTCAACGGGAGACGGAGCGCCCCAACGCCGGGCGCGCTCCAGGCCCCACTCGAGATTGCGGTAGATGCTCTCACCCGAGACGAGGAACTCATCGGTGAGCGTGTACAGCGGCCCGACCGAGAGTCGGCCCGACTGGACGAGTGCTCGTACATCAGCCTCACGCTCGGGCCGCACGGCGAGATAGTCGTCGAGCATGATCGCCTGGCCGTCGAGATGAAAGTGGTTGAAGCCTGCCTCGTTAGCGAGCCCATCAAGCACGCCGTCGAGCATCACGACGAGCTTGTCGCGGAAGACGGCGAACGGCTCGTACCATTCGCGGTCCCAGTGGCTGTGGGGCAGGAGAATTGCTCTGACCATCAAACGGCCTCCGTGCGTACTGGCATTGTCACCCTCGACCCGGCGGCGTAGAACCCGGCACCGCTACTCGGCAAAGAAGCGGAATTCCATGACGTGCTCGTAGAGTTCGCCCGGCAACAGCTTGCACGATGGGAAGTGGCCGAAGTTCGGCGCGTCCGGGAATCGCTGGGTCTCGAGGGTGAATCCCTGGAACGGTGCGTAGGGGCCGCCGTGCTTGCCGGTGATGTCCGCCGACAGGTAACCGCCGGGGTAGAACTGCACCGCCGGCTCGTTGGTGCGCAAGGTCATCTGTCGACCCGATTGCGGATCCCGTGCCCAGACGCACGGCCCCATCTCGCCGGCAGCCTTGCGTAGCACCCAGTTGTGGTCATACCCGGCGAACCCGGCGGGTGCGGAACGGCCCGCGCCGCCGTGATTGACATCGCGGATGGCTTTCCCGATCGGGGTGGGCTTACGGAAGTCGAACGGGGTTCCCTCGACCGACCTGACCTCGCCGGTGGGCATGAGCTCATCATCGACCGGAGTGTAGAAGTCGGAGTGAATCTGCAGTTCCTGGCCCAAGACGTCTCCCGATGACGCCCCGGCCAGATTCCAATAGCTGTGGTGCACCATGTTGACGATCGTCGGGCGGTCCGTGGTCGCCGTCATGACGATGTCGAGTCTGCCTTCGCCGATGGTGAGTCGCATCTCCGCCACCAACGCGCCCGGGAACCCTTGGTCGCCATCGGGGAGCTCGAGGCGGAAGAGCACTGAGTTCGACTGCGTCTCAACAATGTTCCAGATATAGCGATCGAAGCCGACCGTGCCCCCGTGAAGGTGATTGGGGCCTTCGTTGATGGACAGCTGATACGTCTCGCCGTCGAGCTCGAATCGACCCCGCCGAATGCGATTGCCAAAGCGGCCGCAGGTTGCTCCGAAGTAGGCCGTGCCCGCTTCATGCGCCGGAACATCGGGGTAGCCCAGCACGATGTCGGCGGCGACACCGTCTCGATCGGGCACCCACATCTCAAGAAGTCGGGCTCCGAGATCAAGCACGACCGCGCGCGTCGAACCTGCCACGAGTTCGATGCGTTGGACGGGGCGCCCGTCGCTCGTGAAGCCGTAGTGGTCGATGGTGATGGACATAAGACCTCGCTCGCCAGGAGAGTGCGGACAAAATGTGCGTTTGCTACTTGCAGTAACAGTTGGGCCTAACCTATCGTACCTGTATTACCGGTAGCTATCGGTGGCTCCACCGGCCCTCACTATCTTGCAAAGGTGCTCATGGATCTCTCAGGACACATCGCCATCGTCACCGGGGCCGGGTCGGGCATCGGCGCCGCGACGGCAGCGCTTCTCGGTGAGCGTGGGGCCACTGTTGCCGTATTCGGCCGACGTGAAGAACCACTGCGCGCGTCGGTCGCGGGGTTCCCCGAGCGATCGTCGGTGCATGTGGTTGACGTGGCTGATCCAGAGCAGGTTGCTGCTGGTGTGGCAGCAGTCGTCGCCCAGCACGGTGCGCCCACGATCGTCGTGAACGCGGCCGGCATCGATGGCCCGGTCGCGCTCGACGATCTCACTCCACAGCTCTGGAATGAACAGATCGCGGTCAACCTGTCGGGCAGTTTCTTCGTCGCTCGCGAGACCGCAATGGTCATGGCAGACGGCGGTTCGATCGTCAACCTCGGATCAGAGCTGTCGTTCCTTGGCATGGGCTTGTACGTGCACTACTGCGCGTCGAAGTTTGGAGTCATCGGATTGACCAAGGCCATGGCGATGGAACTGGCGCCGCGCATCCGGGTAAATGCGGTGTGCCCTGGCCCCGTCGACACACCCATGATGGACGCCGAGCTGGAGTGGTTTCCCGACCCGGCTGCGACGCGGGAGGCGGCCACTCAACGTGTGCCCATGAAGCGCTTCGCCACACCAGCAGAGATTGCCGAGACCATCGTGTTCGTCGCGGTCTCGATGCCCTTCGCCACCGGATCGGCTATCTCGGTCGACGGCGGCACAACCGCGATGTAGCGCGGCGATCGCGCGTCACCGATTCGAACCCACCCCAGCTACACCCAACGGAAAGAGAGATCACCATGGAACTTGACGGTCGATTTGGCGTCGTCACCGGCGCAGCGCAAGGTCTCGGTCGAGAAAGCGCCCTCGCTCTCGCCGCGGCGGGGGCGGCCGTTGTCTGCGTCGACGTCAATGTCAGCGGCGCCGATGACACCGTCGATCTCGTACGAGCAGCCGGCGGGAAGGCCGTCAGCTTGCGGGTTGACGTCTCAAAGGTCGCGGATATCGATGCGGCCATCGCCCTCTCTCAGTCTGAGTTCGGCGGGTTCAACTTCATCCACAACAACGCGGGCATCCAGCTGGAGAAGCCCCTCCACGAGA
>CAYWZI010000114.1:0-6084 GCA_964462815.1 uncultured Microbacteriaceae bacterium
CCGTCGCTCGTCGGGGCCCTGCGTCGAGTTGAGGAACGCGGCGCGGACGCCGACGGCCTCGAGGGCATCCACCTGGTCTTTCATCAGAGCGATGAGCGGCGAGATGACGACGCCGACGCCCTCGCGCACGAGCGCGGGAATTTGGTAGCAGAGGCTCTTGCCACCGCCCGTGGGCATGAGCACGAGAGCGTCACCGCCCGCGACGACGTGCTCGATGATGGCCTGTTGCTCGCCGCGAAAGGCGCCATAACCGAAGACGCGCTCGAGCACCTGCTGTGGGCTGGGCGCGGTCGTGGTCACTTGCCCCAGGCTACCTGGCACCGCTGACGCGATTGCGCGACAGCACAACTGCAGTGGATAGCGATTACTGCATGACGAGCGGCCCGCCGCGGAGGTCGGCCATCAGATCGCGCGTCGCATCGAAGAACACTTTGGTGAAGGGCGATCGAACTTGCACCCGCTGAGTGCCGTTGTCGTCTCTGAGTTCGATGATGTTCAGTGAGGCCAGTTCACGGAGGTGGGCCATGAGGGCATCATGATCGCCGACTCCGATTGCTTCGAGTTCATCAACAGTCACGCTGCGGGTGGCAAGGGCGAGACCAATGATGCGCAGTCGTTCGTGTTTGGCAATGACGCAGAACAATTCGGCGGCCTGCTCAGCGGTGAGCGGGGCAGGCACAGTCTGGGCAGCCGGACGTGCGGGGGTGGGCATGAGCACGGGAACTCTCCTTGCAAGTAAATCGGGTGAGTCCACGTTCGTATATCGAACATCAGCGGAACAGGGCCGAAAGTCCCCCTCCTCGATACCAATCGTGCGGTCAACGAGGAAGCCCGCGACCCCCTTGGTATGCGCGGCGCTCCACGGGACATCGTGCGCGAGTGCGCGCTAACCAACGAGTCCGCTCTCGTAGGCGACGATCACCACCTGGGCTCGATCGCGAGCTCCGAGTTTCGTCATTGCCCGGTTCACGTGCGTCTTCGCCGTGGCCGCCGAGATGTAAAGGTTCGCGGCAATCTCATCGTTCGAGAGGCCGCGACCCACGAGCTCGACGATCTCGCGCTCGCGCGGCGTGAGCGCGTCGAGGGCGCCTATCGGCACACTCGAAGGAGGCTGCCGCCGAACGAAGTCGCGAATGATCGACGCCGTTGCGGCGGGAGAAAGCAGAGAGTGACCCTGAGCAACGGTGCGAATCGCGTGCACGAGGTCGTGCGGATCCACCCCTTTGCCGATGAAACCGCTGGCCCCAGCACGAAGAGCCTGCGCAACGGTGTCATCGTCTTCGAAGGTTGTCATGACCAGTATTCGTGAATTGTCGGCCACGCCTGACTCACAGAGAATGCGAGTCGCTTCGATGCCATCAAGGCCGGGCATTCGGACATCCATGACGACGACATCCGGGGACAACTGCGTGACCGTATCGATAGCCTGACGCCCGTCTGACGCTTCGCCGACGACCCGGATGTCGGGCTCTTGCTCGACGATCGAGCTCACCGCCGCACGAATGAGTGGCTGGTCGTCGACCAGCACCACGCGAATCACTGTGTGCCCGCTCGGTCGACGGGAACGTCGACGTTGAGGCGGAACTGGTCGTCGTGCAGCCGCGCACTCGAGGTGCCTCCCACTGACTCAACCCACTCGTGAATGCCTAAGAGTCCGTGGCCGCCCGTCGACGGAGGGGAGGAGTCGGCGCGATCGGCGTTGAAGCTTCCGGAAGCCTCGTTGCGAATGTCAACGGCGAGAGATTTCTCCATCCACGTCAGAGTCACGCTCACACGAGGGGTCAGAGAGTGCTTGAGTGCGTTCGTCAGACCCTCCCGTACAACGCGCACCACGACGTCGTCGACGTCAGGGCTGAGTGCCCGCGCATGCCCGCGGGACTCGATGCTCACCTCGAGACCGTCTGCCCGAAACGCCTCAGCGAGTGCCGCAAGATCACTCACCGTGACGGTCTTTGTCGCGGGAGCCTCGGCGGTATCGTCGTCCGGCTCTATGCGCCTGAGCATGCCGAGCAGGTCACTGATCTCGGCCAGCACCGACTGCGCCGATGAACTGATCACCGAGAGCGACTGCGCAGCGATCTCCGGTCGCGTCGACAACGTCTCTCGAGCGGCGCCCGCGTGAAGGTTGATCACGGCCATTTGGTGCGCAACACCATCGTGAAGGTCGCGCGCAATTCTCAAACGCTCTTCGACCACCTGGCGCCTCGCTTCACTCTCGCGGCTTTCTTCTGCTTGCTCAGCTCGGGCCAGCAACGCCGCGAGCTGCGCTCGTCGCGACCGAGAGCCCTCGGCGAGCGCGACTGCGAGAGCGACGACCAAGGCCACTTGCACAATCGAGCCATCGGTCAACGCTCCCGGCCGGACGAACACAAGGGTGACGCTCATGAGGGCGACGGTGGCGATTGCAACGATCAGAGCGCGTCGTCGCGTGGTCGACAACACGTAGCTGAACATGACGGCAAGCAGCGCGGCATCCATACCGGACGAGTTGATGTCCACCGCTCTCCAGGCGAGCGCGAATGCCACGATTCCGATCAGTGATGCGAGCGGAATCCACCGTCGCGCCGCGACAAGTCCCCCCACGGCGACGACCCCAACAAGCTGAAAGGCGGTCGGAGTCAACACGACGATGGTCGATGGGTCGCCATCGCGGCGGATGAACGAAGCGACGATTCCGACCACGCACACGACGATCGTGACCAGCCAGTAGCTGAGTCGCGAACCGCCTGGGTTCTGAAGGTCGTGAGGGTTCACCTCGTCATTCTCGGGCAGTAACCCGCGCAGTGCATCCCCTGGCGGAGGTATGCCGTGTACCGCAATCGCGGTATCGCTCTCCGTTCAATGCCGCGGACGCGCTAGGTGAGATTGCCGCGACTGGCAGACGCGCTGGAGTCGCCCTCCTCCAAGACTGAAGGAACACAGAACACCACTCAACGAAAGGAACTCGATATGTCGGCAACGGCAATCAGAGTGAAGAACCTGACCAAGACCTACGGGGAAGGATCAGGGCGCTTCGCTGCACTCCGAGGAGTGTCGGTTAAGGCAGAGCTCGGGGAGTCACTCGCAATCGTCGGCAAGAGCGGCTCGGGCAAGTCGACCCTCATGCATGTCATGGCGCTTCTTGACGAGCCTTCTGGCGGCAAAGTGACCGTCATGGGCCAGCGGGCCACGGGTCTGCGCCCGGCAGAACTCAATGCGTTGCGCAACGAGACGTTCGGCTTCGTCTTTCAGCAGTTCTTCCTGATTCCGGGCGCTTCTGTGCTGGAGAACGTGATGCTGCCCCTCACGATCGCCGGCGTTCCCGGCCGAGAGCGTCGTCGACGGGCGATGGAAACCCTTGAACAGCTCGAGATCGCCGACAAGGCCCACAACAGAGCGACAGATCTCTCCGGGGGCCAGAAGCAGCGCGTGGCGATCGCCCGCGCTCTCGTCAACGGACCCAGCGTGATCTTCGCGGACGAGCCGACCGGAAATCTCGACTCGGCAACCGGTGAAGTGGTGGAAGACATCTTGTTCACACTCAATCGCGAGAAGGCGATCACCCTCGTGATCGTCACTCATGACCAAACCCTCGCCGCTCGGTGCGATCGGCGCGTCTACCTGAAAGACGGACTCGTCGTTACCCCCAAGGAGCTCACCTCATGAGAAACACCGACATTGTCGCTTCGGCCGTGAAGTCAACCTTCCGAAGCAAGCTGCGCACAAGCCTGACCGTCACAGCGATCGTTATCGGAGCCTTCACCATCACGATCACGAACGGGCTCGGCACGGGCATCAACGCCTACATCAACGACACGGTCGCTGCGATCGGTGCCGAGAACGTACTCACCGTCACAAAAACTCCTGACACGTCGAATGAGACGGACGAGGGGGTGCGTCTCTACGACCCCGACTCGTCTCGCGTCGTGAACAACAGCACCCCGTCAGGGCCAGGAGCTGCGGAGACAGTGGAAGCGATCACCGACGAGGAGATCGAGCAACTGCGCACCCTCGACACAGTGGAGTCGGCCGAACGGCAAGTGCAGGTAAGCCCCGACTACATTCAGTTCGACGACGGCGAGAAGTTCGAGTTCACGATCTCGAACTTCGTGCCCGGAGCAACACTTCAGCTGGCGTCGGGTGAGCAACTGGACAATGACAGCAGCGAATTCCAGGTGATCATTCCGCTCGATCACGCCACGGCGCTCGGATGCGATGAGCCAGCTGACTGTGTCGGCGTTGTCGCAACGATCGCAGTCACTGACGCGACCGATGTGCAACACACGGTCGACGCAGAGGTGATCGGTGTCTCGGAAGAGTCACTCGGCGCCACGGCCGGCGGAAGCGCCAATACGGCACTGACGAATGCCCTATTCGACAAGCAGTCGATTGGCGCGAGCGAATCGACCCGCACGAGCTATGCCTCGGCGACAGTGACGTTCGCGAGCGATGCGAGCGACGAGAGCATCACCGCTCTGCGCGACGAACTCACCGAGCTCGGCTACGACTCGCAGACCGTGAGCGAACAGATCGGAACCTTCCGCAGTGTCATCGACGGAATCATCCTGGTCTTGAACGCGTTCGGGGCGATTGCCTTGGTGGCAGCGGGCTTCGGAATCGTGAACACGCTGCTCATGAGCGTGCAGGAGCGCACTCGAGAGATCGGGCTCATGAAGGCCGTCGGCTTGAGCGGACGAAAGATCTTCGGTCTCTTTAGTACAGAAGCGGTGTTCATCGGATTCCTGGGCAGCGTGATCGGCTCGGTCCTCGGCATCGTCGTCGGCACGGCGACGAGCGAGGCACTCGCGGTCGGCTTGCTCGGTGACCTTGTGGGGTTGACGCTCATCGCCTTCACTCCCGCGTCGGTCCTCGGCGTGATTGTGCTCATCATGGCCATCGCCTTCGTCGCGGGCACGTTGCCCGCGTTGCGGGCAGCCCGAAAGAATCCGATCGAGGCTCTCCGGTACGAATAGGAGACTTGATCGATTGAGCATCACCATGCGGGGCCGTCGTCGACGATTCGACGGTGGCCCCGCGCTCATTGCCCACTCCGGCTCTGAGAATCCCGGATGCTCAGATATGAATCGCGGGGTCGACAAGAAAGCCGTCGGCCCCCGTGGTGCCTGCGGCGCGATCGAGGGGGCGAGAGGTTGCCGGAACCCCGGTGGCGACAGAGTCGGCGGGAACATCCCGGGTCACGAGCGCCATCGCACCGATCTGCGAACGCGCGCCAATCGTGATCGGGCCGAGAATCGTTGCTCCCGCGCCGATCAGCACACCGTCGTGCACGGTCGGGTGACGTTTGACCTTCTCGAGCGTTCGGCCGCCGAGCGTCACGCCGTGATACAGCATGACGTCGTCGCCAATCTCGGCCGTCTCGCCGATGACGACGCCCATGCCGTGGTCGATGAAGAGTCGCTTGCCGATCGTCGCGCCCGGGTGAATCTCAATGCCGGTCCACCAGCGGGCGCCCTGCGAGATCATGCGCGCGAGTAGCCGCAACCGCCAGCGCCACAACCTATTGGCGATGCGATGCCACCACACGGCATGAAGGCCGACCGACGTGAGAAACACCTCGAGGCCCGATCGCGCTGCCGGGTCGCGCAATCGGGCATTGCGGATGTCCTCCCGCATGCCCATTCTTAGGCGCGCAGGTCGTCGTAGAGCACGCTCGACAGATAGCGCTCGCCATAGCTGGCGACGATCACCACGATGAGCTTGCCCGCGTTCTCGGGGCGCTTCGCGAGCTCAACCGCTGCGTGCACCGTGGCGCCCGACGAGATGCCGGCGAGGATTCCCTCTTCGGCCGACAGTCGCCGGGCCATACTCACGGCCTGCTCGATGTTCACGTCGATGACCTCGTCGTAGACCTCGCGGTCAAGCACAGCGGGCACGAAGTTGGCGCCAATGCCGGCGATCTTGTGGGGGCCGGGGTTTCCGCCGTTGAGGATCGGGCTCTCTTCGGGCTCAACCGCGACGATCGTGACGCCGGGCTTCTGCTGCTTCAAGTACTGACCGGTGCCCGTCAGAGTGCCGCCCGTGCCGACGCCCGAAACGAAGATGTCGACGGCGCCGTCGGTGTCGTTCCACACTTCGGGGCCCGTC
>CAYWZI010000114.1:6094-7550 GCA_964462815.1 uncultured Microbacteriaceae bacterium
CGTCGTGCGGCGGTGGATCTCGGCGTTGGCCTCGTTTTCAAACTGTCGGGCGAGAATCGTTCCGGGTCGCTCGGCGACAATCTTCTCGGCAGCGGCGACGGCGCCCTTCATGCCGTCACCGGCGGGGGTCAGGATCAGCTCGGCGCCGTAGGCCTTCAGCAACATCTTGCGCTCGTTGCTCATCGACTCGGGCATCGCCAAGACGGTCTTGTAGCCGCGCGCTGCACCGATCATGGCGAGGGCGATGCCGGTGTTGCCGCTCGTGGCCTCGACGATCGTTCCGCCCGGCTTGAGCTCGCCGCTCTTCTCGGCCGCTTCGACAATCGCGAACCCGAGACGGTCTTTCACGCTCGCCGAGGGGTTGTAGAACTCGAGCTTCGCCAGCACAGTGGCTCCGGCTCCGTCCGTGACCTTGTTGAGCGTCACGAGCGGGGTGTTGCCGAACACCTGCGTGATGTCGGAGTAGATGCGGGCCATGAAGGTCTCCTTGGAGTAAGTCGTGTGCGTCTAGCGTACGGGCGCTGCCCGAAGGCCGCCCGAATGTGACGGTGTGTGAGCGCCCTCGACGACAACCCCCCGGTTCGCCCGCTCATTCCCACCTGACAGAATTGTTCGCGGAGGTGCGCCACGATGCTCACGGTGGTTCTCGGGCTCGCGGGTGCCCTGTTATATGGCGCTGCTGACTTTCTCGGCGGACTCGCTGCACGGCGCATCAGCGCACTGCGCGTCACCGCCATCGGCGCCCTGTCGGGTGCGGTGCTGCTCACCGTCGGCGCCCTGATCGTTCCCAGGGTGTGGTCGGTCGAAGCGCTGTTCTGGGGCGCCCTGTCAGGAGTCACGGGTGCCGCGGCCATCGCGCTGCTCTACGCGTGCCTCGCGATCGGACCGATGAGCATCCTCTCGCCGATCACGGCCGTGACCTCGGCGATCGTTCCGCTCACGTGGGGGCTCGCGACGGGTTCTGAGCTGGGGGTGATCGCCTACCCCGCCTTCGCTCTCGCACTCGTCGCGGTGGTGCTCGTTGGACTTGTGCCCGACCAGCGCGCGGTGCGGCCGTCATTGCGTGGGCTGCTCATGGCTAAGGCCTCCGGCATGCTCATCGGTGCGTTCTACATCGTCATCGATCAGACCCCCGATGACTCGGGGCTCATTCCTCTCGTCGCCAACCGCACGGTCAACGCGACGATCATGATCACGCTCATCGTGGTGCTCGCGGTCATCGCGGGCCGTCGTCACGTTCGGGCGACGGATGCTCTCACCCCCGTGCTCGACGGCACCCACGGTGCCCCGCACCTGTCGGCGAGCTCGTCGACCCCCCGGCCGACCGTACTGTCAGCGGCCGCTGCCGCACTCCGCGGCGGCTGGCGCGCGGGACTCGTGCTCGCCATCGCGTGCGGCGCGCTCGACGCGATCGCCAACATCTGTGTGCTCGTCGGCTTGCGCATCGGTGACCTCA
>CAYWZI010000115.1:0-6620 GCA_964462815.1 uncultured Microbacteriaceae bacterium
TGACCGACGAACTCTGCTGTAACCGGCCATCATCACGAGAAATGCGCGCCTCGACCAACTGCACGTCGCTCTCAACCCGTCCCAGTTCGATGCGGGCGTCTTCGAGCTCTCCGCGACGCTGCATGACGAACTCGCGCATGACCTCGGCCTCGGCCGTGAGGGCCTCCACCGTGGCGCGCTCGGGAAGCGACCGCTCACGATGCGTTAGCTGTTGCAGTGCCGTGTCGAGCGCTTGAACGTCGAGCAGCAGACGCTGCGAATCGGGGCTAGCAGTGGGGGCCATGCGGAGGTCACCTCGGTGGTCGTCAGCGTCAATCGGTTAGGCCTACTGTACGACCACGAAGTCCCATGGATCAGTGCGCAGCTCGCTCACGATGACCTCAACGGCGGGAAGCGCTGCGCGCAACTCGTCGGCGGCCGTGTCGAGCCACAGCCACTCGCTCGCCCAGTGTGAGACGTCGATGAGCGCCGGCCCGCCGGCGACGCGCGCCGTCTCGACGGCCTCACTCGCGGGGTGGTGACGCAAATCGGCGGTGATGTAGACGTCGGCACCACGCACGGCCTGCTCGCCCAAGAGCGAATCCCCCGCGCCGCCGCACACCGCCACGCGCGACACCCGTCGGTCGAATTCACCAGCGACGCGAACACCCGTCGCCGTGGCGGGCAGGATGCTCGCGAGCCGCCGAGCGAGCGCTCCGAGTGTCGTCGGCTCGGGTAGCGCCCCCACCCGCCCGAGACCGAGGCCCGGCGCGGTCTCGACGATCGGGAGCGCATCCGTCAGCCCCAGAAGCTCAGCGAGGCGCGCACTGGTTCCCGTCGCGACAACGTCGGCGTTCGTGTGCGCTGCATAGAGTGCGCAGCCACCGCGAATGAGCCGCGCGAGCAATGCACCTTTCGCCGTCGACTCGGCGACCGTCGTGACCCCGCGCAACAAGAGCGGGTGGTGCACCAGCAGCAGGTCGGCGCCCCGCTCAACGGCCTCGTCGACGGTCTCGGCGACGGCATCGACGGCGAGCATGATTGTTGTCACCGGTGCGGCTGGATCGCCGCTGAGCAATCCCGGGGCGTCCCAGGCCTCCATGCCGTCGAGAGGCCACAGCGTCTCTGCACACGCCGTGATGTCGGCGAGCGTCGTCACGGCGCGCTCGGCGCGGAGGGTCGCGGCGGCGGACTCCACCGCCCTTCGATCACCGGTTGCGCCTCGACGGCCACGGGAATATCGGTGGTCATTGTCTCGGTGCCCTCGAGTTGAGCGGCCGCTCGCTCTGCCGCCTGCAGCTTCCGAAGCGCAGGGATTCCCGCAATGATCGGCGTGAGCAGCCCGAGAACGAGAGCTATCGCGACGCCCAAGTCGGCGGTCGCGAGCGGGTCGTCGAGCGAGATTCCGAGCAGCGGCCACGCGTAGCCCTGCCACTGCAGACCGGTCACCGTCGCCGTGGTGAATGCCCAGCCGATTGCCGTGATCACGAGCAACATCACAGTGTTCACCCACCGCACCGCCGGGTACACGCCACCGCGAGCGAGCAGCGACGGCGAGTGCACCCGTCGGTTGCGAATCATGGTTTCTGCCCCGAAGATGCCCGCCCACGCGGCGACGGGTACGGCGAGGGTCGTGACAACGTCGCGGAAGAGCCCCGTGATGTCGGCGACGAAGAACGCCAGACCGACTGTAGCGAGAGCCGCCACGACAACAGCAATCACCACGGCTACCTGGCGTGAGGTACGGATGCCCACCGACAGCAGGGCGAACCCACCCGAGTAGAGGGCCAGCGTGGCGGCGGCCAGCAGGCCGAGCGCAACCGCGAGGACGAGCGGCACCGGGTACCAAAGCGGAAGCATGCGCGCGACGATGTCGACGGGGTTCTCGACGAGTCCTTCCGCGACGAACGGGTTGGAGGCTGCGAGTAGCGCGCCCCAGCTGATGAGCACGAAGGTCGGAATGGTGGCGCCAAATGCCGTGAACAGCACGGCCGCCGACCCCGCCGAGCCCTTGACCTGATAGCGAGCGACGTCACCGCTGCTATTCGCCCACGCGAGGCCGACGACGCTGAACACCAGAGTCGCTCCACTTGCCAAAAGCAACCACGGGCCATCGGCGACCGAGAGAGCGGCGCTCACGTCGACGTACGAAACGGTCAGGGCGATCAGCCCACCGATGAGCACAAGCCCCAGAATCGTCACGGTGGCGCTGAGAACCGCGACCGCGCGGAAACCAATGCCCGCGACAACAGCCGCGATCACGAGAGCGACTCCCGCAACCGCGAGCGCCAGTTCGAGCCGACCGATGCCCGTGACGAGGGCACCGCCGATAAGCACCTCGGCAACGCCGACCCCGAGAATCCAGAGCAGAGCGCCCGCCCAGATCAGGCGCGTGACCACGGCGAGCAGTGCGGGAATCACGTTGCCAACCACGCCGAAGGTCGCCCGCGACACAACCATCGTGGGTTGACCGCTCCACTTGCTCGCGAGCGTGCCGAGGCCGAGTGGCAAGAATGACACGGCCACGCCAACAAGGGTCGCCAAGATCGTTTGCCGCAGGCTCATTCCGAGGCCCAATAGCACGGCGCCGAGGCCCAGGCTGACGACCGAGGCGTTGACGGCGAACCACATCCAGAACATCCGGATCGAACGACCCGTGCGGTGCTCGGCCACCGTCGGCTCGAGGCCCGTGCGCTCGACCCGTGGCGCACGGTCGATGGGCGTGGGCTCGCTCGGCACTGACTCGCCATCGTCGACAGCGTTCGAAGCGGCGACCCCGGCGGTGACCCACTCGGGCTCGTCGACGGCCTCCATGCGCCACGGCTGCTCAGGCTCAGGGGTCGCTCTACCTGTTGCGGTGGTTTCGCCGGTGGGGGCATCCGCCGCGGCAAGCAAGGCCTCAAACGCTGTCGGTGCGCTGACGACGGGCACAGTGCCGTCGGGCACGCCGGGCTCGACGAGCGCTGGGGGTGCCGGCACCGACCCGGGCGGCGGCGGCACAGCCGTGATTGCAGCCCCCAGCGGAGGCGGAGCATCCGCGAGAGCCAGATCGAGATCGAACCCCGTCGGCGCGACCGGTACATCGGGCACAGGCACTGGCGTCGCGACTGGCCACTCAGCGAAAGGAGACTCAGCAACCGTTGGCTCAGCAAAGGCGGGGACATAACCAGGCGGCTCCTCGACCGGCGCGGGCGGCTGCCCGATCGGCGATGCCGCCGCCGGAGGAACCACCACCGGGATCACACCCGTGAATTGCGACCGAACCTCGGAGACGAGTTGATCGGCGTCCGGTACCGCGGCCTCACGCACCTGTTGTTCCCACTCAGCGAGGCGCGCGGCCTCTTCGGTGCGCAACTGCAACTCGCGCTCGACGAGGTCCAGCAACGAGGAGGTGTCTAGGTCGGACGCGTCCAGGTTGGCTGCCGCGAGCAGCTCGCTGTCGGATAGCGACTGTCGCTGCGGCGGTGCCGGAATAGCCGGTGTGGCGTCGACCGGAGGCAGCTCTGCAACGGGTTCATCCACGGGATTCGGCGGTGCAGCCGGCGGCGTCGGCCGAGCGACCTGCGGCAATTGTTGAGCAAGAGCGTTGGCCAGAGCGTCATCATCGGTCTCTGCCGGCTCATAGCTCACGCCATCGGGAGGCGGCGTGAACGTCGAGCGGCGAGGACCGGGCGGAAGGGCAGAATCATCCCCGGCGTCGGGCGGCAGCTCCTCGTCGACCATGGTGTGATGATAAGGCGATCAGGGCACAGTCTGCGGTTGCCGAGCCGAGGAGAGCACAGCTACACCGATCACAATAAGGGCAAGACCGATCCATCCGAGTGGGTCAAGCCGCTCACCGACGACCACAATCGCCAGCAGAGTGGCCACGAGCGGTTCGAGCAGGGTGATCACCGTGACGGTGCTCGAACGCAGTGACCGAATGCCCCACCCGAAGAACAAATAGGCCACAAACATCGGCCCGAGAGCCAGGTAGGCGGCGAGGCCGAGGTTCTGCACGCTGCCCAGCAAGGGCGCTCCCACCACCAGCAATACGACCACGAGCGGGATGGCCGCAAGCCCGAAC
Organism: uncultured Microbacteriaceae bacterium; assembly: GCA_964462815.1. Classification (GTDB taxonomy): domain Bacteria; phylum Actinomycetota; class Actinomycetes; order Actinomycetales; family Microbacteriaceae; genus Microcella. The sequence goes on from CAYWZI010000115.1 coordinate 4,046, forward strand.
GCTGCCCCCATTGTCGCGCGACCCGTGTGCCCTCCGCGAATGACCATGCCCGACGCGAAGGTAAAGAGCGCGTACCCTGCACCCGCGAGGAATCCAAGAGCGACGCCAGCCGGGATGCCTGCGGGGTCGACCGGCGACCCAGCGCCGTGGCCTCCCACCACCAGCAGCGCGACCCCGGTGATTGCGGTGCCCGCACTGAGCATCCAGCGCACCGTCAATCGTTGCCGGTGAATGCGCCACTCCAAGAGCGCCGCGAACAGCGGGCCCGAACCGAGCGAGACGACATTGCCAATCGCGACGCCCGCGAGGTCCATTGCTGCGTAGAACGCGAGGGGGTAGACGACCATGCCGAGCGCCGCCGCGATGAGCCAAGGCCGAACGTCTTTGTCTCGCATCACGGCAAGGGCGCGCGCACGGTTGGTGAGGAACAGCAACGCTCCGCCGAGTGCCATGGTGCTCGCTCCGATGGCGAGCGGGCTCACATCGTCGGAGAAGAACGCAGCCGCGGTGCCCGTCGTCCCCCACAGCACACTGGCGGCGACGAGGGCCCACATGGCAGACGACACGGGCGGCTCCTGATGCTCACGCGAGGCAACGTAGGGTGGTCAGCATGACCGAGAAAGACTTGCTCGCGCACTGGACCACGGCACGCTGGCACATCATTGTGTCGCAACTTGCCCCGACTTTTCTGCTGGCCGTGACCGTGTGGATGCTCATTGAGGGCCTTGCCGACACTCCCTTGCCCGTGCGGTTGGCCGCAGCCGGCATCTTGCTCGCCTCGGGCGTGCTCGGTGCCGCAGCGCAGTTCGCTGCCGCGCAAGAGGGCCTCGCCGTGATCACCGAGTTGCGGGCGTTGCCGTCTGTCTCGGCGATCGGCGCGCGCGTGATCGCGAGCGCACGCGGAGTCGACGTCGTGCGCTTCGTCGGGCCGGCAATCTTCATCGCGGTGTTCGCAGCACTGCTGTGGGCGCTGTTCCTGTAGTCACGCGCGCATCGAGAGCGTAGGCCTGCACGAGAAGCTGACCTCGGACGTCGCCCATGCAATCGATGAGCGACTCGACGGCGGTCGCCGAGACTCCCGCGACGACGAGATCATCGGGGCCGAGTGCGCGCAGCGGCCGACAGCGCACGCGAATGACGTGCCAGCCCACCTCGCGCAGTAACTGATCTTTGCGCCGGTCGGTGCGCTCGCGGCGGCCGACGTGCTCGTCGGCGTTGCGACCAACCGTGTCGAGTTCGACCGCGATCGCCAGCTCAGGAATGATCACGTCGGGCCACACCTCGAGCCGCCCAAAGAACGGAGTGCGCACGCGCACAGCCGTGCACGTGAGATCTACCGCGAGACGGTCTGCCATGAGCGCGCGCAGTCGACCTTCTGCCGCCGAGGTTGCTCGCGGCGCGCTGTCGCTGTGGAAGGCCACGCCGGGCGCGACCTCGGTTGCCGACCTTCGTAACGCTGGAGTCGGCGCCTGATGCGCGTGGGAGGGGCGCGGGGCGGGCATTCGCCCAGGAGTACGAGGCCACTTCGACACCCCCGGCAGCAGCGATGGAGTCGAGCACGCCGGGCACCACGATCGGTTCGACCTCGATCGAGTCGGGCGCGCACGCTGTTCGGCCGGGGTCGCGACGAACTCGTGGCCAACAGCGCACACCCACACGAGGTAGACCTCGGCGCCGGGGGGAATCTGCGACAACAGCAGTTCGCCGTTGCGCTCGGGCCGAAACTGCTCAATGAGTTTCGTGAAGGGGGCCCAAGCATCGCGGTACGTGCCGATGGGATACGGCACACCGAGCCCGGTCACGCGCTGACGCCGTGCCCACCACTCGTCACGACTTACTGGCACACGATCCACGGTACGGCCCACGGCCGACACCGCCATCGACGCCCCGACGGGTGAGGAACTCGTGGGCCCTGAGGGACTCGAACCCCCGACATCCTCGGTGTAAACGAGGCGCTCTACCAACTGAGCTAAGAGCCCGGAGACTCCAGACTATCGCCGCTCATGAAAGAGCGTCGAGCGCGCCACGGTACGCGGCGAATGGTCGGGCCTCGCCGGGGTCGCTCGCGAAGGATGCCTGCACGATGCCGCCCGCATTGACGAACACGGTCGCGCGCGCTGCGAAGCCCTTCTCGGGGAGAAAAGCACCGTACCGCTGGGCAACCGCGCCGTGCGGCCAGAAGTCGGCGAGGAGGGCAAAGTCGATGTCCTCGAGCTCAGCGAAGGCACGCAGGCTCGCCGTCGAGTCGACCGAGATGCCGATCACGGTCACACCCGCCTCGTCGAAGAGCGTCCGATGTTCTCGCAACTCGTCCCACTCACGCGAGCAGGTCGGCGAGAACGCGAGCGGGTAGAACACAAGTGCCGCCAACGATTCCCGTAGCACGCCCGCGAGCGAGACCGACCGGCCGAACTGATCACGTAGCGTGAAGTCGGGCGCCGGATCTCCTGGAATGAGGAGCGACGAAGTGGTCACGGAGGCCTCGCTCGCTGTGCTCGATCCCGCTCGGAGGTGCCCGGCGGGGATGACTAGACTCGGTATCGCTCGCGCGATCGCCTCGCCGCAACCCGGCAAC
>CAYWZI010000115.1:6630-7500 GCA_964462815.1 uncultured Microbacteriaceae bacterium
TCTACCACCAGGAAGAGGTCAAGGGTGACGGTCAACGACCAGGATCCGTACTCAGTCGAACACACGGATGCGGATCCGGAGGAAACTGCCGAATGGAGCGATTCGCTCGACGCGATCGTTCACGAGCGGGGGCCGCAGCGTGGTCGCGAGATCATGCTCAGTCTGCTCAAGCGGTCGAAAGAACTGCACCTCGGCGTGCCGATGGTTCCGACCACCGATTACCTCAACACGATCGCTCCGGAGAACGAGCCCGAGTTTCCCGGTGATGAAGAGATCGAACGCCGTTACCGCGCCTGGATCCGCTGGAACGCCGCCATCACCGTGCACCGCGCACAGCGCCCCGGCATCGCGGTCGGTGGCCACATCTCAACGTATGCGTCCAGCGCAGCGCTCTACGAGGTCGGCAACAACCACTTCTTCCGCGGAGCCGACCACCCCACGGGCGGTGACCAGGTGTTCTACCAGGGTCACGCCTCCCCTGGAATGTATGCCCGCGCCTTCCTCGAAGGTCGCTTGACGGCGCAGCAGCTCGACGGGTTCCGGCAAGAGAAGTCCCACGCCGGCGAGGGCGGAGGGCTCTCGAGCTACCCGCACCCGCGCTTGATGCCCGACTTCTGGCAGTTCCCGACCGTGTCGATGGGACTCGGTCCGATCAACGCGATCTACCAGGCGCAGGTCAACAAGTACGTTACGAACCGCGGCATCGCCGAAGCGGACGACACGCAAGTCTGGGCCTTCTTGGGCGACGGTGAGATGGACGAGGTCGAGAGCCGCGGTGCGCTGCAACTCGCCGCCAACGACGGTCTCGACAACCTGAACTTCGTCATCAACTGCAACCTGCAGCGACTCGACGGCCCCGTGCGCGGCAAC
>CAYWZI010000116.1:0-7321 GCA_964462815.1 uncultured Microbacteriaceae bacterium
GCCCGCGCGCAGGATCGACCTCAGCAACTCGATGTGCGCCGCGCTCGCCGCCGGGTCGCCCGGTCCGTTCGAGTAGAAGACGGCGACGGGCTCGATCGCCATGACCTCGTCGAACGACACCGACTGCGGTAGCACGTGCACCTCGAAGCCGCGCTCGGCCAGGTGCCGGACGGTCGCCTCCTTGATGCCGAGATCGAGTACCGCGAGTCGGCCAATGCTCGAGACGACGGCTTCGACGACGCGCGGGGAATCGACCGAGACCTCCGCTGACAGGTTGCGACCGGACATCTGCGCCGACGATTGAACAATCGCAAGTTGCTCGTTCTCGTCGAGCGCCGCGTCGGGCCCGGAGAAGATGCCCGCGCGCATCGCGCCACCCTCGCGGATGCGCCGCGTCAGGGCGCGCGTGTCGATGCCGCTGATGCCAACGACGCCGTTCGACTCCAGGTCGTCGTCCAGGCTGCGCGTTGCCCGGAAGTTCGAGACACGACGCGCCGGATCGCGCACGACGAACCCCTCGACCCAGATGCGCCGCGACTCTTCGTCGGCGTCGTTCATGCCCGTGTTGCCGATGTGCGGCGCCGTCATGACCACAATCTGCCCCGCATAGCTCGGGTCAGTCAGCGTCTCTTGGTAACCACTCATCCCCGTGGCAAACACGGCTTCGCCGACGGTGCGGCCTTCCGCGCCGTAGCGGCGACCCACGAAGCGGGTTCCGTCTTCGAGCACGAGCACGGCGGCAGAACTGGTCACGATGCGACTTCCTCAATGGTGTCGGTAGCGGGGAGCAAGGTGGCGACGGCGGAGACGAGCCGAGTGGCGTCTGTCGGGTCGGGAAGGCGGAAGTAGCTGTCGACCGGGGTCGACCCGAGCATCCAGCCAATGACGACGAGACCATCGCGCTCGACGACGCGGTCGATCGCCCAGGTTGCGCGACCAGCGCTTCTCACGTCACTCGCAGGAATGTACGCCTGGTCAGAACCGCGACGGTCGAGCACGATTCCCTCGGGATGCACGGCCACGGTTGCGCGAGCGCGAAACCCGAGACCCTGCGCGGCAATGCGTTCGAGCGGCTGATCGGCGTAGGTGGTCGCGACATACCAGCCCTCGACGACGACCTGGGCGGGGCTCAGCTGGTCAGGAACCGCAGCGAGCCCGTCGAGACCGCTCTGGCGACGCCGGCGGCGCTGCCACCCGAGAACCATGAGCCCGACGATCGCCGCGAACACGGCGAGGATGATCAGGGTGGGCAGCAGCCTATCCACGAGCAACCTCCTCGTGAGCGGCGACAATGGCGTCAGGCTCAACCAGTGCGCCGTCGACAACGGTGCTCACTCCGCGATGCACCGTGTGCATGACGCGACCGGGCAAGAGCTCGCCGAGGTAGGGCGAGTTGACGCTGCGGCCGCGCAGATCGTCGAGACTCCACGACCGCTCGCTCGTGGCATCCACCAGAACGAGATTCGCGGGGCTGCCGATCGCCAGGGGCTCGGCGTAGCCTTCGACTCGGCCGATCGCAGCAGGGGCAACCGAGAGAACGCGCGCCACGTCTCCCCACGACAGCAGGCCCGATTCCACCATCGTGCGCTGGACGACGCTCAGGGCCGACTCCAGCCCGACCATGCCGAAAGCGGCCTCGGCCCAGGTGCACTCCTTCGCTTCGGTCGGATGCGGGGCGTGATCGGTTGCCACGATGTCGATCGTTCCGTCGGCGAGAGCGGCGCGCAGGGCAAGCACGTCCTCATTGCGACGCAGGGGCGGATTGACCTTGAACCGAGCGTCGTAGCCGACCGCGAGCTCTTCCGTGAGCAGCAAGTGGTGGGGCGTGACCTCGGCCGTCACCGCGATGCCGCGGGCCTTGGCCCACCGAACGACGTCGACCGAGCCTGCCGTCGAGACGTGGCAGACGTGCAACCGAGCGCCCACGTGGTGGGCGAGAAGGACATCCCGCGCGATGATCGATTCTTCGGCGACGGCGGGCCACCCGGCCAGCCCCAGTTCGCTCGACAGAACGCCCTCGTTCATTTGCGCGCCCTGCGTCAGCCGCGGTTCTTGCGCGTGCTGGGCCACGACACCGTCGAACGTCGCGACGTACTCCAGTGCTCGGCGCATGATGAGCGGATCGTGGACGCAGTGGCCGTCATCACTGAAGACGCGCACGGCGGCCGACGACCGTGCCATGGCTCCGATCTCAGCAAGTTGTTCGCCTGCGAGACCAACCGTGACAGCACCGATCGGGCGGACGGTGGCATAGCCGTGACGCTCGCCGAGGCGCTGCACTTGTTCGACGACACCCGCGGTGTCCGCAACAGGAGAGGTGTTGGCCATGGCATGCACGACCGTGAACCCTCCGGCGGCCGCGGCACGCGTTCCGGTGAGAACCGTTTCGCTTGCCTCTCCCCCCGGCTCACGCAGGTGAGTGTGCAAATCGACGAGGCCCGGAAGAGCGATGAGTCCCTCCGCATCGATAACGCGTTCGTCAGACTCGTGCGTCAACGACCCGCGCGCGACGATGACCCCGTCGCGGACACGGAGATCATCCGTGTGGCGGCCGAGCAGCGAGGCGCCACGTATGAGAAGCCCGGTCATCGTTCGCCTCCGGTCGGCTCAACGGAATCGGAGGCTCCCGCAACGAGCAGGTAGAGCACAGCCATGCGGATCGACACCCCGTTCGTGACTTGAGCAAGCACCGTCGACCGGTCGGAGTCGGCAGCGGCGGACGAGATCTCCAGTCCTCGGTTCATCGGACCGGGGTGCATGACCATCGTATCGGGGGTCAGCCGGGCCAATCTCTCCGCCGTCAAGCCCCACTCGCGCGCGTACTCGCGCGTCGAGGGGAAGAACGCGTCGCGCATGCGCTCGGACTGGATGCGGAGCATCATGACAGCGCCCGGCGCCGCCTCGAGCGCATCATCGAGGTGCTCGTGCACGGTCACAGGCCACTGCTCAACGCCGATCGGAAGCAGCGTGCGAGGTGACACAAGGTGCACCTCGGCGCCCAGGGTCGTCAAGAGCCAGACGTTCGACCGCGCGACACGCGAGTGAACGATGTCACCCACAATCGTCACGCGAAGTCCGGCGAGGTCGCTGCCTCGCGCCTGTTCACCGTGCAGGCGAGAACGCATCGTAAAGGCATCGAGCAGTGCTTGAGTCGGGTGCTCGTGAGTTCCATCGCCCGCGTTGATAATGGCCGCATCGACCCATCCGGCATGGGCGAGCAGGTGCGCCGCGCCGGAGTCGTGATGGCGAACGACGATGGCATCGGCACCCATCGCGGCGAGTGTCTGCGCCGTGTCCTTCAGGCTTTCGCCTTTCGACACGCTTGACCCCTTGGCCGAGAAGGTGATGACATCGGCGCTCAGGCGCTTGGCGGCCGACTCAAACGACAAGCGCGTGCGCGTTGAGTCTTCGAAGAACAGATTCACGACCGTCTTGCCGCGCAGCGGCGGAAGTTTGCGCACCTCGCGGTCGGCCGTCTGGGCCATGTCTTCGGCAACATCGAGAATCTGAATGGCCGTGTCGCGGGTAAGATCGCGCGTGCTCAGAAGGTGCCTCATGGCTCGATCGTCACCTCATCGACGCCGTCAACCTCGACGAGCCGAACCGACACGCGCTCTGAGGTGGCTGATGGCAGGTTCTTGCCGACGAAGTCGGCTCTAATCGGCAGCTCGCGGTGGCCGCGATCGACCAGCACGGCGAGCCTCACGACGCGGGGCCGTCCGTGGTCGACCAGTGCGTCGAGCGCCGCTCGAATCGTGCGACCGGAATAGAGCACGTCGTCGACGAGCACCACGATGGCGTCATCGATTCCGCCAGCCGGAATCCGAGTGGGCGACGGGGTACGCGTTGGGGTGTGGGCAAGGTCGTCGCGATACAGCGTGATGTCGAGCGAGCCGGCCGTCGAGACACCGGGTTCGATCTCCTCCACAATGCGCTGAATGCGCTCGGCAAGAGTCGAACCCCTCGTCGGGATGCCGAGAAAGACGAGACGGCCATCGCCACGGCGGCTCTCGAGCACTTCATGGGCGATGCGGCGCAGAGCGCGGGTGATGTCAGCGTCGTGCAGCACAGTGCGTGCGACCACTCTGACCTCCTTTCCCGCCTCACAGGACGGTGCTTTAAAGGACGTCGAACTGACTTCGACTCTACCCGGTTCTAGCCCCAGCGTTTGAGCAAGGCGCGCTCGCCGATTCCGATCAACGCATCCGTTGTCTTGCCGAGCACTCCGAGCAGGATGATCGCCAAGAACAACCGGTCCATTCGGCCATTGTTCTGCGAGTCAATCAACAAGAAGCCCAGGCCCATCGATGAGCCCGCGAGCTCGGCAGCCACGAGAAACAGCCACGACTGCACGAGGGCCAGTCGCAGCCCCGACACCACCGCGGGCACAACCGCCGGCAATTGCACCGTCGTCAACAAGCGAGCGCGAGTGAGGCCGAATGCTCGCCCGACCTCGACCAAGTGCGGGTCGACGTGCCGCAGCGCTCCAGCCACCACCGTGAACACCGGAAACGCTGCTCCGATGGCGATGAGCGTGATCTTGGGCGGTTCAAAGATGCCCATGAGAATGACCAGCAGCGGCAGCCACGCCAGTGACGGAACCGCCCGAATGGCCCCGAGTGTCGGACTCAACAGCTTCGAGGCGAGCGGTGACAATCCCACGAGGGCGCCGAGAACGAGGCCGACAGATGCTCCGATCGCAAAGCCCGTGAGCACTCGCTGGATCGAGATCGCGATGTACGTGAAGAGCAGACCAGCTTCAGCCAGCTCAACCGCGGCGGCGACCACCTGTGCCGGTGATGGCAACAAGAAGTCGGGCACGTCGGTGAACTCCGCAGCGACCCACCAGGTAGTGAGCAGCAACACGGGCAGGATCGACCCGAGCAGGACGGTTGAGAGGTTCACGCTCCCTCGACGCGTGTCAGAGACTGCCGTGCCCGCGGCCGAGAACCCCAGCCCCCCGGTCCACACGAACAACGACGCCGCCCGGCGACCCTCTGTTCCAGGGGGCCGGACGGGGGGAACGCTGCCGCGTTCATCGAAGCTCATGTTTAGTCGATGCTCGCCGGGTCGGCCGCCCGGGCGAAGGTGTCATTGAAGAGTGAGGCGAGGGCGTCATCGATGAGCTGCTGGTTCGAGACGTCACCACTTTCGACGAAGATCGGACCGATGACCTCGAGCACAGCGCGGTGCACATCGCCCGGAGCGTTGTCGGTGTCGATCACGGTGCGCGCAATCGTGGCTTCGGCGATGGCGAGGTCGATTCCGGCAACCTCCGCGAGAATCGCGGCAGTCTCGTCGGGGTTCTCGAGGGCCCACGCGCGTGCCTTTTCGTAGGCGTCAGCGACGAGCTGGGCCAGGTCAGGGTGGTTCGTGATGAAGTCCTCCGTCGCGTTCAAGAACCCGTAGGAGTTGAAGTCGACGTAGATGATCTCCGCAGCACCGTTCGCCACCGAGGTTGAGAGCAGGGGGTCGAGGCCCGCCCACGCATCGACGGCCCCCGTCTCGAGCGCCGTCTTGCCATCAGCATGCTGCAGATTCTGCAGGCTGATGTCGCCCAAGCCGAGCCCTGCTTCGCCGAGTGCCTGCAACAAGAAGAAGTAGGGGTCGGTCCCCTTCGTCGCCGCGACGGTGCGCCCCTCAAGGTCGGCGACGCTGGAGATGTCAGAGCCCGTCGGCACGAGAAGTGACGCCCAGTTCGGCTGCGTGTAGATCGTGATCGTCTGGATCGGGCTGCCGTTCGACCGCGCGAGCAAGGCTGCCGAGCCCGCCGTCGACCCGACGTCGATCGCTCCGGCGCGCAGCGCTTCGTTGGCCTTGTTCGAGCCGGCAGACTGCACCCAGGTCACCTCGACGTCGTCGCCCAACTCGGCTTCGAGCCATCCCTGGTCTTTGATGATGAGGCTCAGCGGGTTGTACGTGGCGAAGTCGAGAGTCAGGGTGGTCGCTGACCACGCCGCCCCGTCAGCGGGGGGCTCGGGGGCAGTGCCTTCACCGGCGACGCATCCGGTCATCGCCATGGCGGCCACGGCGAGAGTCGCGGTCAGCAGGGTCGCTTTCGTACGGATGGTCATGATTGCCTTTCATGGATGGTCGGAAGACCGTGGTGGTGGTGAGGGTCGAGTCAGGCGCCGCGATGGCTCGGCACCCCGAGGGCATCGAGCAAAAGGCCGCGCAGCTTGATGAGCACCGACGACGCGCGGTCACGCGGTCGCGCCCCCGGCACCTCGAGAATGCGACTGATCGTGGCGCCGGGTCGGTCGTGTCGCGTACCGAGCAGCACAACGCGGTCAGCGAGGGCGAGCGCCTCGTCGACGTCGTGCGTCACGAGCACGATGGTCGCGGGTTCGGCGCGGTGAATGTCAACGAGCAGGTCTTGCATCGTCAGCCGGGTGAGGGCGTCGAGAGCGCCGAACGGCTCGTCGAGCAACAAGACTCCCGGTCCCCGAGCCAAGGCACGAGCGAGCGAAACGCGCTGGGCCATTCCGCCCGAAATTTGGCGGGGCTTGAGCGCCGCCGAGGCCGACAGTTGGACTAGTTCGAGCAACTCGGCAACGCGATCGCGCCCGGATGCCCGCTCAACCCCGCGCGGAAGCCCGAGTTCAACGTTGCGGGCCACGGAGCGCCACGGCAACAACCGCGGCTCTTGGAAGGCGACCGCGCACCGCTGGTCCGCGGCAGCGACGGGTGCATGGTCGATCGTGATGGAGCCGGCCGTGGGACGATCGAGGCCGCTGATTTGCCGCAGCAGAGTCGACTTGCCGCACCCCGACGGGCCGAGCAAGGCAACAATCTCGCCCGGAGCGATCGTCAGGTCGATGTCGCGCAGAACGACCGTCGGCTCAGCTCCGGATGCCGTCGGAAACGACCGACCGACGCCGCGCAGCGAGACCGGCAGTGCGGTGCTCGTGTCAGCGTGAGGCGACGTGATCGACATGGCCTCACCGTATGAGGGCCGCACTGGGCCCACCAAACTGGCCAGACACGGTTCGACACGAAGCGAAACACAACGTCACACAAGCACGTCGAACGCCGCGAGCCTGCGTGGACTCTAGGGCTTCGCCTCGTTCGCTCGCACCTCATCGGCGCGCACCGCGGTGGCAATGGCTCCGAGCACACCGTTGACGAAGCCGGCGCTGTCCTCCGTCGAGAGCACGCTCGCCAGTTCTGCCGCCTCGGCAATCGCGACCCCGACGGGAATCTCCGGATTGTGGCGGAGCTCCCAGGTTGCCAAGCGCAAGACCGCGCGGTCAACGACGGGCATGCGGGCGAGAGACCAACCGAGGGCATGCTCGACGATGAGCGCATCAATGTCGGCCTG
>CAYWZI010000117.1:0-7314 GCA_964462815.1 uncultured Microbacteriaceae bacterium
GTGTCGAGGCGCTCGTGGGCTTTGAGGCGTTCCGAGAGTTCGCCGCTGAGCGCGCTCTCGTTCAGCAATTGACGAGCACACTCAAGACTCCGCGTGATCAGCTCGCTGACCGCATCGCCGATCTCAGCGCGCAGCTCAAGCATGCCGAGAAGACGATCGCGACGTTCGAGGCTGCTCGCCTGAGCGAGCGTGTTCCTGCTCTCGTCGCCGCCGCGAGCCCGATCGGTTCCTTCTCCGTCATTGCGGAGAACGTGGGCACGATCGCGAGTGCCGACGACTTGCGCACGCTCGCGACCACCGTGCGCGGCCGCGTGAGCGATGGTGCGGTCGTTGTCGTGCTCGCGGCTGACGTCGGTGGCAAGGCTGCCGTCATCGTTGCGACCACGGCCGCTGCCCGTGACGCTGGCGCCAAGGCGGGCGTGCTCGCTCGTACAGCCTCTGCCGTGCTTGGTGGGGGAGGCGGCGGTAAAGATGACCTCGCCCAAGGCGGGGGCGCCGACCCGTCGGCGATCCCCGCGGCGATCGACGCCGTGCTTGCGCAGTTGCGGCTCTAGCGGTGCGGTCGGGCGTTCGGCTCGGCGTCGACGTGGGCACCGCCCGGGTCGGAATCGCGCGGTGCGATCCCCACGGGATGCTCGCGACTCCGGTTGAGACGCTTGTGCGGCGGGATGATGTCGTGGCGGGCATCCGTCGCCTCACGGCAGAGTTCGAGGCGATCGAAGTCGTCGTGGGGCTGCCCATCGCGCTGAGCGGCGTCGAGACGGCCTCGACCGCCGACGCCCGAGCAGTTGCGGTGGCCATCGCCGACGCCATCACCGTTCCAGTGCGCCTTGTCGACGAGAGATTGACGACGGTGTCGGCGGCGCGAGGGCTTCGCGAAGCGGGGCGAACGACGAAGAACTCGAGATCGGTGGTCGACCAAGCCGCCGCTGTTATCCTGCTCCAGCACGCCCTCGATCTCGAGCGCGCCTCCGGGAACCCGCCCGGAGCGCTCGTCGAGCCGCACGAAAGCACACCTGAGTGACCGAGAACGACAACTGGGACGACATCTTCCGCCCGCAGCCGAGCGCGGACTCGTCGACCGCGCCCGCGAGCGCGGCGACCACCACTGACCCCCAGCCCCTCAGCCGGCGCGCCGCCCGTGAGAGTGAAGGTCGCGGATCGCGGTCCAGTCGCTCGACAGCTTCGTCGGCCAAGCCACCTCGGCGCCGGCGCCGGTGGCCGTGGGTGGTGCTCGGCATCCTCTCGCTTCTCGCCGGTCTCGGTGCCGCAGCCACCTGGTACGTCTGGACCAATTACGAACCTCAAGTGCGTGAACTACTCGGGTGGGAACTACCCAACGATTTCGAGGGCACGGGAAACGGCACGGAGGTGCTCGTCACGATCTACAGCGGCGAGATCGGGGCCGATGTCGCGACCTCGCTCGTCGAGCAGGGAGTGACGATGACCTTCGATGCGTTCTACGATCTGTTGCTCGCCGACTCGTCGATCCAGTTCATCCCTGGCACGTACCGTCTGCAAGAAGAGATGTCGGCTCAGTCGGCACTTGATGCATTGCTCGATCCGGAGAACAAGGTCGAGTTGAGTGCGACGGTTCGCGAAGGATTGCGCGCCGGTGAGGTCATCGACGCTCTCTCGGCAGGAACCGGCATTCCTCTTGCCGACTACGAAGCGGCGATCGCTGATCCGTCGATCTATGGAATCCCCTCTGAAGCGCCCAACATCGAGGGCTACCTGTTCCCCGCGACGTACACATTCGAGCCGAACACCACGGCAGAAGACCATATCCGCACTCTCGTTGACGAGACGTTCCGACGACTCGACGCTGCCGGAGTCGCTGAGGCCGATCGACACACCGTGCTCACGAAAGCGTCGCTGATTCAGCGGGAGGCCCGCTTGGCGGACGACTTCTATCGCGTGTCGCGTGTCATCGAGAATCGCCTTGCCGAGGGCTGGCGTCTCGAGTTTGACTCGGCGACGCAGTACGGGGCGGGTGAGACCGGTTCCGTGTGGTCGAGCGGTGACGCCCTCGACGCCGACAACCCGTACAACACCTACGTGATCACTGGTCTGCCCGTTGGCCCGATCGCGGCACCCGGTGATCTCGCGGTCGACGCCGTGCTCAACCCGGCCGACGGCCCGTGGTTCTTCTTCGTCACCGTCAATCTTGCGACGGGCGAGACCGTCTTCTCCGAGACGCTCGCGCAGCACGAGCGAGGCGTTGCGCAATTGCGAGCGTGGTGCCGAGCGAGCGAGGAGAACGCTGTCTACTGTGCGTAGACGGCTTGGCGTCGTCGGCCAACCGATCGCGCACTCGCTCTCGCCGGTGCTGCATTCGGCTGCGTACGACTACCTCGGGCTGGACTGGCACTACGACCGTCACGAGGTCAGCGAGAGCGAACTGGCAGGTTTCGTCGACGGTCTCGGGAACGAATGGCGTGGGCTGTCGGCGACGATGCCGTTGAAAGAAGAGCTGCTTCGCATCGCCGACGAGGCGGATGCTCCCGCCCAGCTCACCGGAGCAGCCAACACTCTGCTGCTCACCGACGACGGCCACCGTATTGCGCGGAACACCGACGTTGCCGGAATCGCGCGCGCGGTGGTGGATGCGGGGCTCGACTCCGCGCACCACGCCGTCGTCGCCGGTGCCGGAGCCACCGCTCGCTCGGTCGTCGTGGCGCTCGATGAGCTGGGCTTGCGAAGTGTGACGGTTGCCGTGCGCGACCCAGCCCGCGCGCTCGCTGTTCGCGATCTTGCTGACCAGCTCGGGCTCGAGCTCGACGTCGTGCGGCTGAGTGACCTGGAGCACGTTGTCGACGGCGCCGACGTCGTGGCGTGGACGCTGCCGAACGGGGTCGCACTGCATGAGCCCATGCCGTTCGACGCCCGCACGACGGCGGTCGCGCTCGACGTGACCTATCACCCGTGGCCGGGGCCGCTCGCGGCTCAGTGGCTCGAGGTGGGTGGCCGCGTCGCGTCCGGTCGCGACATGCTGATGCACCAAGCAGTACGGCAAGTGCGATTCTTCGTGTCCGGTCAGACCGAGCTCGCTCTTGACGACGAGCCGGGCATCGAGCGCGTCATGCGCGCGGCTCTCGACGCCGCCTAAGCCCCGACGGTGGTGCCGTGCGGCGGCGGCCAGGGGGGCTCGGCGTGCGAGCATCCTGACCCCGTATCGCATGGGAGGATGGAGGCATGCTGCGCTGGTTGACTGCTGGGGAATCCCACGGCCCTGAACTGATTGCCGTGCTCGAAGGGTTGCCGGCCGGGGTTCCGGTGTTGCGCGACGCGATTCAGGCCGATATGCAGCGGCGCAAGCTCGGCTACGGTCGCGGGGCGCGCATGAAGTTCGAGCAAGACGAACTCACGATCTCGGGCGGTGTACGACACGGCCTCAGCATGGGCAGCCCGATCGCTTTGCGCATCGGCAACACCGAGTGGCCCAAGTGGACGACGATCATGAGCGCCGACCCGGTCGACCCGTCAGAGCTCACGGGCGCGCGCGGGGCACCCCTCACGCGACCGCGCCCGGGGCATGCCGACCTGGTGGGCATGCAGAAGTACGGCTTCACCGATGCCCGGCCAGTCCTCGAGAGGGCGAGCGCCCGCGAGACGGCCGCGCGCGTTGCGCTCGGCGCCGTTGCCCGGTCGTTCCTCAGCGAACTCGGTATTCGACTCGTTGCCCACACGCTCTCGATCGGCCCCGTGAAGGTGCCCGACGACGCGCCGTTGCCGGTGCCCGATGACGTCGACCGGCTCGACGCTGACCCCATGCGGTGCCTGCACGCCGAGACCAGTGCGGCCATGGTCGCCGAGGTTGACGACGCGCACAAGTCGGGCGACACTCTCGGCGGCATCGTTGAGGTGCTCGCGTACGGGGTTCCGCCGGGGCTCGGGTCGTACGTGCACTGGGATCGCCGGCTGGACTCGAAGCTCGCCGCTGCCCTCATGGGCATTCAGGCGATCAAAGGTGTCGAGGTCGGCGATGGCTTTGAGACCACGCGGCGTCGTGGTTCTGCCGCTCACGACGAGCTCGTTGTTGATGACGGAATCATCGAACGACTGAGTGATCGCGCGGGCGGCACCGAGGGAGGGATGAGCACCGGCACCGTGCTCAGGGTGCGGGCTGGAATGAAGCCCATCGCAACGGTTCCGCACGCCCTCCGTACGATCGACACCTCGACGGGCGAAGCAGCCCCCGCTCATCACCAGCGATCTGATGTCTGCGCCGTCCCCGCAGCAGGGGTCGTTGCTGAAGCAATGGTCGCGCTCGTCCTTGCTGAGGTGATGCTCGAGAAGTTCGGCGGTGATTCCCTCGCTGAGACCCGACGCAACTGCCAGGCCTACCTCGACGCGATGCCCGATAACCTCACGACGGCGGTCGTCGACGGTCGTGCCTGACACTCCAGTGTCGGGTCACGGCGCCGTCGTCGTGCTGATCGGCGCGCCTGCTGCTGGCAAGACCCGCGTCGGAAAGAGGGTCGCCCGACGACTCGAGCTTCCGTTCATCGACACCGACGCTGTCATCGTCGCGCAGCACGGGCCGATCGCCGAGATCTTTGACACTCGCGGCGAAGCCGCCTTTCGCGAGCTCGAAGCGGAGGCCGTGCAGGATGCCCTCACGCAGCGCGCAGTCGTCGCGCTCGGGGGAGGTGCCGTCATGACTCCCGCGGTCGCGAATGCCGTCCGTGAGCATCCGGTCGTATTGCTCACCGTGAGCGCGCAGGCTGCGGCGGCCAGGCTCGACCCCGAAACGCGCCCGCTCGTGCGCAACGGCATCGAGGCGTGGGAGCGATTGGTCGAGAGTCGTGCGAGCACTTATGCAGCCCTCGCCGAAGCGACGTGGGACACCTCCAGCCGACCCATCGACCACATCGCGCACGAGATCGCCGACTGGGCGAGAGACCGCGATTCCGCGCAAGGAGCATCATGACTGAGCACACGGTGATACCCGTAACCGGAGGCGGCGCATACGACGTGATCGTCGGGCGCGGCGTACTCGCGGAGTTGGGTGCGGTGCTACCGCCGACGGTGGCCAAGGTGCTCATTGTTCACGCTCCACCGCTGGCTGCGCAGGCAGAGGCGTTGCGCGAGCAGTTGGCCGGACGTGCCGAGGTGCTGCTCGCGGAGGTGCCCGATGCCGAGGGCGCAAAGCGCGTTGAGGTGGCTGCCTTCTGTTGGCAGGTCATGGGCCAGACCGACTTCACGCGAACGGATGCTGTCATCGGCTTGGGCGGAGGAGCGACAACCGATCTCGCGGGCTTTGTCGCAGCGACCTGGTTGCGGGGGGTACCCCTCGTCCAGGTTCCCACCACCGTGCTCGGGATGGTCGATGCGGCCATTGGCGGCAAGACCGGCATCAACACTGCCGAGGGCAAGAACCTCGTGGGTGCGTTCTGGGCCCCGTCGAGTGTGCTTGTCGACCTCGACCTGCTGGATGGCCTGCCGCAGAACGAGATTTTGGCGGGCTTCGCTGAAGTGGTGAAGTACGGCTTCATCGCTGATCCGGTGATTCTCGACGTGCTCGAGGCCGACGTCAACGTGGCGACCGATCGTACGACAACCGTGTTTCGTGAGCTCATCGAACGCAGCATCCGGGTGAAGGCGGCCGTCGTGAGCGACGACTTCACCGAGCAAGGGCTTCGTGAGATCCTCAACTACGGCCACACGCTCGGTCACGCGATCGAGCATGCCGAGCGGTACCGCTGGCGGCACGGTGCCGCGATTTCGATCGGCATGGTGTTCGTCGCCGAACTCGCGCACCTCGCTGGCTCACTGTCGGCAGACCAGGTCGACCGTACCCGCCGGATTCTCGCGTCGTTGACGCTGCCGACGAGCTACCCGCTCGGTCGGTGGAAGACACTTCTCGCGACAATGCAGCGCGACAAGAAGGCGCGGGCCGGCATGCTGCGATTCATCGTTCTCGACGACGTCGCCAAGCCACGCGTGCTCAACGGAACGGACGAGTCGATGCTCTACGCCGCCTATCAGGAGGTGGGGGAGTGACCACCCTCGCCGATAGGGTGGCGCCATGACCGTGACTCGCGTGCTCGTTCTCAATGGGCCCAATCTGAACCGCCTCGGCACGCGCGAGCCCGAGATTTACGGCACCGCCACGCTCGATGACCTGCGCGAGATGCTCGTCGATGGGGCTCCTGGCGTCACGATCGACCTCCGTCAAACGAATGACGAGGCCGAACTGATCGGGTGGTTGCATGAGGCAGTGGATGCCCGCACTCCCGTGATCGTCAACCCCGCAGCCTTCACGCACTACAGCTACGCTCTGCGCGACGCGGTTGCCCTTGTCACCGAAGCCGGCGTGCCCGTCGTCGAGGTTCACCTCTCGAATCCGCACGCACGCGAAGAGTTTCGGCATACGAGTGTCGTCAGCGGCGTGGCCACGGGCGTCATCGCCGGGTTCGGAGCCGAGTCGTATCGACTCGCCCTCGACTACATTCTGCGAACGCACTGACGACTGCCCTGCCCCGCGCGGGAGATTCCGGGTCGACTAGACTTCCCCGGCGGCCCTCTCGCGCCGCAGGACGCACCTCTCTTCACCGGAACGGAACTCTGAACGACCATGGCGACTACGAACGACATCAAGAACGGCAGTGTGCTCAACCTCGACGGCCAGCTCTGGAACGTCATCGAGTTTCAGCACGTCAAGCCCGGCAAGGGCGGCGCGTTCGTGCGCACGAAGATGCGCAACGTGATGAGCGGCAAGGTCGTCGACAAGACCTTCAACGCGGGCACCAAGGTCGACTTCGCCACGGTTGATCGTCGTGACTACACCTACCTGTACCAAGACGGTGCCGACTACGTCTTCATGGACACGACCGACTACGAGCAGGTTACGGTTCCAGCGACGGTCGTCGGCGATGCTGCCAACTTCATGCTCGAGAATCAGCAGGTCACGATCGCCATGCACGAGGGCGCGGCCCTCTACCTCGACCTTCCTGCCTCGGTCGTTCTCGAAGTGACCTACACCGAGCCGGGTCTCCAGGGCGACCGCTCCACGGGCGGAACCAAGCCCGCAACTCTCGAGACCGGCTACGAGATTCAGGTTCCGTTGTTTCTCGAGACGGGAACCAAGGTCAAGGTCGACACTCGCTCGGGTGACTACCTCGGCCGCGTGAACGAGTAGTGAGCGCCCGCAGCAAAGCCCGTAAGCGCGCCCTCGACATGTTGTATGTCGCGGATGTTCGTCAGGTATCGCTTGTCGAGGTGCTCGACGAGGAGACACGGCGGGCGGCGACCCTGCCGCAGCGTGCCTCGAGCTGGCCGTACGCCGAGCAGATCGTTCGCGGCATTAGC
>CAYWZI010000118.1:0-4964 GCA_964462815.1 uncultured Microbacteriaceae bacterium
GGGCATCGGCCGTGAAGGCTCGCTCGAGGGCATCGACGAGTACCTCACGACGAAGTACACCTTCGTTCCGAAGAGCTAGCTCACCCACTTCCGCTGCCGGGGGCTGTGGTGGCCGCCCGGCAGCGGATTCCTTTCTCCGTTGCTAGAGTTCGACGCAGCTCGTTCGTGAGCGAACGACCGGTGAGCGGGCGAGGAGGCACCGCGTGAGCATCCGCTGGGTCATGGTTCTGACCGAGAACGACGCGATCGTTGATCCGCGTAATCTGGGTGGGCTCGTCGACCTCGCGGTCACCGCCGAGCGCTGTGGTGTCGACGCCGTCATGCTGAGCGACCACATCGGCCTCGGCCCGTCGGCCGGGGCCAATGGCGTCATGGAGAACCTGCGAGACTACGCCGCCCCCGGCAATCAAGATCCCGCGACCGCCTGGCCGAGTTCGATCGTCCTGATGTCGGCGATCGCGCAGGCGACGACGACACTGCGTGTGGTGGCGGGCGCGATCATCTTTCCGCTGCGGCATCCTTTGCAGCTCGCGAAAGACCTCGGCACGCTCGACCTGCTCTCGCAGGGCCGGCTCGTCGTGCTGCCGACGGTGAGCTGGCACGAGGACGAGTACGCGGCGCTCGGGGTGCCCTTCCACCGCCGCGGCGCGATTCTCGATGAGCAGCTCGACATCGTCACCCGGGCGTGGCAGGGCGGGCCCGTGCGGCACGAGGGCGAGTTCTTCCAGTTCAATGACGTGTGGCTCGAGCCGGGGCCGTATCGGTCGGGCGGCCCTGCACTGTGGTTTGGCGGGCAGGGCATGCACCCACCGCTCGTGCGGCGCATTGTGCAGTATGGCTCCGGGCTCAATCCCTTCGGCACGCTGACGCCCGACGACCTGGCTGTGCTTGAGCACGCCATGACTGACGCCGGGCGAACGATGAGTGAGCTCGAGCTTGTGGGGGGCATCCGGGGCCGATTTGATGGTCCGGATGCTGTTGCCGACCTCGACGAGGCCCTCGCTGCCCTGCCCCGACAACTCGCGCAGGGCTACACGAGCATCTGCTTCAAGCCCGCGATGTTCTGCCGCACGGTCGACGAGGTGCCCGAACTCATCGCGCGGTTGCACGCGGCCGGAGCGGCGCTCGCGGGCTGAATCAGCCGAGCGGGTGAAGGGCTGAGGCGAGGGCGAAGCCCAGCGCTGTCCAGAGCCCGGTGAACGAGCGGTCAGCCGTGAACGCTTCGGGAATCATCGTGTTCGCCACCATCGCCAGAATGCCGCCTGCCGCAATGGTCATGACGATCGCGACGACGGCGGGGCCCGCGTCAGCAAGCACGACGAAGCCGAGCATCGCCGCGAAACCTGAGATCAGGGCGATACCGCCCCACACTCCGAACACATAACGAGCGCTGCGGCCTTCGTGCTTCATGCCCGCGGCGCTCGAGAGCCCTTCCGGCAAGTTCGACACGGCGACCGCGACCAGCAGCGGGATGCTCACCGCACCCCCCTCAGCGATCGACAACCCCAGCACGAGGCTCTCGGGCACCCCGTCGATGAGTGCCCCGACCGCGACGGCCAACCCGACTCCGGCACTGGCTGCCGTGGCCGGAGCCGCGTGAACGCCCGGCTCGCTCTGCATCGCGATCGAGCGTTTGCGCGCTCGGGCCCCTTGCCGTGCGAGGGCGAGGTCGGCGAACACGTAGATCAGCGCGCCACCCATGAACCCGACCAGTGCGGGCAGCAACCCTCCGACGACATAGGCCTCAGTGACCAGCTCGAACGCGAGTGTCGAGATGAGCGCGCCCGCGCCGAACGCCATGATGCCCGCGACGACTCCGGTCGGAACCCGCACGAACCACCCGATCGCAGCCCCGATGACGAGGAAACTCCCGGCGGCGAGCCCGCCGGCCCCCGCTGACAGCACCTCGAGCATGCGCGCCTCCTCGTCGTTGCGTGATCGCGCTCAGCCTAGAGCGCGGCGTGCGCGTTGGCCGAGCATCCACGCCCGCGACCCTTGTGGAGAACCGCGCTGCCTCGGTGTGCCCGCTCAAGCAGAATGACGCGCATGTCGAGTGCCGTGAGTGTCATTACTGAGCGCGTGCGCGAGCGGGTGCGCGCTGAGCGCCTCGACGTGAATGCTGACCCGACTGCGGCTGAGCGCGTGGTGCGCGATGAGCTGCGGGCCTACGCCGAGCGATCGCTTGCGGGCAGCTTGCCGCCGCTTGCCGACGAGCAGGCCGCACTGGGTCTCGTGCTCGCCGACCTCACCGGGTATGGCCCGCTGCAGCCCTACTTCGACGACCCCAGCGTCGAAGAGATCTGGATCAACGCTCCCGACGCCATCTTCATTGCGCGGGCGGGCGTCACAGAGCGACTGGATGCTCGCCTCACCGACGACCAGGTACGCACGCTCGTCGAGCGCATGTTGCAGAGCACCGGGCGTCGTGTCGACCTCAGCAGTCCCTTCGTCGACGCGAGCTTGCCCGATGGGTCGCGGCTGCACGTGGTGATCCCGGACGTCACCCGGCAGCACTGGGCCGTGAACGTGCGCAAGTTCTCGCAGCGCATCCGCAGCCTCGAGCGGCTCGTCGAGCTCGGCTCACTCACTCCACTCGCGGCGGAGTTTCTTCGCATGAGCGTGTTGGCCGGTAGCAACATCCTCGTCAGCGGCGCCACGCACTCGGGCAAGACGACCCTGCTCGGCGCCATGCTCGCAAGCGCCCGCTCCGCCGACCGCATCGTCACCGTTGAAGAGACCTTCGAGCTCGACCTCTCGGCGGGTGATGTCGTCGCGATGCAGTGCCGCACGCCCAACCTCGAGGGCACGGGCGAGATCACACTGCGGCGCCTCATCAAGGAGGCGTTGCGCATGCGCCCCGACCGCCTCGTGGTCGGCGAGGTGCGCGAAGCCGAGTCGCTCGACCTGTTGATCGCGCTCAACTCGGGGCTGCCCGGCATGTGCTCGATCCACGCGAACAGTGCGCGCGATGCCCTTGTCAAACTCTCGACTTTGCCCCTCTTGGCGGGCCGCAACATTGACTCGGGGTTCGTCGTGCCGACGGTCGCGAGCGCGATCGACCTGGTCGTGCACTGCGAGCTCGTGAAGGGCGGCCAGCGTCGGGTCGCCGAGATCGTCGCGCCGAGCGGCGACGTCGTCGACGGCGTCATTGAGTCCGACACCCTGTTCCGGATGCTCGACGGCACTCTCACCCCCACCGGCGTTTTGCCCGCGCGGGTCGAGCGGTTCGCCGGCGCTGGCCTCGACCCCGCGATGCTATTGCAGGCCGGCGAGGCGCCAGCCTTGAGAAAGGGCGCGAGCGCATGACTCTCATCGCCGCGCTGCTGCTCGCTGCGGGCATGCTGCTCGTCGCCTCGCCGTGGCTGTGGCCACGCCGAGAGCAGCCCGCCGAGGCTCGCCGCCCCGCACTCGCCCCGCTCGCCGAGCTGCTCGCGCGTGCGGGAGTCAGCAGTGTGTCGCCCGTGGTGCTCGTGGCGATCATCCTCATGGCGGGGCTTGCCGGTGGGGCCGTGACGCTCATCCTCGTTCCCGTCGTCGCTCTCGCGCCCCTCGCCGCGGTCGTGGCGGCAGCCGTGCCCGTGCTGGTGTTGCGCGGCCGTGCCGCGACGCGCCGCCGAGCCTTGCGAGCGGTGTGGCCCGACGTCGTCGACCTGCTGCTCTCGGGCGTGCGCGCGGGCCTGAGCTTGCCGCAAGCGGTCGCGGGGCTCGCCGACACGGCGCCCGAGCCGGTGCGGGCCGCGTTCAGGGCATTCCGGCGCGACTACCTGCGCTCGGCCCAGTTCGGCGAGTGCATCGACACCCTCAAGGCGAGCCTCGCCGACCCGGTTGCTGATCGCATCATCGAGACCGTGCGTATGGCGCGCGAGGTCGGCGGCACTGAGCTGCCGAGCGTGCTGCGATCGCTTTCGCACTACCTGCGTGCTGACGCGGCGGTGCGCTCCGAAGTCGACGCGCGCCAGTCATGGGTGCGCACCGCGGCCCGCCTCGGCGTCGTCGCCCCCTGGATCGTGCTGCTCATGCTCAGCACGCGCCCTGAAGCCGTGGCCGCCTATAACACCCCTGGCGGGGCCGTGCTCGTCGCCGGCGGGCTCGCCGCCACGCTCGTGGCCTACCGGCTCATGATCGCGCTCGGGCGGTTGCCCGAAGAAGGTCGGTGGTTCCGGTGACGCCCCTGCTCGCCGCCGGAGCGCTCGTCGGCCTCGCCCTCGGCGCCGGACTCTGGCTTATCGTCTCGACCGTGCCCCGCCTCGGCCGCCCGCGCCTCGTCACGCGCCTCGCCCCCTATCTCGTCGATGTCTCGGCCGAGGCGCGCGCGATGACCGAGGCGCGCCGCTCTGACCCACTGCCCGTGCTCGGAGCTCTCGCGGCACCCGCCGTCGAGTGGGCGCAGCGCGTGCTCGACACCGTCGTCGGCGGCGAGCAGGTGATCGCCGTGCGCCTGCGCCAGTCGGGCTCGGCGCTCACCGTGGCTGGGCACCGCACCCGGCAGCTGTTCGGCGCGATGCTCGGGGCCGCCGCGGGACTCGCGCTCGGAATCGTGACATCCCGAGACGGAGCCCCGCTTGTCGCGCTCGCCCTCGCGGGAATCGTCGCGGGCGACATCGCCGGAATCGCGGTGGTCGATGCCCTGCTCGCCCGAGCCGCCCGCCGACGCGCGGCGCGCATCGCCGACGAGCTGCCCACGGTGGTCGAGTTTCTGGCGCTCAGCGTCGCGGCGGGGGAGAGCATCCAGGATGACCTCCGGCGCGTCGCCCGCACCGGCAACGGCGAGCTCGCCGGAGAGCTGCAGCGGCTCGTGCGCCGGTCTCACGCTGGCCAGCCGATCGCCGCCGCCCTCGCCGAGTTGCGCGACGGGCTGGCCCTGGTGGCCGTCGGCCGCCTGGTCGATCAGATTCTCGCGGCCCTCGACCGCGGAACCCCGCTCGCCGAGGTGCTGCGCGCCCACGCCCTCGACGCGCGCGACG
>CAYWZI010000118.1:4974-7165 GCA_964462815.1 uncultured Microbacteriaceae bacterium
AAGAGGCGGCTGCTCGAAGCCGCAGGAACCCGAGAGGTCGCCTTTCTCGTGCCGCTCGTGTTCCTTATCTTGCCGGTCACGGTACTCTTCGCCGTCTGGCCAGGGCTCATGGTGCTGCAACTCGGGTTCTAGCTCCTCGAGGGGCAATAGCGTTCGACCGTCGAAGCCGACATGAGAGCTTTGGTGTTGCCGTGGATAGTGCTCATCGACCAGAGCAGCACCACAGTCGAGGCGTTAGTGCCGACGAGTGGCGGTGCGACGGGGCCGGGCGACGATCGCTGCGCCGGCAACGATGAAGCCGAGGCCAAGTGCTGCGGCCAAGAGTGCGGTCTCGTTGGCGCCGGTCGCGGCGAGCTCGTCGCCGTCAGGTGCTGTCGGCTCTTCCGCTGGTGCAAATCGCAGGGTTACGCTGCCGCTGGCGCCGTCGAAGGTGAGCTCGAGGGATTCGCTGTAGCCCCCGCCACTTCCCGATCCGGCGTTCGGCGTTCCCGTGTCCGAACCGCCTCCTCGACCAAACTCCCACGGCAGGTCGGCCGCGACCGGAAACAGAGCGGCATCAACGCTCGGAATGTCGCTGAACACATAGCCAGAGCCGGGCGTCGTCTCAGTTGCAGCACTCTTCGCACCGCCGCCGGGCGAATTGGAAAACGAATTCCAGCCAGCGTTTCCGTTGCCGCTCGCGCCACCGTTTTGAAAGTAGCCAGCCTGGCCACCGTTTGCGGTGTGGCTGTTGAGCGTCGTATCTCCGCCATCCGTCGCCGCTGGCGAAAAGGCGCCCAGAGTTCCGCCCGCTCCGACGGTCACCACGAGCGGACCAGTAAGCGCGACGGAATCGACATAGGTCACTTCGCCACCACCGCCCGCGTAGCCGGTGGCGATCTGGTCGCCGCCGCCACCGCCGCGGACGAGCACGGCGGCCAGCTTGGTGACTCCGGCAGGTGGCGTGAAGGTGCCGGAGGAATACATGACAATCTCGCAGATGCCGGGCGCGATGAGGGTGGCGTCGCCGCACGTCGGGGCGGCGAAAGCCGACCCGCCAACGGCGGCCGTCGGTATCACCATGCCGGCGACCAGCAGTGAGCTACCCCAAGTGCGGCGAGTGAATGCAGTCGTCATGGGGGTTCTCCGTCAGATGTGGGGGCAGGCGGTCGGGAAACGAACGCGGACACCATTTTCCGGCCCTTGTGCGGTGTGCCGTGACCGGAAACGGCTACCCCGAGGGTTCCGTTGTCGTAATACGAACAATTTGGGCCGATAGCTCGCGGCGCACGACTTTGCCGGTCGCTGTGCGGGGTATGTCAGCGACGCGCACGAAGAGGCCGGGTGCCGAGTCGCCGAATGCAGCGCGCAATGATGCAGACACGGCGGCGATGTCGACATCATCGTTGCCGACGAAGGCCAGGGCGAACGTCTCGACTCCGTGGGCACTCGGCACCGAGCATCCGGCAGCATCATCGATGCCCGAGAACATGAGGGCCTGCGCTTCGACGCGCGCTGGATCGATTTTGACTCCGGCAGCGTTGATGAGTTCGGATGCCCGGCCGTGCAACGTCAGGGTTCCGTCACGCACTGATCCGCGATCACCCGGGTAGAACCAGCCGTCGCGAAACGCCGCACGGCTCGCTGCGTCATCGTCGACATAGCCGGTCGGCTGGTGCGGGCGTGTGATGCGAACGAGCCCCACCTCGCCCTCGGGCAGCACCTCGTCGTTCTGGTCGACGATCTGTACCTCGACGTCGTCAACGATCGCGCCCGCGATCTGCGCGTCATCGCCCGCGCCGCGTCGAATCGCGACCGTGCCCGACTCGCTCGAGCCGTAAAGGTTGATGACGGCAGCCTCGAAGTGCTGCTCAAGCGCCCGCGCCAAGCCGACGGGTAGCGGGCTGCCGGCCGACTGGATGACGCTCAGGTGCGGCAAGGTGGCACCGACGCGCTGGGCTTCGGCGAGCAGTTCGCTCAACTGCATCGGAGACGCCTTGATGCTGCGCACCTGATGATCGGCCAGCACTCGCAGGTTGTCGGCCGCCGAGCCAGGGGCCCGGTAGCAATCACCCTCACTGACACTCGCGTAGAAGGTCTGAAAGCCGCTGACGGTGTTCACCGGGAGAAGGCACATGAAGGGTCGCAGTGGCATCCAGTACTGCCGCGCCGAGCGTGTGCGGTAGCCAATGGTGTCGACCGTGAACGGCAC
>CAYWZI010000119.1:0-7129 GCA_964462815.1 uncultured Microbacteriaceae bacterium
CCGGGAAGCCCGCCGACTACGACACCGACGAGCCACGACGAGTCGCGGAGTCGGTCGTCGAGATGAACCTCCGCTATGCGACCGTCACGGGCGTAGCGCGCGATGACCTGCCCGACGAGGGGGCTTGGCTACACGCCGAGACCGTGCGCAAGATTCACGAGCTCAATCCGGGCACCGGAGTCGAACTGCTCGCGACCGACTTCTCGGGCAACCCCGAACTGTTGCGGGTTGTGTTCGACTCGCGACCCGAGGTCTTCGCGCACAACGTTGAGACTGTCCCGCGGCTCTTCAAGAGCATTCGCCCCGCCTTCCGCTATGAGCGTTCGCTCGACGTCATCACGCAAGCGCGTGACTACGGGCTCATCACGAAGTCAAACCTCATTCTTGGCATGGGTGAGACGCGCGACGAGGTCTCGCAAGCCCTGCGCGACCTCCACAGCGCCGGCACCGACATCATCACCATCACGCAATACCTTCGGCCGACTCCGCGCCACCACCCGATCGATCGTTGGCTCAAGCCCGAAGAGTTCGTCGAGCTCAAGGCCGAAGCCGAGGAGATCGGTTTTCTCGGAGTGCTCGCTGGTCCGTTGGTGCGCTCGAGCTACCGTGCAGGGCGTCTGTGGGCGCAGTCGATGGTCGCGAAGGGTCGCCCGATTCCCGAGTCGATGCGCGCGCTTGCGGAAACCACGGAAGGGTTCGCTCAGGCCGTCGGCTAAAACCCTCGCCGGAGCATCCGTGGACACGATTGACGGTGGCGAGCGCCGTAACATCCCGGAAACAATGGGGACACTGACGGGAAATGCCCTGGCCGTAGTGTCATGACTGTGGCTGCGCCTGCGGTCATCCGGTACCAAGCTCAGGAGATCAGTCACATGTTCAGTGATTCTTCCGAGGTGCTGAAGTTCATCAAGGACACGGACGTCGTTTTCCTCGACATCCGCTTCACCGACCTCCTCGGTGTCCAGCAGCACTTCAACATCCCCGCCTCGACCGTCGATGAAGAGTTCTTCACGGTCGGCCAGCTGTTCGACGGCTCCTCGATTCGAGGCTTCCAGTCGATTCACGAATCCGACCTGCAGCTGATTCCGGACGTGTCGACCGCCTACATCGACACCTTCCGTACCGAGCGCACGCTCGCGATGGTCTTCGACATCTACAACCCGCGCAACGGCGAGATCTACGGTCGCGACCCGCGTCAGGTTGCCAAGAAGGCGGAAAAGTACCTCGCCTCGACCGGTCTTGCCGACACCGCGTTTTTCGCCCCCGAGGCCGAGTTCTACATCTTCGATGATGTGCGCTTCGAGGTGAAGCAGAACACGTCGTTCTACTCAGTCGACTCGAGCGAAGCGGCCTGGAACACGGCCCGCGTCGAAGAGGGCGGCAACCTCGCCAACAAGACTCCCTACAAGGGCGGCTACTTCCCGGTGAGCCCGGTCGACCAGCACGCAGACCTGCGCGACGACATCGTCGTCAAGCTCATGGAGGCGGGCCTCCTCGTCGAGCGCAGCCACCACGAGGTCGGCACTGCCGGTCAGGGCGAGATCAACTACCGCTTCAACACCATGGTCAAGGCCGCTGACGACATCTTGAAGTTCAAGTACATTGTCAAGAACACCGCTCTCGAGTGGGGCAAGGTCGCGACCTTCATGCCGAAGCCCCTCTTCGGCGACAACGGCTCGGGTATGCACACCCACCAGTCGCTCTGGAACGACGGCAAGCCGCTGTTCTACGACGAGGCCGGCTACGGCGGGCTCAGCGACATCGCGCGTTGGTACATCGGTGGCCTGCTCAAGCACGCTCCCGCGATGCTCGCGTTCACGAACCCTTCGCTGAACTCGTACCACCGCCTGGTCAAGGGCTTCGAGGCTCCGGTCAACCTGGTCTACTCGGCCGGTAACCGCTCGGCAGCAATCCGCATCCCGATCACGGGCACGAACCCCAAGGCCAAGCGCATCGAGTTCCGCGCGCCCGACGCCTCAGGCAACCCGTACCTCGCGTTTGCGGTGCAGCTCATGGCCGGCATTGACGGAATCATGAACAAGATCGAGCCCCACGAGCCCGTCGACAAGGACCTCTATGAGCTTCCCCCCGAGGAGGCCAAGGGAATCCCCCAGGTTCCCGGTTCACTCGAAGAGGCGCTCGTCGCGCTCGAGAACGACCACGAGTTCCTGCTCCAGGGTGGGGTCTTCACCAAGGACCTCATCGAAACGTGGATCGAGTGGAAACGCGAGAAGGAGATCCTCCCCGCCGCGCAGCGTCCCACTCCGTTCGAGTACGAGCTCTACTTCTCGGTCTAGGTCACGCACCTGACTTGAGATAGCCACCACAGCGGGGGCCCCGTTCCGCAAGGAGCGGGGCCCTCGTGCGTGGCGCTGTGGGTGTGTCGCGGACTGTTCGCGCGGGTCTACGCAGTGCCGTAGAAGCCGCGCTCGAACACCTGACGGGCCAGGCGCGTCGTGCGCAGGTAGTCCTCTTCAAGCTGTGAGGCTCCCCCGGCCGGGTAGCCCATGAGCCGGGCGACGCCTTCGAGTTGCGCGCGGTCGGTCGGCAGCACGTCAGCAGTCTTGGCGCTCCACAGTGTCAGTGCTGAGCGGGCGCGCGAAGCGATGAGCCAGGCGGCACGCAAGCGCTCGGCGTCAGCGGGCGCCACGAGCTGAGCATCCACTGCCGCCGTCAAGGCCTCGAGGGTCGACGTCGTTGCCAGGGCAGGAACCGTGGCGGCATGTTGCAGTTGCAACAGTTGCACGAACCACTCGACGTCGCTGAGCGAGCCGCGACCGAGCTTGAGGTGCCGAGCGGGGTCGGCCGCTTGCGGCAGACGCTCCGACTCAACACGCGCCTTGATGCGCCGCACTTCGCGCGCATCAGCCTCGGCGAACGTCGCCGGGTAGCGCACGGTGTCGGCGAGAACCGTGAAGTCGGCCATGAGGGGCTCGTCGCCCGCGACCGCGCGTGCCCGCAGCAGGGCCTGTGCCTCCCACGTGAGAGACCATCGCTCGTAGTAGGCGCGATACGACTCGAGCGAGCGCACGATGGCCCCATTGCGGCCTTCGGGGCGCAGATCGATGTCGAGGTCGAGCGGCAACCGCAGATCGTCGGTGAGGCGCTTGAGCTCGTGCACAATGCGTTCGGCTCGCGACTGTGCCTCGTCTCCTGCTCCGGCATCGCGGTAGACGTACATGACGTCGGCGTCTGAGCCAAAGCCGAGCTCCGCGCCACCGTACCGACCCATGGCGATGATGGCGAACTCGATTCCGTCGCCATAGCGGTGGGCGAGCGCCAGCGCGCCGGTAAGAACCGTCGTCGTCACGTCACTCAGGGCGCGCCCCAACTCATCAGCCGTGATGACGTTGAGGATGCCCGCCAGAGCCAATCGCAGCACTTCGCGCCGCCGGCCGGAGCGCAGAGCCTTGGCGGCCCCCTCGTCATCGCCGTCGTGCCGCGCGATGGTCGCGCGGGCTTCCTCGAGCAGAGCGTCGAGTGAGCGCGGTCGTAGCTCGTCTTCGTTCTCGAGCCACGCGGCGCCTTCAGGGATGCGTTCGAACAACGCCCCCACAAACCGCGACCCGGCGAGCACGTTCGTGAGGCGCTGGGCTGCACCGCTCGAATCGCGCAGCATGCGCAAGAACCAATAGCTCCCGCCGAGGTCGTCGCTCAGGCGCCGGAAGGCAAGTAACCCGTAGTCGGGGTCAGCACCATCGGCGAGCCACTGCAGAATCACCGGCAGCAGTGTGCGTTGAATCTGCGCGCGACGTGACACTCCACTCGTCATCGCGGCGATGTGGTGCAGTGCTCCGCGCGCGTCAATGAAGCCGATCGCGCTCAACCGGGCGACAGCCTGCTCGCTCGTGAGGGCGAGGCCGTCTTCGGGGAGGGCCGCCACCGCTGACAGCAAGGGGCGGTAGAACAGCTTCTCGTGCAACGACCGCACGGCAATCTTGGTCTGCTGCCACTGGGCGATCAGTTCGTCGGCGCTCGACGCCAGGCCGGTAGCCCGAGCGAGCACACGCAATCGGTCGTCGTCGCGCGGCATCAAATGGGTGCGCTGTAATCGCTCGAGCTGAACGCGGTGCTCGATGACGCGCAGCATCCGATAGTCGCGGCCAAACTCGGCGGCTTCGGCCCGCCCGATGTACCCGTGCTGCGCAAGAGCGTCAAGCGCGCTGATGGTGTCGGGGTGACGCACCCGGTCGTCGCCGTGGCCGTGGACGAGTTGCAGCAGCTGAATCGTGAACTCGACGTCGCGCAGGCCACCAGGCCCGAGCTTGAGTTGAATGTCGACTTCGTCGGCGGGAATGTGCGCCGTGACACGCTCGCGCATCGCCTGCACTGACTCGACGAAACCATCGCGCTGCGAGCTCGACCACACGAGCGGATGAACGGCCTCGCAATAGCGTCGCCCCAGGTCGGCGTCACCCGCAAGGGGACGCGACTTCAGCAGCGCCTGAAACTCCCAGCTCTTCGCCCACCGGTCGTAGTACGCGCGGTGCGACTCGAGCGTGCGCACGAGGGCGCCGTCTTTGCCCTCAGGTCGCAGATTCGCGTCGACCTCCCACAGCGGCGGCTCAAAACCCGGCTCCTGAATTGCCCGCGCTGTTTCGGCGGCGAGTCTCGTAGCGATCTCAACGGCTCGCCCCGATTCGAGCTCGTCGACGCCCTCGGCAACGTAGATGACGTCGACATCGCTGATGTAGTTGAGTTCGCGAGCGCCCGCTTTGCCCATTCCGATGATGGCCAATCGCGTGCGTTCGACGTCGGCAGCGGGAAACGCGCTCGTGCGACGAGCGATGAGCAGACACGCATCGAGCGTCGCGCCGGCCAGGTCGGCGAGCGTTGCCGAGACCGTCGGTTGCGCTTCGAGGGGGTCGGGATGCTCGAGGTCCCACGCCGCGACGCGCGTAAGCCAGTGGCGGTAGCGCACACGAACCGCGATGACGGCTTGGTCGGCCGTGAGGCCTTCGGCGGCTGCGGCAAGGTCGCGCTGCAGAGCGTCGGGTCGCGGAAGCTGCCGCAGCGGTGTGCGCAGGGCCGAGAGCTCTGCAGGGCGGCGGCGCAGAAACTCGCCCAAACCCTCGCTCGCGCCGAGCACCCGAACCACGCGCGCTGCCCAGTCGTCGTCGGCGAGCACGGCGCGGAGGGCATCCGGATGCTGTTCCTGCAGTCGCACGAGCTGCCGAAGCGCGCGATCAGGGTCGGCAGCCGCGCCGAAGGCGTCGAGCAGCGTCTCGAAGCCACCCAGGGCATCGCGCGCGGCAGTGAGGTCAGAGAACCCCAAGCGCGCAAGCTCGGTCAGCGTTGATGCGCTCCGCGTCATGGCGTAGCCCTGCCGGGGCTAGAGGATCTCGAGATTGCTCTCGAGCTCATAGGGGGTCACCTGCGCGCGATAGGCAGCCCACTCGCGCCGCTTATTGAGCAGCACATAGTTGAACACCTGCTCACCGAGCGTCTCGGCGACGAGCTCGCTCTCTTCGAGCAAAGCAAGCGCGCGGTCGAGGCTGGACGGCAGGGCCTTGTAGCCGAGAGCGCGACGCTCCGACTCAGTGAGCGCCCAGACCGTGTCTTCTGCCTCGGGGGGAAGCTCGTAGCCGTTCTCAATGCCCTTGAGACCAGCCGCAAGCAAGAGCGAGTAGGACAGGTAGGGGTTGGCTGCCGAGTCGATGCCTCGGTACTCGATGCGAGCACTCTGCCCCTTGCCCGGTTTGTAGAGCGGCACGCGCACGAGAGCCGAACGGTTGTTGTGCCCCCACGTGACGTAGCTCGGCGCTTCGTCGCCACCCCACAGTCGCTTGTACGAGTTGACAAACTGGTTGGTGATGGCGGTGATTTCCGGGGCGTGCGTCAGCAGACCGGCAACGAACTGTCGACCGATCTTCGAGAGCTGGTATTGGCCCGATGGCTCGAAGAACGCGTTCGTGTCGCCCTCGAAGAGGGACATGTGCGTGTGCATTCCCGACCCGGGATGCTCGGCCAACGGCTTGGGCATGAACGTGGCGTAGACGCCCTGCTCGATCGCGACCTCTTTCACGACGGTGCGGAAGGTCATGATGTTGTCAGCCGTCGTCAGGGCGTCGGCGTAGCGCAGGTCAATCTCGTTCTGACCGGGGCCGGCTTCGTGGTGGCTGAACTCCACCGAGATGCCGAGGTCTTCGAGCATGCGCACCGCGCGGCGCCGGAAGTCGTGGGCCGTGCCGCCCGGCACGTTGTCGAAGTAGCCAGCAGCGTCAACCGGCTGCGGACCTTTCGGGCCGTACTTGCTGCTCTTGAGCAAGTAGAACTCGATCTCGGGGTGCGTGTAGAACGTGAAGCCGCGATCGGCGGCTTTTGCGAGCGTGCGCTTGAGCACGTTGCGCGGGTCGGCCGACGCGGGCTGGCCGTCGGGGGTCGTGATGTCGCAGAACATGCGGGCGGTCGGGTCGACCTCGCCACGCCACGGAAGAATCTGGAAAGTCGTGGGGTCCGGGTGCAGCAACACGTCTGCTTCGAATGCGCGCGTGAAGCCTTCGATCGATGAGCCGTCGATGCCGAGACCCTCAGCGAACGCGCCTTCGACCTCGGCGGGAGCAACCGCGACCATCTTGAGCGTGCCGACCACGTCGGTGAACCACAGCCGCACGAACTTGACGCCGCGCTCTTCGATCGTGCGAAGAACGAAGTCGCGTTGCTTGTCCATGCTGCCCTTTCCGGTCACGGTTTACCTCTCATTGGGGGCTCATCAGCCCGCCATTAGGCTAACGGGTATGCCCCGCCTCCGCTTGGCCCTCGCCCAGTCGAACCCCATTGTTGGAGACCTTGTGGGCAATGCCGACCAGATCGTCGCTGCCGCGCACGCCGCAGCCGAGCAGGGAGCCGACCTGCTGGCCCTCGGCGAGATGGCGCTCACGGGCTACCCCATTGAAGACCTCGCCTCGCGGCCGTCGTTTCTTGTGGATGCCAGCGCGGCCGTCACCGCACTCGCTGCGAGACTGCAGGCCGAAGGGCTCGGCGACCTGCCCGTCGTGGTGGGGCACCCTGATGGCCCGCACGAGCCGCGCCTTCTCGGCACCTCGAACGCCCCCACGGCCATCGCGCAGAACTGCGCGAGCGTGCTGCAGGGTGGCAGGGTTGTCGCGCGCTACGCCAAGCACCACTT
>CAYWZI010000120.1:0-6969 GCA_964462815.1 uncultured Microbacteriaceae bacterium
GCGCGGCTCGTTGATGAGCGCGCGCGCGATCGTCAGGCGGCGCTTCATGCCGCCCGAGAGGTTATCGACCTTGGCCTTCTTGCGGTCGGTCAGTTGGGCGAACTCGAGCAGGGCATCTGCCCGCTCAGCGACGACCGCACGCGGCAAGCCAAAGTACCGCCCGTAGACGAGCAGATTGTCGCGCACCCGCAACTCTTGATCGAGGTTGTCTTGCTGCGGCACGACCCCGAGCTGCGAACGAATGTCGGGGCCGTGATTGTTGGGGTCGAGGCCGAGGATGCTCAACTCGCCGCTCGTCCGCGTCGACACTGCCCCGACCATGCGCATCGTGGTCGACTTGCCCGCACCGTTGGGGCCGAGCAGGCCGAACGACTCACCCGGAGCAACCTCGAAGTCGATCGAATCGACGGCCGCGAGGTCGCCGTATGTCTTGGTGAGCTGGCGGGCGGTGATCACGGGCTGGGGCACGAGAGAAGAGCCTAGACCCGACACTCGGTCGGCACCGAGTTGTGGTCGGCCAAGATGGACCCATGAGCACCACGACCGATACCCCGCGCCGACGTTTTGGCCGCCCCGTCGACGACGGGCCCCGCGCGACGTTCCGCCAACTGCTGCCGTATCTGCTTGAGCATCGCGTGGTGCTGAGCTGGGTCATCGTCATCAGTGTGCTCGGTGCTGCCGCCGCGCTGGCGCAACCGCTGCTCGTGAGCCAAGTCATCACGATCGTCGAAAACGGCGGAGACCTCGGACCGCTCGTGGCGGTGCTGGTCTCCCTCGTGGTCGTCGGAGCCTTACTGAGCGGCTTCGGCCACTACCTGCTGCAGCGCACGGGTGAAGGCGTCGTGCTCTCGAGTCGGCGCGCACTGGTGAGGCGCTTGCTGAACTTGCCGATCAGTGAGTTTGACCAGCGCCGCACGGGCGACCTCGTGAGTCGCGTCGGCAGCGATACGACACTGTTGCGCGCCGTGTTGACCCAGGGTCTTGTCGAGGCGATTGGGGGCAGCCTCACCTTCGTCGGGGCGCTCATCGCCATGATCATCATCGACCCGACGCTGCTCGGGCTGACGGTCTTGGTGATCGCCGTATCGGTCGTCACGGTCGTGGTGCTGTCGCAGCGCATCCGTATCGCGAGTCGCAAGGCGCAAGAGAAGGTCGGTGACCTCGCCGCTGCCGTCGAGCGCTCGATTTCGTCGGTTCGCACGGTTCGGGCGGCGAACGCGACCGAGCGCGAGATCGCCATCGTTGAAGAGAACGCCGTCGGCGCGTGGGAGCAGGGCATCAAGGTCGCCAAGATCTCGGCGCTCGTTGTGCCCATCTCGTCGATCGCCCTTCAGGTGTCGTTCTTGGTCGTGCTCGGCGTGGGCGGTTTTCGCGTCGCGTCGGGCGCCATCGGCGTCGCCGACCTCGTCGCGTTCATCCTCTTTCTGTTCCTGCTCATCGGCCCGCTCGGCCAGGCGTTCGGCGCGATCACGAGCGTCAACGCGGCACTCGGTGCACTCGGCCGCATTCAAGAGATCATCGGTCTGCCGAGCGAGACCGAGGGTGACGCTCACGTCGTCCCCGCAGTTGCGGTCTCCGACGACGCGGCGATCAGCTTCCACGATGTGCACTTCCGTTACCCCGAATCGGCACACGCGACCGAGGCCGAGAAACTCATCGCTGAAGCACTGGGAGACGACCCGCGTGACAAGACTGTTGTGCGCGGCGTGAGCTTTAGCGTGCCCGTCGGCTCGCGCACCGCACTCGTCGGCCCCAGCGGCGCCGGCAAGAGCACGGTGCTCTCCCTCATCGAGCGGTTCTACGACCCCACGGCCGGCGTCATCCGAATGGGAGGCACCGATATCCGCGCGCTCGAGCGCAGCGCGCTGCGCGGCCAGATCGGCTACGTCGAGCAAGACGCTCCCGTGCTCGCGGGCACGCTGCGCGACAACCTTCTGCTCGGCACGCCCGGCGCGACCGATGAGGAGTGCGCGGCGGTCTTGCGCTCGGTTAACCTCGGCGAGGTGCTCGACCGCGATGAGCGCGGGCTTGATGCGCAGGTCGGCGAAGACGGCGTCATGCTCTCGGGCGGCGAGCGCCAGCGCCTCGCGATCGCGCGGGCCTTGCTCGCGGCGCCGCCGATTCTGCTACTCGACGAGTCGACGTCATCGCTCGACGGCGTCAACGAGCAGCGCATGCGCGAAGCAATCGACGCGGTCGCTCAAGACCGTACCCTCATCGTCATCGCGCACCGGCTCTCGACCGTCGTCGACAGCGATCAGATCGTCGTCGTCGACCATGGGCAGGTCGTGGGCATCGGAACCCACAGCGACCTCGTACGCGAGGTGCCGCTCTACCGCGACCTGGCGAAGCACCAGTTGCTCGTCTAGAGCACCCGCGATCCTTAGACCGTCGTCGGCTCGACGACCACGCCGGCAGCGGCGAGCTCGGCGAGCGCCGCTCTACTCGACTCTGGCGCCACCCCCGCGACGAGGTCACTCAACACGCGCACGCGGCGGCCCGCGGCGACAGCGTCAAGAGCCGAGGCTCGCACGCAGTAGTCGGTCGCAATGCCGACGACGTCGATCTCGGTCACGCCGAGTTGATCGAGCGCCGTCACGACCCGACGCCCATCATCGGTCGTCCCCTCGAAGATCGAGTACGCCGGCACGCCCTGCCCCTTGCGCACGTGAATGTCGATGAGCCCCGTGTCGATTGACGGGTGGTACTCAGCACCCTCGGTGCCTGCCATGCAGTGCTGCGGCCACGTGGCGACGAAGTCGGGTGCTTCGTTGAGCGCGAAGTGCCCGCCGTTGTCGTTGTCGGGGTCGTGCCAATCGCGCGATGCGATCACGACGTCGTAGTCTTCCGGATGCTCGCGCACATGTTCCGTGATCGCCGAAGCCACGGCGGCCCCGCCCTCGACACCGAGAGCACCGCCTTCGGTGAAGTCGTTCTGCACGTCGATGATGAACAGCGCGCGAGCCATGCCGCCTCCGTTGCCGAGCTGGATCAGTTGTTCGAGAGGTTATCGCCACACGTGAAGATCGCCGCAGCAAGCGAGTCTTGAGCGGCCTTCGCCGACTCAGCGATCCCGTCACGTATCGAGTAGAACGCGAACGTCAGGGGAGTTCCGTCAGCGGCGATAATCACGCCCGAGAGCGAGTATGCCGACCTTAGCCAGCCCGTCTTCGCCGTCACGTTGCCTCGCGCCACCGCGTTGGGCCCGGTGAAGCGGCTCGCGAGAGTGCCGCTCACGCCAGCGACCGGAAGGGCATCCATGATGATGTCGAGATTGCGGTCGCGAGTGTTGATCACGGCGAACAGCTGAGCCATATAAAGCGCAGGCACCGCATTGTCGGTGGCAAGACCGGAGCCGTCCTTGATGATCAGGTCTGTTGTCGGAACCCCGTAGGTGTTGAGCGCCCCGGTGATCGCCTGCGTCAACGACGCCGTCGAGCCGTCCAGGCCGATCCCTTTAGAGACGGCACGGGCGAGCATCTCGCCCAGCGTGTTGTCACTGTTGGGAAGCATCTGGCCGATCAGCACACTGACCGGCTGCGACTGAACCTGACCGAGCGTCGCGCCACCCACGGCGGCACCAGTGCTAATGGCGGGAATGCCCGCGGGGTTTCCGGCATCGGCCAGGGCCTGCGCGAACCACTGGCCCGCGCGAGCGATCGGATCGGTCGACCGCGCACTCGTCTGAGCGCGAGGGTCATTGCGGTCTCCGTCCACCATGAGCGCGGTCGCCGGTGCTTGGAAGCCCGCCGCAATGCGATCGCGGTTCCAGGTTTCGTGCCAATTGTCGGCAGGGTTCCAGAACGTTGAGTCCAGAACGAGATTCGTAATGCCCGGCGCATCGGGATTAGCCGCCGCGTAGGCGGCAACAGTCTGCGCGGCGAGATCCGACAGCTTCGGTGCGCCTCGATAGATGCTCTCCTCGCCGGCGGGTAAGCGGCTGATCGTCGCGTCACCCCCGCCGATAAGAACGACGGTGCCCGGTGTCGACCCCGCGACGACGCGCGTTGTCATGCGGTGGTCAGGCCCGAGCACGGCGAGCGCTGCGGCCGCGGTAATGACCTTCAAGACGCTTCCCGTGCGCACCGCGCGATCGGCTTGGCGGTCCCACAGCACTTCCCCCGTAGACGCGTTGACCACGGAACCGAAGAACTCCGTCAGTCGCTCGTCGCTGGCAACCGCGGCGACCGAGCACGTGCGCAGCCGACTCGGGTCAGCGATCGTTCCCGGCAACGGCCGCGGATCTGGTTCTGGGGTTTGGGTCACGGTCGGTACCGGCGCCGGGGCCGCCTGTGCCGAACCCACAGCAATGCCGGCGAAGACGGCTGCAGAACCGAGCAACAGAAAGCTCACGGACAGAGCCGTTGTGAGAACAGCTCGCGGGTGTTCGCGCACGAAGGCTCCGATGCCTTTCGCCGACGGCTCGGCGGTAGCATCGCCGGGGCTCTCGGCAGAGAGCCCTCCACCCACCATCGGTGCCGCGCTCGCTGCGAAGGCCTCGGTCGGCATCGCGTTCGCTCCGAACGCGTCCGGCGTGATCGGAGCAGTCGGTGCAACGGTGTTCCACGCTGAGGGTGCCGCGGCGCTCCACTCGGTCGGTGGCGCGACGTTCATGGCGACAGTGGCGTCGACAGGGGCCTCTGCCGCGGGCGACTTCTTGCTCGGCCGTCGTCGCGACGCCGCTTCTGCCTCGCGCGCGGCGCGGCGGCTGAGGGGCTGCTCGGGTTCGGTCATCCGCTCATGATACCGAGCCGTGCTGTGGCGCTACTCGGTGGGGTAACGCAACCCGATGATCTCGCGCACCGAGTCGAGAACACCCATGATGGCCACCGACTCGACGAGCGGCAGACTCGCCGGCTCTTCACCGCGCACACGACGTTCGAGTTCCCGTGCCTGGAAGTGCATACCGCGTGTGGCAACAGGAACCTCGAAACGCTCGACCGGGTTCCAGTCTCGGTCGTAACGGGTCATTGCCGTGGGGGTATACCAAACTCGGTCGATCTCAATGGCGCCTGCCGTTCCGAGCACGACAGCGCGGTTCGACCCGGCGGTGTCGAGCGCACAGTGCAACACGGCCTGCCGTCCGTCATCATCCGTGAAGATCATCGCCGTCTGTCGATCCACCCCCGTGGCCGTCATCGAGGCATGCGCCTGAATCGAGGTCGGCAGCCCCAG
The DNA here is from genome assembly GCA_964462815.1 of uncultured Microbacteriaceae bacterium. Classification (GTDB taxonomy): domain Bacteria; phylum Actinomycetota; class Actinomycetes; order Actinomycetales; family Microbacteriaceae; genus Microcella. The sequence goes on from CAYWZI010000120.1 coordinate 5,176, forward strand.
CACGTCGACCGCGAACGACACAGGATAGATGCCGAGGTCGAGCAGCGCACCGCCGCCGAGTTCACGACTCTGGAGCCGATGCGTCGGGTCAGTCGGCAACGATTGCGTGTGGTCAGCGATAACGGTGCGAACCTCGCCAATGGCGTTCTCGGCGAGCAGCTCGCGCAGTCGAACCATGTGCGGCAGAAAGCGGGTCCACATCGCCTCCATGGCGACAACTCCGCGTTCGGCGGCGCGGTCAGCGACTCGTTGAGCCTCAACTCGGTTCAGGGTGAAGGGCTTCTCAACCAGCACATGCTTGCCTGCATCAATAGCCAACAGGGCGCCGGCGCAGTGCATCGGGTGCGGCGTTGCCACGTAGATAACGTCAACCTCGGGGTCGGCGACGAGTTGCTCATAGCTGCCATGCGCGTTCGGGATGCCGAATTCGGCCGCGAACGCCGTCGCCGCGCCGGGCGCGCGTGACCCCACAGCGGTGACCGTGATGCCCGCATCGCGAAGATCACCGGCGAACGATCGTGCGATGCCCCCCGTAGCGAGAATTCCCCAGCGCAATGTCGACTCCATGGTCAACCCCTTCCGTCCGTCCCAGGCAGGGCCGTGCAGGCTCAGCCTAATGAGGCCTCGTGAGCTCGCCCGCGCCGCCTCGACGAACCGTCAGCAGTTAACCCAGCGCGCCGCTGCGCGAACGAACGAGGAGGGCTCGTTCGGAACCCCGCCGTGCGTCATCGCGAACAAAATGCAGACTCCTCCAGTGCTGCCCGTGACGGTGGGCTTGTAGAGCGAGGCACGGTGGCTCGACGAGTCCCACCACTTCTGCGCGACCGTCGCGCCCGTGTTTCCGCTTCCGCCCGCAAGGTTGCCGTCGCAGCCAACACTCGGCACCCCGTCAGAACGCACCGACCCGATGTGGCCCCAGGCGCTCATCGGGTCCTCGCTCGGGTCTTCCGCCATCCAGAACAACCGCTGCTCCATGCAGCTGTCATAGCGGATGTTCGAGAACGGCACGGGAGGCAAACAGTTCGCCACCCGAATCGCGTTGTAGCGCTCCGCGAAGGACTGCAGATCTGAGCTGGTGGTGCCACCGACACCGAGTGGCGACGTGGTCGACGGCGCACCGGGCGTCGAAGCGCCGATGGCTGCCGGGCACGCCGGAGTCGCAGGGGCGCTCGGCGCTGGCGGGCTCGGCGTTGTGGGGCTCGGTGACGGAGGTGCGGGGGCGCCCGGCGTTGTGCCGGGTCGGGGAGTAGTGCCGCTGTCGCTGTCGGCTTGCGGGGTGTCGGGGTCGGCTGCCGACGACCCCGGCTCTGCGCTGCCATTAGGGTCATCGGAGTCGTTCGTCGCTGCCGTCTCGTCGTCGGAGTCGGCATCCGGGGTGGCGTCAGGATCGGCTCGGTCTTCGGCCGCGGTGATGAGCGCCTCAATGGCGCTATCTCGGTCGTCGATGCCGACAGCACTTCGGCTCTCTGTGGGAGCGCCGAGAACCGCCTCCAGACTGGTGGCGGGCGAGCTGAGGAAGGGGAGTGCGACGAGCATGACGATCGTCAGCGACGTTCCCGAGTAGATGAACTTGACCACCCCTGCCCTCCCCTCATGATCGGCACTACTGCGGTTCCCCAACCGCTGCTGCCACGCTATTCCTGTGCGAATGATTCAGGCAAACAGCGGTGATCGCAAAGCGAACGATTGTGCCGCGAACGGGGGGCGTGCTTGACCGCGTCTCCCCCCGGAAAGGGTCGAACAGAGCCGACTGCGGGACTCGAACCCGCAACCGCCCGATTACAAGTCGGATGC
>CAYWZI010000121.1:0-6964 GCA_964462815.1 uncultured Microbacteriaceae bacterium
GGCGCACTGCGTCAGCCAGTGGGGCCACGATTTCCGCGCCGAGTACCTGGGCCTGGGCGTGTTCGCCGAGCGCTACGCCGGCTTCCCGATCCATCTCAGAGCGCTCAGCCGCTTCCAGTCCGACCGCGAAGCGAAAGAGACGCTCGACGGCCTCGCCGCGGGAACGGTCGACGTTGTCATCGGCACGCATCGCATTCTGAGTCAGGGCGTCGAGTTCAAAGACCTGGGGCTCGTCATCATTGACGAAGAGCAGCGCTTCGGCGTTGAGCACAAAGACGCGCTCAAAAAGCTCAAGCTCAATGTTGATGTGCTCGCGATGTCGGCCACGCCGATTCCGCGCACGCTCGAAATGGCCGTGACGGGCATCCGTGAAATGTCGACGCTCGCGACCCCGCCCGAAGACCGCCACCCGATCTTGACCTTCGTGGGCCCCTACAGCGACAAGCAGGTCGCGGCGGCGATTCACCGCGAGATGCTGCGCGAGGGGCAGGTGTTCTATGTGCACAATCGCGTCTCGAGCATCCAGCGCGTGGCGAGCCACCTGGCCGAGCTCGTGCCGGATGCGCGCATCGCCGTCGCCCACGGCCAAATGAGCGAGTCGTTGCTCGAACAGGTCATGGTCGACTTCTGGGAGCGCAAGTTCGACGTGCTCGTCTCGACCACAATCATCGAGACGGGCCTCGACGTCGCGAACGCCAACACGCTCATCATCGACCGCGCCGACAAGTACGGGCTGAGCCAGTTGCACCAGTTGCGCGGCCGTGTGGGCCGTGGTCGCGAGCGCGCCTATGCGTACTTCCTCTACGACGAGTTGAAGCCTCTGACCGAGACGGCGCACGACCGCCTGCAGACGATCGCCGCCAACAGCGACCTCGGCGGTGGCATGCAGATCGCGCTGAAAGACCTCGAGATCCGTGGTGCCGGCAATCTGCTCGGCGCAGAACAGGCCGGGCACATCGCGGGCGTTGGTTTCGACCTCTACCTGCGCATGATCGGCGAGGCCGTGAGCGTGTTCCGCGGCGACGCGATCGAGGAGCAGACCGAGTTGCGGCTCGAGCTGCCGGTCGAGGCACGGATTCCCGACGACTTTATCGAGAGCGAACGCTTGCGATTGGAGGCATATCAGAAGCTGTCAACGGCGAGCGCGCCCACGAGCGATGATGCGGCATTGGATGCTGTGCTCGACGAGCTCGCCGACCGCTACGGCGACCCGCCCCCGTCGGTGCTCACGCTGCTCGGAGTCTCGCGCTTGCGCCGCCAGGCCCAGAAACTCGGACTCAGCGATGTGGTCGTCATGGGCACGACCCTGCGGCTCGTCGGGCTCGAGTTGCCCGACTCGCGCCAGTTGCGCCTCCAGCGCATGTACCCCGGCTCGAAGTGGTTCGGCCAGCAGCGCACCGCGACGGTGCCGATGCCGAGCGCCGCGAGCGACGACGACCTTGTGGTGTGGGTGGGTCAGGTGCTGCAGAACCTTTACGGCTCGGAGTCGGTCGCGGCGCCCCCGGCCTGAGCGGGCGCAGCCACGGCCAGCGGCTTCGGAAACCGCACGCTGCCCGGCACCTCGTGCACGCGGTACACGGCCACGGGAATCACCACGAGGGTGCGCAGATCGAAGAGAGCGTGCACGAGCATGGCGAGAGCGATGCTGCCGCTCACGACGTAGAGCAGGGTGAAGAGCACGCCGACGACCGTCGTGGCGAGCACGCCGACCCAGCCCTGATAGGCGTGCAACGCCCCGAACACGAGGGCGGCAAGCACGAACGCGCTCACGGGCTCACCCGTGACGACGACAAGCAGCGCGGGCATCGCGAGCCGAAACAGCGCTTCTTCGACAATTCCGGCGTTGATCGACAGTGCTGTTCCCCACCCGAGCTCGGGGCGGTTGCGCGGCAGCAGCGCGGCGATGTCGCCGACCATGATGATGCCGCCGTCGCGGCGGGCACTGCGAGCACCGAACCAGGTGAGCGCGGCGACTCCGAGCACAGCGCCGAGAGCCACGCCGATTCCGAGGCCGCCAGCGAGGGCATCCCGCAGCCACGCGATGGCTGGCACGGCCTGAGCGGCGGCGAGCAGCGGGCTGACGAGCGGCCACACCACCAGCAACACCAGGACGGCGGTGCCGCCAAACAGCACGACGGATTCGATAAGCCAGCGCCGCATCATCGCTTGTCGCCGTGCGGTCGAGCGGTAGCGCCGAAAGCGTGCGAATTCTCGCCGGTCTTTGCGCATCGCGCGCGCGACGAACAGGGCGACGAGCCCAACCGCGAGCGTGGCCGCAGCGAGGCGCCAGGGCCAGTCAACGGTGAGTTCCATGCTGTCAGTCTCGCGCACGCCTCCGAAGGCCGAGGCAGTCACCGAATTTGGTATCCCAACCGTCTAGGCTGAAAAACGCACTCGCGCCGAGACGGCGTTGCTCTCGCGTGATCGTCCCGAGCGGCAAGCGAGTGCCACCACACCATCGACGAGGAGGGCGAAGCGATGACTTCGGCAATAGGCCTTCGCTCGTCGCGCGGACCGATCTTGATGGCGATCATGCTCGCTACGGGAGTCGTTGCTGCGAATGCCACGATGGTCGCGACCGCGGTTCCGACCATTGTCGCCGACCTTGGAGGCTTCGAACTGTTTCCGTGGCTGTTCACGGTGTTCGTGCTCGCCCAGGCGATTACGACCCCGCTGGCCGGAAAGCTCAGTGATTCGGTCGGTCGACGACCGGTGATCTTCGGCGGTCTTGCACTGTTCTTGCTCGCGTCGATCGGTGCGGGCTTGGCGTGGGACATGACGTCGCTCATCGCTTTCCGCTTGGTGCAGGGGTTCGCCGCGGGCGCCATTCAGCCGATCGCCATCACGATTCTGGGTGACATCTATTCGGTCGCCGAACGCGCCAAAGTGCAGGCCTACATCGGCAGTGTGTGGGTGATTGCGTCGGTCGCCGGCCCGGTCAGTGCGGGCACACTCGTGGAGTTCGTCTCGTGGCGGTGGGTTTTCTGGATCAATGTGCCGCTGTGTCTTCTGACGGCGTGGATGCTCGCGCGCGGTTTTCACGAATCGGTCGAGCGTCGCCGCCGTCGTATCGACGTGCTCGGTGCATCACTTTTGGCGGCGAGCGTCGCCTGCCTGCTCATTAGCGTGTTGCAGGGGGGCATCAGTTGGCCGTGGCTGTCGTGGCAGACGGTTGCACTCGTCGGCGGTTTCATCGTGTTTGCCGTCGCGTTCGTCGTGGTCGAGCAGCGGGTGCCAGAGCCTGTTGTGCCGATGTGGGTGTTCACTCGCCGATTGCTACTCTCGACGACCCTGCTCTCGCTCGGGGTCGGTGCGCTGTTCTTGGGGTTGACCTCGTTCGTGCCGACCTACCTGGTCGCTGCGCTTGATGCGCCTCCGATTCTGGCGGGTCTCGCCGTCTCGATGATCTCGATCGGATGGCCGATCGCGTCGGCGAACTCTGGCCGCATCTATTTGCGCTGGGGCTTTCGGGCGGCGGCATTGTCGGGCACGTGTCTGCTGCTGATCGGTACGTCCACGTTGGCGCTGACCGTGCAGAGTCCCTCCATTCCTCTCGTCGCGCTGGGAAGCATCATCGTCGGCGGCGGGCTCGGACTCATCGCCATTCCCTCGCTCATTGCGGCGCAATCGAGCGTGGCGTGGGGTGAGCGCGGGGTGGTGAGCGGCATGAACTTGTTCGCCCGTTCGCTCGGCGCGGCGCTTGGGGTGGCGCTGCTCGGCGCGCTCGCGAACGCGTCTCTCGCGGCCGCCGAGTCTCCCGAGTCACCCAGCGCGATCGCGGACGCGGCGCAGACCGTCTTCATCGCCGCCATTGCGATCGCCCTGTATATCGGGGTGGCGGCCTTGCTTATGCCCCGTACGGGTGCCCCCGCTGGTGCGCACGATGCGCCTGACACGTGAGCCGCTGACGACCCGCGCACGGCAGGATGGTGCCATGAGCACCCCGCAGCCGCCCGCCCTGCCCACCCCACAGCCACACCCGCACCCGCACCTTGACCAGCTCATCGCGGTGCTCGAACACTTGCGGGCACCCGGCGGCTGCGCGTGGGATGCCGAGCAGACGCACGAGAGCCTCACGCGCTACCTCGTCGAAGAAGCTCACGAACTCATCGAGGCGATCGAGTCGGGGTCGCGCGACGACCTACTCGAAGAATTGGGCGACGTGCTCTACCAAGTGCTGTTTCACGCGGATATCGCGGCGGCTCGCAGCGAGCATCCGTTCACGATCGACGACGTCGCGGCGGCCTCGGTGGCAAAGATGGTCGGACGCCACCCGCACGTCTTCGGCGACGTCGTGGCCGACACGGCCGACCAGGTCGCCGCCAACTGGGAAAACTGGAAGCGCGAGCAGAAGCCCGAGCGGGCGAGCGTGCTCGACGGCGTGCCCGCCGGGCTCACGGGGCTGTCACGCGCCCAGAAGGTGCTCGACAAGGCGGCGGGGGTCGGGCTTGAGATTGTGGCCGACGTGCGCATCGACGACGACGTGTTCGCCGACGAGCACAGCGTCGGCGATGCGGTGCTCGCGATTGCCGCCGAGGCGCGCCGGCGTGGTCTCGATGCTGAGCGTGCGCTGCGAGGCGCTGTACGAGAACTCGAAGAGCGGGTGCGTGCCTCCGAGGTACCGCCGTCATGAATCGACGTCAGGGCGACTTCGCGCGGGCTGTGGTTGACTCAGCGTCATGAGCATGACTCCTGCGATCCAGGTGGAGGGCGTCGCCCGCTCGTTCGGCGAGGTTCACGCCGTGCGACAGGCCAGTTTTGAGGCTGCCGCTGGCCAGGTGACAGCCCTCATCGGCCCCAACGGTTCGGGCAAGACGACCCTGTTGCTCATGCTCGCGACCCTCTTGCGGCCCGATGCTGGTTCCATTCGCATCGCGGGGCATGATCCGGTGGATGATCCTCGCGCGGTTCGTCAGGTGATGGGATGGATGCCCGACGTGCTCGGTTCGTGGGCCTCGCTCACCGTGCGTGGCTCGCTCGAAACCACCGGACGGCTCTACGAGTTGAGTGCCGCAGACGCGCGCACCCGCGCCACCGAGCTCATCGAGCTCGTGGGGCTCGAGCCGCTCGCCGACCAACCCGCGCGCGTGTTGAGCCGCGGCCAGAAACAGCGCTTGAGCCTCGCTCGCGCCCTTGTGCACCGCCCCAGCGTTCTGCTGCTCGATGAGCCGGCATCGGGCCTCGACCCGGCCGCGCGCGTCGAGCTTCGCGTGCTTGTGCGCCGGCTGGCGGCCGACGGCTGCGCGGTTATCGTCTCGAGTCACGTGCTTGCCGAGCTCGACGAGATGGCTGACACCGCGGTCTATCTCGACAAGGGCGCGACGGCGAGTGCCGACCGCATCGAGCGCAGCAAGACCACGGCGCGCGACTGGCGCGTTCAGGCGCTCGACCCGGCGGCGCTCGCCGCGGCGCTGACGAAAGAGGGCATCGTGTCGTCGGGCACCGACCACCTTGGCGCGCTCGTCACGGTGAGTGGCGAAGCCGAGGCGGCAACAGTGCTCGAGCGCCTCGTGCGCGCGGGCGTCGCGATTAGCGCTTTCGGGCCCGCCGTGGGTGACATGGAACACACCTTCCTCGATCTGGCCCGGGGCGACGATGCCGAACAGCCGGTCACCGACACGACGGGAGGCGTTCGATGAGCCGCTCTGTCGACGTGCTGGGCACGCTCGTTCTTCTCGAGCTGCGGCAGCGCATCCGTTCGGTCTCCTGGATCGTCCTGGTGATCGTGGTCTTCGTGCTCGTCGGTCTCGTGACGGCGTTGCTGTGGGCGTCACTCGACGCGTTCGGGGGCAATGTCGCTGAGACTGCGGGGGTCTACTCGACGATCATCTTCTTCGTGCTGCTCGTCGGCACGCTCGTCACCCCCGCTGTGAGCGGTGGCGCCATCAACGGCGACCGCGACTCGGGCACCCTCGCGACCACGCAGGTCACTCTCGCGAGCACCGGCCAGATCGTCTTCGCGAAGTTCTTGGCGGCCTGGACAGTCGCGCTCACGTTCTTGGCGGCGTCGTTGCCCGCCCTGCTGTTCACGGTCATCGCTGGGGGAGTGCGCCTCGACACCTTGGCCGCCTCGCTCGGCGTGCTCGTGCTCGAACTCGGGGTCGTGGCGGCCGTCGGCGTCGGGCTCTCGGGGCTCATCACCCGCCCGCTGTTCTCGGTCGTGACGACCTATCTCGTGGTCGCCGCGCTCAGCATCGGCACCGTCATTGCCTTCACGCTCGGCGGCCTCGCGGTGCAGACCGAGCGCACGCAGACCTTCATCGACATCGACTACTCCGTGGGCGGCGAGTTTGACCCCGTGACGGGGCTGCCCGAAGAGATCGTGTGCCTGCCACCCCAGACGAACACCTACCCCGTGCCGCGCTTCGACCTCGTGTGGGGCATTCTCGCCGCGAACCCCTACATCGTGCTGGCCGACGCAGCGCCGACGACGTTCTCGTCCGATGGCTACCCCGAAGACCTCTTCGGGCAGATCGCGCTCGGCGTACGGGCGGCGCAATTGCCGCTCGTAGAGGACGAGGTCATCGACTATTGCGCGGCGGCGCTCGCAGGCGATCCCAACGGGGCTTTCGTGTACGAAACCCCACAAGAGATCTTCGAGCGCACGGTGCCGAGCTGGTTCGTCGGGCTCCTTATTCATCTGGTGCTCGCGGGGGCGGCGCTCGCCGGAGCCGTGCTGCGCACGCGCACACCGGCAGGCCGATTGCCCACCGGTAGCCGCGTCGCTTAAGCCCAGCGCCGGCCGTGAACCGGCTGCGTGACAGAATCGTCTCCATGGCTTCTGCAGTGACACCGCCTCGCGGCATGCGTGATTTCTTGCCGGCCGAGAAGGCTCATCGCGAACGCGTGCTGCAGCGCATTCGGTCGGTCTACCGCGCGCACGGTTTCGACGAAATCGAGACTCCGGTCGTCGAAGACTCGTCGCGCTTGCACGCTGGGCTCGGCGGAGACAACGAGAAACTCG
>CAYWZI010000122.1:0-6879 GCA_964462815.1 uncultured Microbacteriaceae bacterium
GCTTGTCGAGCGGAGTGTCGTCGCTCAGAATGCGGCGACGCGCGTACTCGAGCACCATGTCGACGATCTGTGTCGTCTCATCGGTGATGGCGTGCATGCGGGCGGCTGGGTCAACCGCCCCGGCGGGCTGGGTGAGGCTCACGAGAAGATCCTCTCGAACCGAGATCGTCGCACGAGTGCGGTGATCTGCCGGCGCGCCGCCCCGCCACTCGGGTCAGCAGGCGCCGGATACGACGAATCCCGGCCGAGACCGGGATTCTGATCGTGTGTGGACCTGAGGGGACTCGAACCCCTGACCCCCTGCATGCCATGCAGGTGCGCTACCAGCTGCGCCACAGGCCCGTACTGACGCGGCTGGGAAGCCGGTCACAACTCATCCAGAGTAGTACACCGCGCCTCTGCCGACCAATTCGGCAGCACGGCGGTGACTAGTCGCTGGTCTCGCCCGTGGGCGATTGTGCCGGGAGTTCCAACGGCACCACCGGGCAGTCTTTCCATAACCGTTCGAGCGAGTAAAACAGGCGCTCTTCTTCGTGAAAGACGTGCACAATCACATCGCCGAAATCGAGCAGAATCCAGCGGCCCTCGGCGCGGCCCTCCCGGCGAAGCGGTTTCGCGCCAGCCTCAATCATGCGGTCTTCGACCTCTGCCGCGATCGCCTGAACGTTGCGCTCGTTGCGACCCGTCACGAGCAAGAAGACATCGGTGAGTGGCAGAGGCCCCGAGACGTCCAGCGCGACCAGGTCATCGCCCTGCTTGGAGTCAGCCGCGCGTGCGGCGATCTGGGTGAGAGCGATTGCGCGATCAGTGGCGGTCACAGTTTCCTTCGACGAATGCGAGCAGGCGAAGAACTCAGAATAGCCCGTTAGCCGCGGCGACGACGAAGAGGCCGATTGCGACGACCGCCATGACGACCGTCGATGCAACAAGAACCGTCGTGACCGTGTTGCTGCGCGAGCCCTTGCCGGTCATGACCGTGTGGGCTGCCGTGTGGCTGCTGATCGCCTTGAGCGCGCTGACCGGAGCCGAGTCGGGGGCCGCGATGTCGCGATCGTTCACATCGAACAAGTCATCGATATCGGGGCTGTCGTGCAGGGCCGGCAGGGCCCCTGTCGACGAGACGAGGGGCGAAACGGCGATCATGCCCGTCAAGATAATCTCGCCCGTGCCGGCGACGGGGCCAGCGATGCTGCCCGTCGGCATCTCAGGGAGCACCAGGGCGTTAGTGCTCATGCTCGAGGCCGAACCAACCTCTCGACTGAACGTGTTCTCGAACGGGTCCTCGTCGTCATGGATGCCCACCGACCAGTGCGACCCCGTGCTGGGCGCCGCGGCGCTGGGGACTTTGCTCACCGGCTGGACCGGGGCCGGCGTCGGAACCACGACCGCGGGGGGTCGTGTCGTGATCGGGGGGAGTTCCACGACGGGCTCCACCAACGGCGGGGCAAGTGGCATCGACGGTGCCTGGCGGAAGTCGGGGGTGGGCGCGGGATACGCGGCCAGAAGGTGCTCGGTGGTGGTTCTCGAGTCTATGGTCGATTCGGTCCCGGGCTCTGCGAGGGCAGCGCGCATCTCTCGCAACTCGCGCCGCGACAGGGTCTGCTCAATCGGAGCTTCCGAGACCGGCGAGTGGTCAACGGGAGCGACCGCATACGAGGGAGTCGTTGCACCGCCTAAAGGAGCACTCGCTGGCGCTGTCGGACCGGGTGAGAACTGGGTGCGGTAGTCGAGCGGTGCGTCATAGTGTGCCGGCGCGACGGGTGCGCCACCCACTTCCGCGGCCGCTGGTGGCCGGAAGTCGCGCCGACGCACGCGCTCGGGACCGGAGGCTGGCGCCGCTGGCGGCGCCATCGGCGGGGCCGACATCGGTTGCCCGGTGATCGGTTGTACGGGGTCGACACGCTCGTCGTAGTGCGGCACGCGCGGCCGCGCGTGGGTGCGGTATTCCATGTCGCCAGGTGATGACGACGGAAACGAGGCCGGCATTCGAGAAGCCTCGCCTGTCACGGCCCGATCAGTGCCCGGGGGTTGCGCGAACGCGTCGACAGCCCCGAGCTCTGGGTGCTCGGCGTGCCGAGCCGCGCGGCGGCTCAACGGCTGATCGTGCGGGCTGGTCATGATGGAGGGCTCCGGTACAACTGATGCTTGGCGATGTACTGCACCACTCCGTCAGGAACCAGGTACCAGACCGGAGAGCCCTGCTCGACACGGTTGCGGCAGTCGGTAGACGAAATAGCCAGCGCGGGAATCTCGAGCAAGCTTACGTCGCTGTGCGGCAATGCACTAATGCTCAGCGCGTGTCCCGGCCTGCTGACAGCCACGAAATGAGCGAGCTCCCACAGCTCATCTGCGTTCTTCCAATCGAGAATCTGAGCAATGGCGTCGGCGCCCGAGATGAAGAAGAGTTCGTCATCGGGATGTTCGGCACGAAGATCGCGGAGCGTGTCGATCGTGTAAGTCGGCCCGTCACGATCGATGTCGACCCGGCTCACGCGAAACCGCGGGTTCGATGCCGTGGCGATGACCGTCATGAGATAGCGGTGCTCGCTGAGGGTCACCCCCGACTTTTGGTAGGGCTCACCCGTCGGGACAAAGATGACCTCATCGAGACCGAACGCTTGCCCGACTTCGCTGCCGGCCACGAGGTGCCCATGGTGAATCGGGTCGAAGGTGCCACCCATGATTCCGATGCGCTTGCGGTGCGCGACGGTCGTCATGAGCAGAGGGTGAGGTTCGGCGTCAGCCGGTCTCAGTGACCCGCGTCGTGCCCGCCGTGGCCGTTCGACTTCGTTTTGTGGCTGTGACGGTTCGCCACGTCGCGGTAGGCGTAGGTGACGAGCGCGAGCATGAGGAAGAACAGGGCAGCGACGCCAGCGATCACGATCGGGGGAGCAATGAGCGGTGCAAGCTCTTCTTCAGAGGCGAGGATGGCGCTGGCCAGCATCGTCAGCATGCGGAACTCCCTGGGTCGAGGATCATGATCGACACCAATCTATCGCGGATCACGCGCGCACTTGCCCATTGCCACGAACGATCCACTTCGTGCTCGTCAATTCGGGAAGGCCCATGGGCCCGCGCGCGTGGAGTTTTTGCGTCGAGATTCCGACTTCGGCTCCGAACCCGAACTCGCCGCCATCACTGAATCGCGTCGATGCGTTAACCATGACGACGGCCGAGTCCACCTCGGCGAGAAAGCGTTCGGCATTCGCCATATCGCTCGTGATAATCGACTCGGTGTGCTGCGTGGAATAGCGGCGGATGTGCTCGAGCGCAGCATCCAGATCATCGACGATCGCGATCGACAGTTCAAGAGCCATGTGCTCTGTCGCGAAGTCGGTTTCGGTCGCCTCGTCAAGCGTCGAATCGATCGCCCGTGCTCGTTCGTCGCCGCGAACAATGACTCCGGATGCCCGCAGGGCCTCGATAACCGGTGGCAGCACGCGCGGCGCTGCGTCACGGTGCACGAGCACCGTCTCGACAGCGTTGCAGACACTCGGCCGCTGCACTTTGGCGTTGTGCACGATGTCAACCGCGATACCGTCGTCGGCGCTGGCGTCGAGGTAAATGTGCACAACACCTGCGCCCGTCTCGATGACAGGCACTGTCGACTCGCGAACGACCGTCTGGATCAACTCGGCGCTTCCCCGCGGAATCAGCACGTCGACGAAGCCGCGCGCGCGCATGAGGGCGGTGGCCCCCTCACGCCCGTGCGGGTCAATCGTCTGTATTGCGTCACGCGGCAGACCACACGACTCGAGCGCGCCTTGGAGGGTCGCCACGAGCACACGGTTCGAGCTCTCGGCCGCGCTGCCGCCTCGGAGAACGACGGCGTTGCCACTCTTGAGGGCGAGGGCGGCAATGTCGACGGTGACGTTCGGTCGAGCTTCGTAGATCGCCCCGACGACACCGAAGGGCACGCGAACCTGGCTGAGTGCAATGCCGTTAGGCAAGCGTGACCCGCGCACGACCGTGCCGACCGGGTCGGGCAACGCGATGACGTCCCGCACGGCGGCGGCGAGGGCGCGCACGCGCGCGTCGTCGAGCCGAAGCCGGTCGAGCAGGCCCGCCGACAGACCGGCCGCAGCGCCGCGCTCGAGGTCGTCGACGTTGGCCGTGACGATGTCGTCGATCGCGAGCTCGAGAGCCGACGCAATGGCGTCGAGAGCCCCATTCTTGGCTGCCGTGGTGAGCGTTGACAACTCTCGCGAGGCCGCCTTTGCCGCCGTCAGCTGCTCGTCGATCATCCGCTTATTCTACGGGCGCGGCTTCGAACCAGGTTCCGACCTCGTCGCCCTGCAGAGCCTCGCCGACGAGGGCCGCCGACGTGAGCACGACAGGAATGCCCTGTGCGACGGCGAGCTTGGCCGCCGCGATCTTCGTGCCCGCCCCCCCGGTGCCAACGCCGGCTGAGCCGATCGAGCCGAGTTCGACACCACTGAGGTCGTCGTCGTGCGCGACCACCGCGATGCGCTCGGCTCCCGTCTCGTGCGGGGGCTTGGTGTAGAGCGCGTCTACGTCGCTCAGCAAAACGAGCAGGTCAGCCCCAACGAGCTCACTCACCATTCCGGCCAGTCGGTCATTGTCGCCGAATCGAATCTCCTGCGTCGCGACCGTGTCGTTCTCATTGACGATCACGAGAATGCGCAGACCGAGCAAGCGCTCCATCGCACGCTGCGCATTACTGCGGGGCGTTGGATGCTCGAGGTCTGTCGCCGTCAGCAGCACCTGCCCGGCCACGATGCCATAGCGGTCGAGGCTCTCTTGATACCGAAAGATGAGCACGTTTTGTCCGACGGCTGCCGCGGCTTGCTGGGTCGCGAGGTCGAGCGGTCGAGAGTCCAGTTTCAGATAGGGCATGCCCGTCGCAATAGCACCCGACGACACCAGCACGACCTCCGTGCCGCGAGCATGTGCCGCGGCGAGGGCATCAACGAGCGGGGCGATCTGCCCGGCGTTGTCGCCACTGATCGACGACGAGCCCACTTTCACCACCACGCGGCGCGCACGCGTCACTGCGTCGCGTCGAGCTGCCGAGGCGTCGTGCTCAGTTGTCATCGTTGTCCTTCTCGTTCCACATTCCCGCGTCGCGCTCGGCGTCGAGCTCGGCTCGCGCCGCTGCCTTCGCGTCCATGCGCTCGTGGTAGCCCTGGCGGCGCTGACTCGTCGACGGCCGGTTCGCCGCGTCGAGACGGGGGTCGGTGCCACGGGGTGCGGTCATGAGCTCGGCGGCGCTCGTGAGCGTCGGCTCCCAGTCGAAGATCACGCCGTCGCCTGCGCCAATGACGACGGTCGCGCCCGCGATGGCGCCTGCAGCGAAGAGGGCTTCCTCGATGCCGATCTTGGCGAGCCGGTCGGCGAGGTAGCCAACCGCTTCGTCGTTGCGGAAATCGGTCTGTTGCACCCAGCGCTCCGGCTTCGCGCCGAGAATCCGATAGACAGGCCCGTCACTTCCGCCTTCGACGAGAATGCGGAACTCTTGCATGTCGACGGGCTTGGGCCGCAATACGATGCGCTCGCGGACAGTGGCTTCGGCCGCACGCGCCGCCCGATCGGCCTCGACGAGTTCCGCCATGGCGAAGGTCAGCGGCCGCAGGCCCTCACGACTGACGGCACTGATCTCGAAGACGCGATAGCCCCGCGCCTCCAGTTCGGGCCGCACGAGTTCGGCAAGGTCGCGACCCTCGGGCACATCGACCTTGTTGAGGGCGACCAGTTGGGGCCGCTCGAGTAACGGGGTTTGACCCTCGGGCACCGGGTAGGCGGCGAGCTCGGTGAGGATGATGTCGAGGTCGCTGATGGGATCGCGACCTGGTTCGAGGGTCGCACAGTCGAGAACGTGCAGCAGTGCGCTGCAGCGTTCGACGTGGCGCAAGAACTCCAGCCCTAGGCCCTTGCCCTCACTGGCCCCCTCGATGAGGCCAGGAACATCGGCCACGGTGAAGCGCGTGTCGCCCGACTCGACGACGCCGAGGTTGGGGTGCAGCGTCGTGAACGGGTAGTCGGCGATCTTAGGGCGAGCGGCCGAGATCGCGGCGATGAGGCTCGACTTGCCAGCGCTCGGGTACCCCACGAGCGCGACATCAGCCACCGTCTTGAGCTCGAGCAGAATGTCGCCCGCCCAGCCTTCGGTGCCCAGCAACGCAAAGCCAGGGGCCTTCCGCTTCGTCGTCGCGAGGGCGGCGTTGCCGAGACCCCCCTGACCTCCGGGTGCGACGACGATGCGCATGCCCGGTTCATTGAGGTCGACAAGCTCCGTGCCGTCGGCATCGCGAACGACCGTGCCAATCGGAACGGGAAGCACCAAGGGGCCGCCGGTGAAGCCCGACCGGTTGTCGCCCATGCCGGGGCCACCGTTGTCGCTCGTGCGGTGTGGGCGGCGGTGGTAGGGCAACAGTGTGGTTTCTTGCGGGTCAGCAACGAGCACGATGTCGCCGCCATCACCTCCGTTGCCGCCATCAGGGCCGGCGAGCGGCTTGAACTTCTCCCGGCGCACCGAAACGCAGCCGTGGCCACCGTTCCCTGCGCGCAGGTGAAGGGTCACGCGGTCGACGAATGTCGCCATGATGGTGCCTCCTTCTGCTCTGCCGCGCCAGGGACTGCCGACAGCGGTGGTGCTCAACTCTGGTGGTGCTAACGGCGAAGGGGCGGGCCGAAGCCCGCCCCTCGCGCAAACCTACGCAGCGTGATTAGACGCTGACGATGTTGACGACCTTGCGGCCGCCCTTCTGGCCGAACTGCACGGCGCCCGCCTCGAGGGCGAACAGCGTGTCGTCGCCGCCGCGACCGACGTTCGCGCCGGGGTGGAAGTGGGTGCCGCGCTGACGGACGATGATCTCCCCCGCCTTAACGACCTGGCCGCCGAAGCGCTTGACGCCGAGG
>CAYWZI010000123.1:0-6859 GCA_964462815.1 uncultured Microbacteriaceae bacterium
GCTTGCGCGGAATACGCGCCAATTGGCTCAAATAGATAAACACTCCGCTTTGGATTTGTCTCAAAAAGAAACATTTTTTTTCTAAAAAAAATTTTGAAGCAAAACGGGGGAGATTTCGTCTTTTGCGTCAAAACTCTCCCCCTTAAGAAGGTTTGACGCAAAAGACTTTGCAAGGGTGAATGACCAAAAAAAACCTGTCAAGTGTTTTTTTCAAATATTTTTTTCTTTCATGATTTCAGGCGCTGGGACGAAGTTATCAAACTCAGGCTTGGCTTCTTCTTTTTTGTAAATTGGCACTAAAAAAGAATCGCAGCGAAAATGAAGCGGGGGAGTGATGAGATCAAGCTCTGCGGAGTTTAGCGGGTATGTTTTGCCAACTAATGATCTGCATAAATCAGTCTCGGGGACATCATTCGCAAAGCGATAGCCCCACAAATCATTCTCAATCGTTTTGTAATATTGCCGCTCGCCAAAATTCATGGCTTGCACTACGGCCAACTCATTCCCGACATCTATTTTATTTTTGGCGTCGATATACTCATCCATACTTTTATCAACTAGAGCCATAGCGTTATTGACTGGAAGGCCTTTTGTGAGCGCGGTGTTTGCAGTTAGAATCGCCTTATTTCTTAAATCAGAGATTTGATTTTCGGCCGTAGAATCAGCCAAATTTAAGACGAAAGCTGTAAGCACTTTATCTGCCAATTCCGATGGCGCAATTTCGGAAAGTTTAATCTTGCTTCTTGCATTTTTGACAGCATTTTTCCAGCTTTGGTTCACGACGCCAGCGATTTTCTGGCCTAGCCTCTTTTTATATGCGCCGATATTGTTAATCTTCAAATCTTTCAAGCCTTGCGCTTCAATCGTGCCTTTGTTGAGTTGACGCCTCACTGCTTTACTAAATTCGTCAGCGATAAGCTGTAGAGATGCTCTGGTGAATTTGTTTAACTTTTCTGCTTCCTGCTCTTTAAATTTTCTTCTTTCTTTTGCGTTTGTCCAATTTTCGGACAGTTTGATTATTTCTTCCTCCTTTTCTTCATTTTCTTCTTGACTGTTGTTTTCGTCTTTTTCCTCTTCAACAGCAGGTTGTTCTTCCTCATCATCTTTTTCACTCTCTGCTTGCTGCACTAACTCATCTTCAGCCTCTTCTCTTTCTTCTTCATTGATTTCTGGGAGATCATACATCTTTCTAATTTTCGCCTCATCATCTTGCTGGACTTTGATTATGCCCGAGTCGATTAGAACCTTGATTGTTTCAGCAAATTCTTTTGAGTTCTTCTTATCTAAATTGTTGGCAGAAAGCGTGAATTTTGTTGCGTCCACACCCGCCCAATTCATTGCAACGAGCGGGTGGATTACCTCCTGAGAGAATGTTTGCTCAATCAAGTCTATGATGTAGCCCAAACCATCGAGTAGCATATCACTTGAATCTCTGCCGAGCGAGTAAGACCCGCCCCCGCCACTTTGGCCGAGCGTGATAAACTGGCTCAATACGCTCATCGTCATTGATGAGTCGAGGTAAGCGATGTAGTTTTTCATCGCCTCTAGGTTGAAAGTAGAGTTCAGAATTTCAATCTCATAGCCCGTTGTTTTTATTGCAGAATCTGAAATGCCGTTAAAATCTCGCCTTGCCAAATCGTCAATCATGCTTGCGAACTCAGCAGCCGCTTCGCTTGAAGGGTCAAGATTTTCTGGCATAGTGCCAAGGACTAAGCCTATCATCGACCTTATAATTCCTTTCGTTCCAGCCGCTTTGATTTCTCTTTTTGAAACAAAATCTGAATAGGCTTGGCGCAATAGACTAGTGCCGCGGCGGTCATTCCCGCATTTCCTGAAAGTAAAAAAAACTAGATCGTTAAATGGCATTTCAACAAGACCACCCTTGGTTGCGTTTTGCTCAACTATCTCCTGCGCGTAATCTATGCGCCTGATTGAAGTTTGAACCCTCTCTGCTAGGATTGGCAGCATGTATTTTTTGCCTTCGATTTCTTGCATCGTGTAAAACTTCTCAAAAAGCGAAAAGCCCATCGGCAACATGCCAAGGATTTGGCCGAGGAGCGTTTGGAAGTTCATTCTTTTGAAGAACCACGTTTCTAAAACTTTTACAATTTCAAGTTCAACTTCACTACCATCTTGAACCTCGCCAATGCGCCATCCGGCTGACATAATCGGGTTTTCATAACTTCTCAAAATTCCACCTATGATTGAGTCTTCTCTGCTCATCTTTTTGAAAGCAATAGAGCCAGCTTGACCTTGCAAGCAGGAGTTGAGTTCAGCGGAAACATCGTCAGTATAATATCTTGAAAGTCCAGAATCGGCAAAGCCAAGGCCTCTTTGATTAAAAAAGTCAAGATTTTTTTTCTTGTGTGATAAGATATTGCTAAAAGGTGTTTTTTCTTTCATGTTTTATTTTTCTGAAGTTTGAAAATAAGGTTGCCGCAGAGCCGCCATCCGCTTGGCCGAATCCATGTTCACAAGCAGAGATAAGGCAGTCCACCTGGTCGTCGAATGTTTTCTTTTTGTCGATTTTCAGCATCGCTTGGCGGTTCACTTCCTCACCGCTGAAATTCTCCATTTCTTCTTTTAGATCAAGAAGGAATGGCGCATTTTTCGGAACGAAAATATAGCCAGATTCTAATTTTGGCAATAGAATATCAGTTGCTCTTTCAAATTTGGATCTTGAGCGGGGCACGGCAACAACAGGAATATTGCCCTCGCGCTTAGTCTCTTGCAAAATTTGAGTCCCGCTCGATTTATCCTCAATGTAAGCGGCAGTAAGATAGCCATATTTTCTCGGGTCAAAGGAAACAGTTGAATGGTGCTTATTCCAAAAATCTTTAAAAGCAACTTTTAAATCAGAATATTCCAATTTTTTTCTAAATTGGTCAATAAGATAAATGCCCGCATCATAGCCCTTGCCCCAACACTGAAAGACAGTATAGTCATGTCTTTCTTCTGTCTTTTGGGCGGTATCCGCTTCAATCCAGCGACTTTTTAGAAATGGCAATTCACCATATTCTTTCAGTAAATTTGTCTTCAAAAGATTACCCCCTAAGCTGATCGGGCGCAGCAAACACTTAGCTTGCCACATCTCATTACCCAACTCTTCTTTCAGCGTCATCAAGTCATTGAAAGAATAAACTTCAGGAAATAAGGGCTTATCATCTTCTAAAATCGGAAGCTCTAAAATCTCCCAAGAGTCAGCGCGGTTTGTCTTGAGCCATTGCCCTAAATCCTCTTTATGAAGAGGCTGCATTATGACAATCACCGGCGTATCGGGGCTATTCTTTCTTGTCGGTAGCGTTTCTTTGAAAAAAGAAATCATTTCATTTCTAGCTAAAGCCCTATGCCTGTCCTGCTCTTTCAGCGGATCGTCCACGATAATCGCGCCAGCAAACGGATATTGTAGCCCCTTCATCGCTACAGGCATTTTTCCTGCACCATAGCCAACGATAGGAGAGCCAAAACCACCAGCCCAAAAAGAGCCTCCTTGATCTGTTTTCCACAAGCCTTTTGCACTTGTATCATCTCTGATTGAAACGTTCCAGAACTCGGAAAACTCTGGCATTGTGATTGTGTTTCTTATTTCGCTAGAGCAATTGAGGGCAAGTCCTAGATCAGAGCAAGTGTAGATAAATTCAGAAGCGGGATTACGCGCGAAACCCATTGTGCAGAAGAACTTTGCTATCTCAGTTTTCGAATGCCGAGGCGGCATCAGCACCAGTAAATTCTTGGTTTCGCCGTTCAAAACTTTTTCAAAGGCAGCAATTACTTTGGAATGAAAATTTGAGAAAGTGAACGGATAGCCCTTTTGTTTGCGAAAGAAGTAGCGCAGATGCGCCTCGAGATCAGTTTCTAAAACTTTTTTTTGCAGAAATAATTCTTTACTCAGCTGATTCATTTTTCATTTTCTCCGCCATCTCTTCAAGTTCGCGCTCAGTGATGACAATTGTTGTCGCCAAATCTTTTCCGCCTTTGCCAGTAAGTTCGGCTTGGATGCGGCTTGCTGCTGTGGAGTAGCGAGACGGGTCGCGCATCGCAAGCAACCACTTCTTTGTTGAGATTCTTGTTTCGCGCCATTGAAGTTCGGTGCGGTCATAAATAGCATTACCTTGAGCGTCATAAATCTCGCGCGGTTTTTCATCAGCAATTTGTTCAAGTGATTCCGCCTTTGTTTCATTGGCTATTAGCCTCGCGCGCGCGAACTCTTTTGCGTAGTTTTCATCCTCTTCAAGCAGTCTATAATGCTTCCTCAAATCAAACCCCGCTTTCTTCTGCGCTTCAAGCATATTCAAGCCCGCTTCAATGCACTCTAAAAACGCTGTCTGTTGATCTTGCGCCTTTGCTTTAAATTTAGCTTTTTCCTCTCTAGTTTCCTGAAGAGTTTTTGCTTTGTTCTTTTTCCAGGCTTCCTTGTTCAATTCTGCCTTCTCTTTTTTAGATAATTTTTTCTTGTTCATATCTTTTGACTTTAGCAAGTTTAATGAATCTTTCGCGCACGATGTAGTGCCAAGCTAATCCGTGATCTCAGCTAAATCAAACTGATTCGCTAAAATGTCGAAATCCCACTTGCCAGCGGTGTTTGCATTCGCCCGCACCAAGACCTCTTCTTCCTGCTTCGGAGTCAGCAGGCGATCTGGAACATAAACATCAACTTCAATTTCGCCCATCTCTTTTAGTTTGAGCGCGCGGGCATGGCCGCTAAGAATTGTGCCGTCTTGATTGATGTTTATTGGCTGCATGAAACCAATTGAATTTATAGAATTTTCAAGGTCTTTCATGCCTTTTTCCGTGAACTCGCGCGGGTTTTTCGGATGCGGCTTTAGATCAGCCAGCTTTCTTTTTTCAATTTTCCAAGTGATTCTTTTCATTTTTTTAGCTCCGCGCGATTCAGGATTTTGACAAAAAGGCGTCGCAAAATCGCAAGTTAATTTTTTTTAGTCAAGAACAAAAATAAAAACTAATCTTTTCCAAACTATTTTTTAAAATCTTTTTCTTGACAACTTCCCAACCCTTTATTCTCTAGTCTTCTCAGCTCTCAATCTCTTCTTTCCTTACAGCCTCAAGACCTCATCCCTAGCAAGGCCTTTTGAAGCCTTGATTTTATTGAATCCGTCTTACTTAAATTATTTTTTGGAAGGCCTAAAAAAGATGTTGATTATTAATTTAAACACGTGCTAATTTGTTTTCAACGAAACGCAATTGGCGAATCGGAACAATAACAAAACAAAGGAAAAAATGACAAATAAAAGTTTGGCAACAATCAAATTTTTGGCAAAACAAGCTAGCAATTCATTACACTACGCAATTACGCACGAGATTATTGATAAGTCAGAGTTGAGTCAAGAATTAATGAGCAAGATTAAAGTGGCAGTAGAGCTACTTGATCAAATCGCAAATTCAAATAATAACTAAAAAAAGGGGGAAAAAAATGAAATTCATCGACTTACTCAACAAATCAGGTGCTAAATATTTAATAAATTCAGATAAGGAATTCATAACAGAATTTGGCAACTCAACCGGTTTTGGTGCTGATGGCGACGCTGGGGCTACTGATGATTTAGAGCTTGCGCGCAAAATTATCGCTGAGGCTGATGGCATAGGATATGGCATTTGGATTAGATCACCGCACGACGAAGACGAACTTGAATTTTTAGAAAGGTAAAAAAAAGGTAAGTTATGAAAAGTTCAATTAAAAAATGGATCAACCCAAGCAATGGCGAAGTTAGGTTATATTTTAACGATGGCTTCAGCTGCGCGAAAGTTTGGTTAGTTGCCAAACCTGAATTTGGTAACGATTTTTCCATAAAATGGAGAGCAGATCACTATTCAGATTTCTCATCATCTTACCGCAACGGGTGCAAAGATAGTTATTCTTTCGCCTGCAATCTTGTTGATCATGTCGCCAAAGAATTAGGCTTGAGAAACAACTTTAGCTTTGCCGAAGCTGAAGCTCTAACAATTTCTTAAAAATCATATGAAAAAAATACTAAAAATCAAAGCAGAAAATTTGGTAAAATTGAAAAAAATCGCAAAAGAGCTTCCGCGAAAAAATTACGTTCGCGAAAATCTAAACAATTTTAGAATTTTGAAAAACGGGGAAAAATGTAGAGTGCTAGCGACAAATGGGTTTATTGCCCATGATTTTGATCTTGACGAAATCTTAGAAAAAGAAGAGTTGCACTTGCCGTTTTCTATTTTCAAAAATCTAAACGAAAAAGAAAACATCGACATTTTTGAAGAGGAAAATGGCGCGCTTTTTGCTAAAAATTCTTTTTCGGAAATCAAAATTAATAAGAATGGCGAATGCCCGCAAATTGAAAAAATATCGGATCCATTTTTTGAAAAAGATGCCGATTTTATTATTAAGATCAATCCAAAAATGTTGCAACAATTTATCTTTTCTGGCCAAGAAATTTTGCTAGCAATAAAAAAAGGGCTGCACTGTGCCTTGGTTATTGACCCCAAAACAAAACAAAAAATTGGCATTTCAATGATAGAGTAATTTTTCTTAAAAAAAATGACAATTTATTTAATCACAACGATAGGCCTAATTGCCATCAACATCTTTCTTTTGTTTCGATTAGAAATTTTTATGAAAAGTTTTTTAGAAAAGAAAAAAACCAAAAATAGGGGGAAAATGAAAAAGAAAGAATTAAGACAATTCATCAAAGATTTGTTGGAGAAAGGCTTCTCTGATGCTTATACTGAAGCGGCGGCTTATGGAAAGAGAGATAGCGAAACTTCAATTTATCATATTTCTAAAATGATTAAAAATATTAAATCGGACAATCTAAACTAAATTAAAGGAAAAAATGAAAATCACGGTAAAAATTGAAATGAATCTAAACCACGCCCA
>CAYWZI010000124.1:0-6651 GCA_964462815.1 uncultured Microbacteriaceae bacterium
GTCTGCCACCAGGTATCGACGATCGGGGTCGTGCCGCCGCCGATGATCTCGCGGTACCAGACCCATGCCTCGGGGTTGATCGGCTCGCCGACCGAACCGAGCACGCGCAGGCTCGAGAGGTCGAACTCTTGTGGCACCTCACGGCCGATCTTCATGAACCCGCGAATCGCCGTCGGGGCGGTGTAGAAGATCGAGACCGCATATTTCTGGATGATCTCCCACCAGCGCCCCGCGTGCGGAGTGTCGGGCGTGCCCTCGTAGATCACTTGCGTCGCACCGTTGGCGAGCGGTGCGTAGACGACGTAGCTGTGACCGGTGATCCACCCGACATCGGCGGTACACCAGTAGACATCGGTCTCGGGGTGCAGGTCGAAAACATTCCGGTGGGTGAAGGTGGTCTGTGTGAGGTAGCCGCCGGAGGTGTGCAGAATGCCCTTGGGCTTACCGGTTGTTCCTGAGGTGTAGAGGATGAAGAGCGGGTTCTCGGCGGGGAACGCTTTCGCCTCGTGCTCGTCGCTCATGGGGGCGATCTCGTCGTGCCACCAGAGATCCCGGCCGTTGACCCACGGAACGACGTTGTCGCCGCGACGCACGACCAGCACGTGCTCGACCGTCGGCGCGCCGCTCGCGAGCGCTTCGTCGACCGTTGTCTTGAGCGGAAACACTTTGCCCTTGCGCCAGCCGCCGTCGGCGGTGATGACGAGCTTGGCATCGGCATCCTCAATGCGCGACCGCAGTGATTCTGCGCTGAAGCCGCCGAAGACGACCGAGTGCACAGCGCCCAGCCGCGCGATCGCGAGCATCGCGATGATGGCTTCGGGAATCTGCGGCAGGTAGATCGCCACGCGGTCGCCCTGGGCGATGCCGAGGCTCGCGAGCAGGTTGGCGGCCCGCTTGACCTCGCGCGTGAGCTCGGCATAGGTCAGCGAGCGAGAGTCACCGGGCTCGCCCTCCCAGTGCAGCGCCACGCGATCGCCGTTGCCGGCAAGCACGTGGCGGTCGAGACAGTTGTAGGCCACGTTGAGCTCGCCATCGCCGAACCAGCGCGCGAACGGCGCATTCGACCAGTCGAGCGTCTCGGTGAACGGCGTGTGCCAGTGCAACTCGCGCGCCTGCTTCGCCCAGAAGGCGAGGCGATCGGCCCGCGCTTCGTCATAGAGCGCCTCACCCGCAATGGCGTTCGCGGTGAACGCGGGGTCGGGCGCAAAGCGGCGGTTTTCATGCAGGAGGCTGTCGATCGAGGTCGTGGACATCATCATCCTTGGTCGATGTGAAGCGGACTGGCCTGGTCTGCCGCGTTCAGAACGGGGAACATGCGCCATCTTAGGCGCGGCCGTGCCATCGTCGAGAGCAGAACAGCGGATGAGCGCAAAAGCGTGCATGGCCGGTCTATTCCACCCCCTTTCGGGGGGCAAAACGATGAGTCCTCCCTATGGAGGACAAATCGGGGGGCGAAAACTCTTGACCTGTCGTTTACTCGCAATACACTAAGAGGCGTCAGCAGCAATCCTGACGTGCGCAACGCGATCGATTCCCCCCAATCCCGTGTTGCTGTGGCGGCGCTCGATCCCCCCAACGCGGGCGCCGCCCCCCTTCTTCACGAAGGCCCCTCCTCAGCGAGGGGCTTTCGTACTTTTCTGCACGGATGCCCTCCGCGCCCGGTTCTCGCACGCGGCGTTCGGCATCCTTCCGTCGTGCAGCCCTTCGTGCCTCGAGACCCCCGAGTGCCATGGGGTGTCGAGCCCTCGGTTGTCGAGCCGCCGATTGCCGGGCCCCCGTTGGCCGCTGCCGAGCCCGCGCGAGAACGGAGCTTCACGGGCTCCGTGCGCGCCGCTCTCGGCGTGCTGGCCGCCCCCGCCGCCGATGCTCGAGCAACCGATGTCTTTCTCACACCCGACGGCACGGTGTGGCACGACCATGGCGCCGGTGTCGAGCGGGTGCCGGGCATTCGACTCGAGTCGACCGCGGCGCGAGAACTCGCGATCGGCCTGATTCACGCGGGAGGTCGTCACGTCGATGAGGCGTCGCCATGCACCGATGTGCGCCTCGGCGAGGGCATGCGAGTGCACGTCGTGTTGCCACCGATCTCGTGGGCGGGCACGGCGATCTCGATTCGCCTCCCGCGCGTACAGCGAGTCACGCTGGCCTCGAGTGGCCTCGAGGTGAGAACGCTCGATTGTTTGCACGCTGCCCTGATCGAGCGCGACACGGTGCTGTTCTCCGGAGCCACCGGCAGCGGCAAGACCACGTTGCTCGCCGCGTGGCTCAGTGAGGCAGAGCCGAGTGACCGCATCGTCGTCATCGAGGACGTGGCTGAGGCACCAATCGCACACCCTCACGTCGTGGCACTCGAGTGTCGGCAGCCGAACATGGAAGGTGCCGGAGAAGTTGACCTCGCTCGACTCGTACGCGAGGCCTTGCGAATGCGTCCCGACCGTCTCGTGGTCGGAGAATGCCGCGGGGCAGAGATTCGCGAGTTTCTGGCTGCCCTCAACACGGGCCACCGTGGGGGCGCGGGCACGCTGCACGCCAACTCGCTCGGCGATGTCGCTGCGCGCCTCGAAGCGGTCGGCATGATCGCCGGCCTGAGCCCCGAGGCACTTGCGCGCCAAGCCCTGAGCGGCATCGACCTCGTCGTGCACCTCGAGCGTGACCGCGAGGGTGGGCGCACCGCGAGTCTGGGCAGATTCGCCCTCGATGCCCGCGAACGACTTGCTGTGGTCGGCCTCGAGTGAGCAGTGCCGGGGCGCTCGCTCAGCATCTGCATCGCCTGGCGGTTCTCATCGCCGCGGGGTTGAGCCCACCGACGGCGTGGGGGCATGTGGCCGACGCTGCCGTGCCTGCTGACCCCGTACTCACCGCCGTAGCGGGTGCGGGTGCTGAGGGTATCGACATCGCTACAGCGATCGAGCGTTCGGCGGCGGGAGCCGAAAAGACATCCTGGCACGCACTCGGTGTGGCCTGGCGCGTGGCGACGATCACGGGAGCTCCCGTTGCGGCGGCTTTGCGCGCGTTCGCCGGCACCGTGCGCGACCGCGATGCCGCTCGTCGTGACATTGAGGTGGCCCTTGCCGGCCCGCGATCGACGGCCCGCATCGTCATGTTGCTGCCCGTCGTGGCTCTCGCGCTCGGAGTCCTGATGGGCGTCGATCTGGCGGTAACCGTGGCATCACCCCTCGGGGCCGCGTGCTGTGCCGCTGGTATTGCGCTCATCGTTGTGGCGCGTCGATGGATGCGGCGCTTGCTGCGCGCCGCTGAGCCGCGCCCGTCGAACGAGGGTCTCGCGCTCGACTTGCTCGCTGTCGCGGCACTGGGCGGGGGAGCGCCGGAGGCCGCCGCGACCCTTGTCATGACCGAACTCGAGAGGGCGGGGCTGGGCGCATCGCCCGACCGGCTCGACAGTCTGGTGCGGCTCTCGCGTCGCGCCGGGGCTCCGCTCGGCGAGCTCGCCCGCACGGAAGCTTCCGAGGTTCGTGCGAACGAGCGCGCCGAAGCACGTGTCGCTGCCGAACGCCTGGCCGTTCGGCTCATGCTGCCCCTCGGTGCATGCGTGCTTCCGAGCTTCCTGTTGCTCGGTGTCGTTCCGATGTTTCTCGGGTTGCTCTCCTCCACAGCGCAGGTCTTCTAGCGCAGGGTACGAGCCGCGGCGTTCGCGGCACGCTTCGCGGTCGCCGTCGGCAATACTGCTCGCGTTCGTGCCGCACCGACGCCCCCTCGGGGCAGACCGAACGGAGACCCCCATGCCCGCGAACCTTCGACCGACTCCCGCCTCTCGACGCCCCCGTGTACGGGCGGCACGAACTCGCTGGCGTGACGACCGCGGAGCTGCGACCGCCGAGTATGCGATCGCCACGATGGCCGCGGTCGGGTTCGCCAGCCTTCTCGTCGTCATCATGCAAAGCGACGAAGTGCGAGCTATCTTGACCGACTTGGTGCGCACCGCACTCACCGTCGGGGGATGAGCGCGGGCACAAGCCGACACGACCGAGGCACGGTGACTGCCGAAGTGGCGGTCACCCTGCCCGTGGTCGTGATTGTTCTCGCCGCGTGCTTAGGAGGGCTTTCGCTTGCAGCGGCGCAGGTCCGCGCGCACGACGCCGCCGCTGACGCGGCCCGACTGCTGGGCCGTGGTGAGTCGAGCGCCAACGCTCAGCTGTATGTCAGTCGCGCCCTTGCCGGGGCCACGCTCTCGATTTCGCGGCCGACTCAGCTGGTGTGTGCGACTGTGCGCGTCGAGCAGCGGCTCTTGCACGTGCCCATCACGCTCACGGCCTCCTCGTGTGCGCTTGAGGGCGGGTGGTGACACCGTGTCGCACCGCCCGCGCAAGCCACGTCGCGACGACTGCGGTGCGGGTAGTGCGCTCGTCATCGGTCTCGTCGCTGTCGTGTGCATCGCCGGGGTGACAATGCTCGGCGGCGGGCACGCTCTGGCTCGCGGGCAACTGCTGACTGCGGCCGCCGATGCCGCGGCGCTCGCCGCCGCTGACGTGATGCTGGGGTGGGCTCCGGGCGACCCGTGTGCGGTCGCCGAGCGCGTGGCGACGGCTCACCGCGTGCGGCTGTCGGCCTGTGTTGCCGAAGGGTTGAGCATCGTCGTGCGGGTTGAGGCGAGCATCCTGGGCCTGGCCATTTCGCGGTCGGCGCGGGCCGGGCCTCCCGAGTCACTGCAGTAGCGCACAGCCAAATGGTGTGTATGGTGTGCCTGATTGCGGCACTCTGCTTCGGGAGAGCGCGGCACGATCGACTCGGGAGCGGAGAGTGTCCCCCCGGTCGCCCCGTCACGACAGTAAAGAGGAACCCCTGTGCCAGCCCCCAAGAAGCTCGTCATCGTCGAGTCGCCCGCCAAGGCGAAGACGATCGGCAAGTACCTCGGCGATGACTACGAAGTGCAAGCTTCCGTCGGGCACATTCGCGACCTCGTCGAACCCAAGAACCTACCGCCCGAGCTCAAGAAGGGTCCGCTCGGCAAGTTTTCGATCGACGTCGACAACAATTTCGAGCCCTACTACGTGGTCTCCGACTCGAAGAAGAAGACGGTCGCCGACCTCAAGCGCGCGCTGAAAGACGCCGACGAGCTCTGGCTCGCCACCGATGAAGACCGCGAGGGCGAGGCCATCGCATGGCACTTGCTTGAGGTGCTCAAGCCCAAGGTGCCGGTCAAGCGCATGGTCTTCCACGAGATCACGAAAGAAGCCATACAACGAGCTGTTGACGGCACGCGCGACCTGGACACCGCCCTTGTTGACGCTCAAGAGACGCGCCGGATTCTCGACCGCCTGTATGGCTATGAAGTCAGCCCCGTACTGTGGCGCAAGGTCGGGCCAGGTCTCAGCGCCGGCCGCGTGCAGTCGGCAGCGACTCGCTTGGTCGTCGACCGCGAGCGCGAGCGGCTCGCCTTCGTCACGGCGAGCTACTGGGACCTCGACACGACCCTGACCCCGACGGGCGGCGACACTCCGTTTACCGCGCGGCTTGCGCGCCTCGACGGCAAGAAGGTGGCGAGCGGGCGCGACTTCACCGACCGCGGCGAGCTCAAGGGTGCCGACACCGTCGCGCTCGACGAGACGATCACGATGTCGCTCGCCGAGGCGCTGCGTGACCCGGCGCTCGCCGTCACCGTTACGGGCGTCGAGTCGAAGCCCTACACGCGGCGACCCGCGGCACCGTTCACGACCTCGACGCTGCAACAAGAGGCTGGTCGCAAGCTGCGGTTCACTGCGCGCCAAACCATGTCGGTGGCGCAGTCGCTCTATGAGAACGGCTACATCACCTACATGCGCACCGACTCGACGACGCTCTCGCAGCAGGCCGTTGACGCCGCTCGGACGCAGGCTGCGTCACTCTACGGTGCCGACAGCGTGCCCGACCAGCCGCGCGTTTACGCGAGCAAGTCGAAGAACGCGCAAGAGGCGCATGAGGCCGTGCGCCCCGCAGGTGATGTGTTCCGCACCCCGAGCGAGCTCGAGGGCGTCCTGCGCGGCAACGACTGGAAGCTCTACGACCTCATCTGGAAGCGCACCGTCGCGAGTCAGATGGCGGATGCGCGCGGCCAGACCGCGTCGGTCAGCATTCAGGCCGGCCCGACCCCCGCGACGGCCACGCCCGCCGGAGCCATCGCCGAGTTCGCCGCGAGCGGCACCGTCATCACGTTCAGGGGCTTCCTCGCCGCCTATGAAGAGGGTCAGGACGAGACGCGCGAGACCGACGAGAAGGCCGAGCCGGCCGAGGCCAAGTTGCCCCCGTTGACCGTGGGCCAGCAGCTCAGTGTCGTTGATGTCGAGGCAAAGGGCCACGACACGAGTCCGCCCGCGCGCTACACCGAGGCGAGCCTCGTCAAGGCCCTCGAAGAGCGCGGCATTGGCCGACCGAGCACCTACGCGGCGATCATCTCGACGATCATCGATCGTGGCTATGTCACCCCGCGCGGCACGGCGCTCGTGCCCAACTGGGTCGCGTTCTCGGTGGTGCGGCTCCTCGAAGAGAACTTTGCCGACTTGGTCGAGTTCGACTTCACCGCCGAGATGGAAGCCGACCTCGACCGCATCGCCAACGGCGAGGCCGATCGCACCGAGTGGCTGAAAGGCTTCTACTTCGGTGACGACCACCAGCCGGGCCTGCGCCCCGTCGTTGACAACCTCGGTGAGATCGACG
>CAYWZI010000125.1:0-6639 GCA_964462815.1 uncultured Microbacteriaceae bacterium
AAGGCGTGCACGGCCTGCTCATTGGCGGCGTTGAACACCGCGGGGAACGTCGCCCCCGCCTCGCCCACGTGCTTCGCAAGCGACACCGCCGGAAACGCCTCATCGTCGAGAGGCGCGAAGGTCCACGTGGATGCGGCGCTCCAGTCGAGCGGAGCCCCTACCCCGGCGACCCGGTGCGGCCAGTCGAGCCCGAGCGAGATGGGCAGCCGCATATCGGGCGGCGAGCACTGCGCGATCGTCGAACCGTCGACGAACTCGACCATCGAGTGCACGATCGACTGCGGGTGCACTGTCACGTCGATGCGGTCGTAGGGCACGTCAAAGAGCAAGTGCGCCTCGATGACTTCGAGACCCTTATTGACGAGCGTCGACGAGTTGGTCGTGATGACCTTGCCCATGTCCCACGTCGGGTGCGCGAGCGCCTCGGCGGGCGTCACCGCCTCGAGCTCTGCACGCGTGCGCCCGCGAAATGGCCCCCCGCTCGCCGTGAGCACGAGTCGGCGCACTTCGTGGTGCTCCCCCGCGAGCAACGCCTGCGCGATCGCCGAGTGCTCACTGTCGACCGGAACAATCTGACCAGGAGCCGCGAGGCTCGTCACGAGCGAGCCACCGACGATCAGGCTTTCCTTATTGGCGAGAGCCAGGATGCGCCCCGCCGTCAGCGCCGCGAGCGTCGGCGCGAGCCCGACCGACCCCGTGATGCCGTTGAGCACGACGTCGCAGTGCACGTCGCGCACGAGCTGGGCCGCAGCCTCGGCGCCGAGAGCGATGTGCTCGACTCCGTGCTCGCGCGCCTGTTGCTCGACGAGCGCCCGGTTGCTGCCCGCGGCGAGCCCGACCACGCGGAAACGCTCGGGGTTTGCCGCAATCACCTCGAGCGCTTGCACGCCGATCGAGCCCGTTGACCCCAAAACGATGATGTCGCGCATGGTGTTCATCTTGCCCGACGGCGAGCCAGCATCCCGTGCGTTATGAGGCCGCGAGAATGTCGACGACGAAGACGATGACGTCGTCCGGGCCGATCGAGCCGTCGGGGGTTCCGCCCGAGGGTCCGTAGCCGAGGTCAGGCGGAATGATGGCCATGATCTGCGAGCCGACCGACTGGCCGACCAGCGAGTCGCGGAAGCCCTGAATAACGCCGCTCGTCGGGAAGTCGGCGGGAGCGCCGCGCTCCCAACTCGAGTCAAAGATCTCGCCGGTGTTCCAATTGAGCCCCGTGTAGTGCACCGTGACCGTCTGGCCGTCTTCGACGACCGGCCCGTCGCCCTGAATCAGCACCGCGAGATCAAACTCGGTAAAGGGTTCGCCCGCCGGAAGGGTGATGGTCGGCGCACCGTTCTCGGCGAGCTCCACCGTCGGGAACCCTTCGGGTGCGTCTTGCGACTCACCCTCGGCCCGTTCGAGCGGCGGCGCGACCAATCCAACGACGTCGATCACAAAGACGAGGGATTCGGTGCCGACGAGTCCGAGCTCGGGCACGCCCTGGTCGCCGAAGCCGTCGACCGGCGGAATCACACCCGCGATTCGCGTGCCCGGCGTCGCGCAGTCAAGGAGGAGCGAGAAGCCCACCAACTGAGGAGTAACCGTGTCAATCGGGAAGCGCTCGGGGTTCTCCCCGGTGAATCCAGTCGTCGCGAGCTCATCGCCCGTCTCGCCGTTGAACACCGTGTATTCAATGAGCACGGTGTCGCCATTGGTCACTGCGTCACCCTCGCCCGCAACGAGCACCGTGCGCTGCGTGGCCTCAGCCGTCAGCGGCGCATCAAAGTCGATCGTCGGAACGCTCCCGAAGGTGCCGTCAACCGCAACCGCGTCGGAGGCAGCACCCGACGGGGTGCAGTCGCCGTCGGCTGGAGCGTCGCCGCCCGGCGTGCACGCAGCGAGCGACACGAGAAGTGCGGCGCTGAGACCAGAAGAAATCAGAACAGAACGGCGACGCACAGGGAATCCTCACGATGGAACGGGCACGAAGTCCCTATCTTCGCACGCCGGTGCTAAGACTCGGCCCGGAGGGTCGTGGGTACGTGCTGAACGTCGAAGTTCACCGAATTGGCGATGAAACACAGCTCGCTCGCCCGATGGTGCAGCGTCTCGGCTCGGCGCGCATCGTCGTCCGTGTGATGCGCTGCGATCGTCACGACGGGTCGCAACGTCGCTTCGATCAGTCGACCTCCATCACCCTCTTGCTGCAGAGTGCCGCTCGCGCCGTCACGGTAGTCGACGACGACAATTCCGTTGACGGCGGCGACGTGCAGGTAACTCAGCATGTGGCACTGCGCAAGAGCAGCGATGACGAGTTCTTCGGGGTTCCACCGATCGGCATCGCCGCGAAAGACTCGATCGCTCGATCCCGCGATCTCATGGAGCTTTCCCTCGGCACGGATGCTGTGCTCGCGCCCGTACGAACGATAGGTTGCCGTTCCCTCGCCCCGATTGCCTGTCCATTCAACGTCGACCGCAAAGCCATGTCGATCGTGCATTGTCGCCCCTCACCCGCCCGGACCACGCGCAGGGCCCGGGAGTACACTCATCCCACCATGACTGACACACTTTCTGCGCCCACCTCGACCACGGTCGAGAGCCCTGCTCCCGCGGTCGCCCAAGAGCGCCGCGTGGTCACCGCGATTCCCGGCCCCGCGTCGCAGGCCCTGCACGAGCGTCGGCTCGCGGTTGTGAGTGCCGGCGTCGGCACCTCGTTTCCGGTTTACGTCGATCGGGCACACGACGCGATCGTCGTCGACGTCGACGGCAACCACTTCATCGATCTGGGCGGTGGCATCGGCGTCATGGGTGCCGGTCACACCAACGACGCCGTCGTCGCGGCGGTGCAGGCGCAGGTTGCCAAGGTCACCCACACGCTGTTCACCGTGACGCCCTACGAGCCCTACGTGCGCGTGGCTGAACTGCTCGTTCAGCACACCCCGGGTGATCACGCCAAGAAGGTCGTGCTCGTCAACTCCGGCGCCGAAGCGCTCGAGAACGCCGTGAAGATCGCCCGTAAGCACACCGGCCGCGCGGGCGTGGCCGTGCTCGACCACGGCTACCACGGCCGTACCAACCTCACGATGGCCATGAACTTCAAGGCCATGCCCTACAACCTGGGTTTCGGGCCGTTCGCGAGCAACATTTATCACGCTCCCAGCTCCTACCCCTTCCACGACGGATTGTCGGGCGCTGAAGCGGCGAAGCGCACGATCTCCTACCTCGAGAAGCGTGTCGGGGCCGCCGACCTCGCGTGCCTCGTGGCCGAGCCGATTCAAGGCGAAGGCGGATTCATCGTGCCCGCCGAGGGCTACCTCGTTGCGCTGCAGGAATGGTGCACGGCAAACGGCGTGGTCTTCATCGCCGACGAAGTGCAATCAGGCGTCGCTCGGACGGGTGCCTACTATGCCAGCGAGCACTTTGGTCTCGTTCCCGACATGATCACGACTGCCAAGGGCATAGCCGGAGGCATGGTGCTTGCGGGTGTTGTCGGCCGCGCCGAGATCATGGACAGCTCGCACGCGGGCGGCCTCGGTGGCACCTACGGCGGAAACCCCGTGGCGTGTGCTGCCGCCATCGCCGTCTTCGAGCAGATCGAAGAGCGCGACCTGCTCGGTGCCGCTCGTCGCATCGAATCGGTGCTGCTGCCGATGCTGCACGAGCTGCAGGCCAAGCACCCTCGCATCGGGGATGTTCGCGGAATGGGCGCCATGCTCGCGATCGAGTTCGTGGACCCCGACACGCACGAGCCCGACGCCGCCATCGTCACGCGGGCCGTCGCGGCCGCCGCGCAACAGGGCGTACTGCTCTTGAGCGCGGGTACCTACGGCAACGTGATTCGGTTCTTGCCCCCCCTCACCATCAGCGACGACCTGTTGCGTGAGGCCGTCTCGGTGCTCGACGCGGCACTGTCAGCCTGACCGTGGCCGGGGCCGGGGCCGACGACGTTCGCCCGTTGACGGTCGCGGGTAGCGTCGAACTCGCGCGCATTGAACGCAGCGGCATGGTCGAATCGCGCCACATCGGTGCCGCCGCCGTGTGCAACGCCGACGGCCACCTGCTGCTGAGCATGGGTGACGTCGACGCCACGATCTACCCGCGGTCGACCCTCAAACCCCTTCAAGCCGTCGCAATGCTGCGTGCCGGAGCGTCGTTTGCCGACGACGAGCTCGTCCTCGCCGCGTCGAGTCACTGCGGAAGCCCCGCGCACGTCGCCGTTGTCGAACGGATGCTCGCCGACGACAATCGGAACGACGATTCCTTGCAGTGCCCACCGCTCTGGCCGCTCGGCTCGGAACAGCGCGCTGCTCGCCAGGCAGATGGACTCGGCCCCACGCGCCTCACGAACAACTGCTCGGGTAAGCACGCAGGCATGCTCCGAGCGAGCGATGCGCTCGGCGCTGATGCTCACGCGTATCTCGAGGCGGAGCATCCCGTGCAGCGCCTCATTCGCGATGTGGTCGCTGAGTTCACCGGGTTGCCCGAGCGGGTTCTCGCCGTTGATGGCTGCGGTGCCCCGATGCCGGCGACGACCCTGCGCGGCCTTGCTCGGGCAACTGCGCGTATCTCGAGCGGCACTGATGCCGAGAGCCAACGCGTCATGCGCGCGGTACTCGCCGAACCCTGGGCAATCGACGGCGTCGGCCGTGCCAACACGCTCGTGATCGAACGGTGGGGCGCGCTCGCCAAACTGGGCACAGAAGGCGTGCTGGTCATCGGAACACCGGCCGGTGTCGCCGTGGCTGTCAAGATTCTTGACGGCTCGATGCGCGCCACGACGCCGGTCGCGATCAGTCTGCTCGCGACCGTCGGAGCCATTGATGCTGAGGCCGCTGACGCGTTCGTCGCTCAGACGAGCGACCGCGTCGTGGCCGGTGCAAACGAAATCGGCCGCCTCCTCGTCAGCGTTCGCTGAACAAGGGTGCGGCCGACTTCACGCGACTAACGCGGCTTAGACCAACTGCTTCCGGCGTCGCGCGGCTGCCGACAACTGGGCGACCAACACGAGGATGATCGCGAGGAAGAACACCGCAGAGGCGATGACGTTCGCTTCCGCCGGAATCCCTCGAGCCGCCGCCGTGTAGACGTAGCTCGGGAAGGTGACTTCGGCACCGCGGTTGAAGTTGGTGATGATGAAGTCATCGAAACTGAGCGCGAACGACAGCAACGCAGCAGCGACGATGCCCGGAAGCAACATCGGGAACGTCACCCGCCAGAACACCTGGAAGGGGTTCCCATACAGGTCACGCCCCGCCTCTTCGAGCGCCGGATCAAGGCTCGCGACGCGCGCTCGCACCGTGACGATCACGAAGCTCAAACAGAAGAGGGTGTGAGCCAGGATGATCGTGAAGAGCCCCTTCGGAACCCCGGCCTGCAAGAACTGCGCCGCGAGGCCCGCGCCGAGAACGACCTCGGGCGTCGCCATCGGCAAGAAGATCAGCAGGGTCGTGGTGTTGCGGAACCGGAAGCGGTAACGCACGAGCGCGATAGCGATCATGGTGCCAAGCGTCGTCGCGAGCACTGTCGCCACGAGCCCGATGAACAGGCTGTTGCCGAACGACCGGCACACATCTTGTGCATCGCAGACGTTGAGCCAGTTGTCGAACGTGAAGCCGGTCCAAATGATGTTCGTGCGGCGGTAGTCGTTGAACGAGAAGACGATCGTGTAGACGATCGGGATGAGCAGAAACACGAATGCCATGCCCGAGTAGACCCAGATGGCCCACTTGCCGAAACCTCTCACAGCAGGTCCTCCGTTCCACTGCGCTTCACGTAGAAGCCGACGAGCACCAGGATGAACGCCATCAGCAGCAGCGACAGCGACGCGGCCGCCGGGAAGTTCGACAGCACCAAGAAGTTCGCCTCGATCACGTTGCCAATCATCGTGGTGTCGGCCGAGCCCAAGAAGTCTCGCGACGCGTTGATGTAGTCACCGACGGCCGGAATGAAGGTCAGCAGCGTACCCGAGATCACACCGGTCGCCGAGAGCGGCAACGTGACCGTGCGGAATGTCGTCGCCGGCGAGCCGTAGAGATCGTTTCCTGCCTCGATCAAGCGCAGATCGAAGGTGGCCAGAATCGAGTAGATCGGCAACACCATGAACGGAATGAAGTTGTACGTCAAACCAAACACGACCGAGAACGCCGTTCCTGTGATCGCGGTACCCGGTTCCAAGATTCCGACCGATGACAGGATGCCCGCCACGGGTCCTTCTGTAGAGAAGATCTGCTTCCACGCGAGCGTGCGCAGCAGGAACGAAATGAAGAACGGTGCGATTACCAGCACGAGTCCGAGCGCCTGCAGGAGCGGGAACGGGCGAAGGGTGATCGCGATGAAATAGGCGAGCGGGTAGCCGATCAGCAGGGCGAACAGCGTTGCCAATGCGGCAAACCCGATCGAACGCAGACCCTGTTCCCAGTAGGTCTCGATGACGATGACGTAGTTCTGCCAGTTGAAGGCGTTGTTGAACTCTCCGAAGAGCAACGGATCCGGCTCTTGCAAGCTCGTGATGATGAGCGAGAAGAATGGCGTGACGAAGAACAGGATGAGATAGAACATGCCCGGCAAGAGCAACAGCAGGGCAATCGGGCTTCGTCTCCGCGCAGCGGGTTCAGCCGCCTGGGCGGTGCCCGAGAAGGCGGTAAAGGCCATGGCCTA
>CAYWZI010000126.1:0-6635 GCA_964462815.1 uncultured Microbacteriaceae bacterium
GATGGTACTGCGAGGGAGACCTCGTGGGAGAGTAGGACACCGCCGGACTTCTTTGTGAAATGGCCACCCAGTAATGGGTGGCCATTTCGCGTTAACTCACCATTTTCAAGCTCGAGGAGCACCCCGATGGCAGATCACCCGAATCGCCCGAGCGGCGACGATCGCGCGCGCCGCGACGGTGCGCCGAAGCGTGATGGCGCTCCGAAACGAGCCGGCGCACCCCGGAACGAAGGCGGGCCGAAACGCGACAGTGCCGCGAAGCGCGATGGTGCTCCGAAACGAGACGGTGCTCCCCAGCGCGGCGGCGCGCCGCGCCGCGACGGCACGGCAGCCGGCGCCCGCGCGGGCTACCGCGGTGCGCGGCCATCGGGAGCATCCCGGCCCGATCGTCCGAATCGTCCGGAAGGCGACAATGATCGTCCGCGTCATGATGACCCGCCGATTCCCGAGGAGATCACGGGCAAAGAGCTTGACCGCATCGCGCGAAATGAGCTCAAGACCTTGGCCAAGGAGAACGCCGATCGGGTTGCGCAGCACCTCGTGATGGCGGCGTCGCTCATCGAGACCGATGCCGCCTTGGCGCATCGTCACGCACAGGCCGCGGCGCGACGCGCAGGGCGCATTGCCGTGACTCGTGAGTCACTGGCGATCACGGCGTATGCTGTCGGAGACTTTGCTCTCGCTCTGCGGGAGCTCCGCACCTTTCGGCGCATTTCTGGCTCGAACGAGCAGTTGCCGATGATGGTCGATTGCGAGCGCGGTCTCGGGCGCCCCGAGAAGGCGCTCGAGCTCGGGCGGTCGGTTGACCGCCGCGAGCTCTCGGTGCCGACGCGGGTCGAGCTGGCCATCGCGATGTCGGGCGCTCGACTCGACCTCGGCCAGCCGCAAGCCGCGCTCGACGAGCTGGAGATTCCGCAGCTCGACCCGTCGACGGCGTTCAGCTACAGCCCGGCACTCTTCGACGCCTACGCGATCGTGCTCGAAGAACTCGGTCGCGCCGACGAGGCTGAGGTGTGGGGCCGCCGTGCTGACGCCGCGGCCGAGGCGCTCGCCTCCGTTGGCGCTGACGAAGGCGACGAGACCATCGAGATCGTTGAGCTCGACGATGACGAGCCGATTGTTGACCGTGCCGAGTAAGTCACGCGCCACGCCGTTGAGCGATCGAGACGCCTTGCTGCTCGATCTCGATGGTGTGGTCTACACAGGACCGCGAGCGATTCCGCACGCTGTGGAGAGCATCACGCGGGCGGCCGAGCACGTGCGCGTTGGCTACATCACCAACAATGCATCGCGCACCGACGAACAGGTCGCCGAGCATCTGCGCGAGCTGGGGCTCGCGGTCTCGGCAGCTGATGTGGTCACGAGCCCTCAGGCCGCGGTGCGCGTGCTGGCCACGCTCGTGCCAGCCGGGTCGCGCATCCTCGTCGTCGGAGGCGATGGCCTGGTCGACGAGCTCGCGAGCGCGGGCTTCGAGGTCACGCGCTCGGCCGATGACAACCCGGCAGCGGTAATTCAAGGTTTCGCTCCGCACGTGGGGTGGGAACACTTGGCCGAAGCCTCGTTCGCCCTCCACACGGGAATTCCGTGGGTCGCGACGAACACTGACTGGACCATTCCCGTCGCGCGGGGCGTCGCGCCCGGCAACGGAACGCTCGTGTCGGCGGTGCACCTGGCGGTCGGCCGGCTTCCTGTCTTCGCGGGGAAGCCAGAGGCCGCCATCTTCGACGTCGCGACCGAGCGGTTCGCAGCGCGCAACCCCTTGGTCGTAGGCGACCGGCTCGATACCGACATCATGGGCGGAAAGCGTGCCGGCCTCGCGACGGCACTCGTGTTGACGGGCATCGATCGGGCAAAGCAAGTTCTGGCAGCGCCGGCGACGATGCAGCCCGACTACATTCTGAGTGACTTGCGAGAGCTGTTCACGCCGTACCCGGAGGTGACCAGCACTGTCGGCGCCGACGGGGTGCGCACGGTCGAGGTCGGCCAGGCGGTGGTGCGCATGAAGAAGCATGTCGTGCGCGTCGCCCGCGCGGGCTCTGATGAGCTGAACCTGCTGCGAGCTGCGGCAACAGCCATCTATGCGTCGGGCCTGCAGATCTACGGCCTCGACGTCGATGAGCAGTTGATGCACCTCGCGGTAGTCTCGTGATCATGACCGATGACGCCGACCGGGTGACCCCCGCAGAGGTTGACGAGGCCTTGCTCTCGCGTCTCGCGCTCATCGACGAGCGACCGCTCAGCGATCGGAGCGAGGCGTATCGGCAACTTCACGACGAGCTGCGCAGTCAGCTCGAGGCGACCGACGCCGACACCGCCCGCCCCGAGTGATGACCCAGGCGATCGACGCTGTGGGTGCCGCATGACCGACAGTCGTCGCCTCGATGTGGCCCTCGTCGAACGCGGATTGGTGAGATCGCGCACGGTCGCGCGAGCGGCGATCGAAGAGGGCCGTGTGTCGGTTGACGGGCGCGCGATCGTCAAGCCATCCTTCGCGGTGCGAACGGATGCTCGCCTCGAGGTCGACGGCGACGACCGCTATGTCAGCCGGGCTGCTCTCAAGCTTGCGGCAGCGCTCGATGCTGCTGCCGAGGCGCGCCGCCCGCTCGCGGTCGAGGGCGTGACGGCGCTTGACCTCGGAGCGTCGACGGGAGGCTTCACGCAAGTCCTTCTGGAACGTGGGGCGCGACGCGTCATCGCTCTCGACGTTGGGCACGGTCAGCTCGACCCAGCCTTGCGCGCTGACCCCCGCGTGGTGGTCGTCGAAGGCGAGAACGCGCGCGAGCTCACGGCTGAACGACTGGCCGAGGTGAGCCGCGGCACCGTGACGGCCGACGAACCCATCGGCCTCGTGGTGGCCGACGTGAGCTTCATCTCCCTCACGCTCGTGTTGCCGGCGATCGTTGCCACCGTCGGCACCGAAGTGCCGCTCGTCGTGCTGATCAAGCCGCAGTTCGAGGCGGGGCGTTCGGGCATCCGTGAAGGCATCGTCCGTGAGGCGGGTGTGCGCGACGACGCGATCATGTCGGTGCTGTGGGCGGCGAGCGACCTGGGGCTCTTCGCGAGCGACCTCCTCTCCTCCCCGATCGTCGGTAGTGCCGGTAATCATGAGTATCTGGCGATCTTCCGGCCGACAGTCGGTGTGCATCCGACAGAATGGAGGGGCCGCGCGACCGCGCTGTCGGCGACCATGCCGGGCTCGGCCGCACCCCAGAACGACGACACCGACCGGCACACCATTGACCGCACTGAGGAGGGCCCATCGTGACCGAACGGCACATCCTCGTCGTTGCCCACACCGGTCGGGCCGAGTCACTCGCGGCCGCCGTTGACGTTGTCGAGCTCTTGCGAGCCGCCGGCGTTGTGCCGGTCGTCGACCCCGAGTCGCTCGACGACTTGCGTGCTGCTGCCGGCGACGGCCCCCTGCAGGTGCTCGGCCGTGATATCGGCGTCGGTGATCTCGAGCTCGTGATCGTGCTGGGGGGCGACGGCACAATCTTGCGCGCCGCCGAGCTCGCACGCGGCAGTTCGGCCCCGCTGCTCGGCGTCAACCTCGGCCACGTCGGCTTTCTCGCCGAGAGTGAGCGCGACGATCTCTCGGCGGCGGTCGCTCGCGCGCTCGATCGTGACTACTTGGTCGAAGAGCGCATGACGCTGTCGGTGCGCGTCAAGCTCGGTTCTGAGGTGCTCTACGAGACGTGGGCGCTCAATGAGGCGACCGTCGAAAAGGCGAGTCGCGAGCGCATGCTCGAGGTCGTCATTGAGGTCGATGGTCGCCCGCTCTCGAGTTTCGGGTGCGACGGCGTTGTCATGTCGACGCCGACCGGGTCGACCGCCTACGCATTCTCCGCCGGCGGCCCTGTTGTGTGGCCGAGCCTCGATGCTCTCTTGCTCGTTCCGTTGAGTGCGCACGCACTCTTTGCGCGCCCCATCGTTGTGGGGCCGGGCAGCTCGCTTGCCGTCGAGGTGCTTGATCGCACGCAGGGGGTCGGCGTGCTGTGGTGCGACGGGCGCCGAGCGTTCGATCTGCCCAGCGGTGCCCGCGTCGTGGCGCGCCGATCGTCGACGCCGGTTCGCCTGGCCCGACTGCACCCGGGGCCGTTCACCGACCGGTTGGTCAACAAGTTTGCACTGCCGGTTCATGGGTGGCGGGGTCCGATCGACGAGGAGGGGCGCGGCGCGTGATCGAAGAGATCTCTATTCGCAATCTCGGGGTCATCGGCGAAGCGCGGCTTCCACTAGGCCCCGGATTCACAGCACTCACGGGCGAGACCGGCGCAGGTAAGACGATGGTCGTGACGGCACTCGGTCTCTTGCTCGGCGACCGAGCAGACACCGGCGCGATTCGTTCGGGCTCGGGCCACGCCCTCGTCGAAGGGCACTGGCATGTCGACGAGCAGGGCGCCGTCGCTGATCGCGTTCGCGACGCCGGGGGAGACCTTGACGGCGGCGCACTCATCTTGAGTCGCTCAATCTCGCAAGAGGGCCGCTCGCGTGCTGTCGTCGGCGGGCGGTCGACGCCAGTCGGAGTTCTCAACGAGATCGGCCAGCAGCTCGTCGTCGTGCACGGGCAGAGCGATCAGGTTCGACTGCGCTCGTCCACGGCCCAGCGCGAAGCTCTCGACCGGTTCGCCGGCCCCGAGTTGCAGCAGGTTCTGGGCGACTACCGTGAGGTCTTCCAGCGCTTCAATGAGGCGCAGGCCGAGCTCGACGTACTCGTCGCTGACCGCGATCGTCGTGCCCGTGAGGCAGAAGAACTTCGACTCGCCATGACCGAGATCGAGGCGGCAGCACCGCGCGCCGGGGAAGACATCGAACTCACCGAGCGTGCCGATCGGCTCACCAACATCGAAGACTTGCGGCTTGCCGCGGCGCAAGCGCACGAACTCATCTCGAGCGAGAGCGTTGATGAAGCGCGCGATGCGCTCGCCCTCATCGAGAGCGCGCGGCGTGCCGTCGACCGCGTCTCGGCACACGACACCGCACTTCAGCCGATTGTCGAGGCAATTCAGAACGCGGGTTTCGTCGTCGGTGAGGTTGCGACGCAATTGTCGTCGTACCTTGCGTCTCTCGATAGTGACGGCGGCCGTGAACTCGAGACCGTTCAGCAGCGTCGGGCTGAGCTCAACGTGCTCATGCGCAAATTCGGCCCGACACTCGATGACGTCATCGAACATCTCGACTCGGGCTGCACACGCTTGCTCGAACTCGACCACGACAGCGACCGCATCGACGCCTTGCGCGTCGAAGTCGATGCCGATCGCGCGCGGCTTATGGCTCTTGCCGATCGGCTGAGTGATCTGCGGCGTGTGGCGGGCATCCGTCTCTCCGAGCGCGTCACGGGTGAGCTTGCCGCCCTCGCGATGGGGTCCGCCCGCATCACCGTCGACGTCACTCAGCGAGACGACTACACGGCGAGCGGTCGAGACCTGGTGGCTATCTTGTTGCAGCCGCATCCGGGCGCCGAACCGCGCCCGCTCGGTCGAGGCGCGTCGGGCGGTGAGTTGTCGCGCGTCATGCTCGCGCTCGAAGTCGTCATCGCAGCAACCGACCCCGTGCCGACGTTCGTCTTCGATGAAGTCGATGCCGGCGTCGGCGGGTCAAGCGCGATCGAGATTGGGCGCCGGCTCGCGCGGCTCGCCCAGACCGCGCA
The DNA here is from genome assembly GCA_964462815.1 of uncultured Microbacteriaceae bacterium. Lineage (GTDB taxonomy): Bacteria > Actinomycetota > Actinomycetes > Actinomycetales > Microbacteriaceae > Microcella. The sequence continues at coordinate 5,651 of CAYWZI010000126.1, forward strand.
GGTGATCGTCGTCACGCACCTTGCTCAAGTCGCAGCCTTCGCCACCAACCACTTGAGCGTCGTGAAGGACAGTGACGGAGCGGTGACCGCCTCGAGTGTGCGTCAGTTGACGGGCGACGACCGCATCGCTGAGATGGCACGGCTCTTGAGCGGCCTCCCCGACAGCGAGAGCGGACTCACCCACGCGCGCGAACTCGTCGAGACGGCGCGCGAACTCGTCGGTCGCTAACGACCGGGCTCATCGCCCGGTCGCTCGAACGACCGACCGCTACTCGTTGTCGCGAATCGGAATCGAGACCTCGGTAGCGGGCTCGCCGTTGACGCCGTCGAAAGTAATCTCCAACTGCACAGCGCTGAAGCTGATGCCATCGGGCGTCGTGAAGACGTGGCTCGTCGGTGCGAAGTCTGCGGTGCACACCTGCTCGGTCGGCGGGCCGAAACGAAGGTTGAGCTGCATGGCCGCCTCGAGCTCGAGGGCCGTCGGAACCGGCGGGCAGCTCGATGAGCCCCAGGTTACGACGGTGAGCGTCTCGCGGTTGTCGGTCCAGACGGCGACGGGCTGCTCGCCGCTCTGCTCCTCGTCAGTGAGGGTGACGCCCGAGGGAACGCCGCGCACCGTTTCGGAGGCGATCGAGGATGCGGACGCGCATCCGGCCAGGGCCAACGCAACAGCGGTCGCGGCGAAAACGGCGACGACAGCGCGCCGGGGGGAGATGGAAGAAGGATTCGAGCTCATGGCGGTCAGCGTACGCCGTGAGTCTCCCGCGCGTCGAGAGGAACCTCACCCCAGGTGGGTTACTCTTGAACCCCGTGGCGGACTCTTCTGAGACAGGTTCAAACGTTCGTGGTGGCGGCACCGGCCCCACCCCCAAACACATCTTCGTCACCGGCGGCGTCGTGTCGTCTCTCGGCAAAGGCCTGACGGCGGCCAGCCTCGGCAACCTTCTCACCGCGCGTGGGTTGCGCGTTGTGATGCAGAAACTCG
>CAYWZI010000127.1:0-6631 GCA_964462815.1 uncultured Microbacteriaceae bacterium
TGCGTGGTTCGGCTACGAGGTGGCCTGCCAGGTGGTCGGCAGTCGTGGGCAACTCGACCTGGGTGAGCAACTCTTCGACGCGCTTGTCGAGCTCTTTGCCTTTCGCTTCACCCGCAAGCATGAGCGGTTCACCGATGCTCTCACCGATTGGCATGCGCGGGTTAAGGCTCGACCCCGGGTCTTGGAAGACTATTCCGGCTTTGCGGCGCAAGGGCTTCAAATCGCGCAGCGACGCCTTCGAGATGTCGATTCCTGCCGAGACCAACTGGCCGTACTTGATCGGCAAGAGTCCGACGGCGGCGCGACCCAAGGTGGTCTTGCCCGAGCCGGACTCACCGACCAGCCCCACGATCTCGCCAGGGAAGACGTCGAGGGAGATGTCGTCCGCGGCAAGGAAGGCCGGCACGCGCCCGCGCTTCGGGTATTCGATCGACACGTCGCGGAATGACAGTACGGGTTCCACGCCCTTCCGGTCGACCGAGCCAGAGCCCGCTTCGGTGATGTCGAGCCCGAGGTGCGGCACTGCCGCGAGGAGCGACTGAGTGTAGGGGTGCTGGGGACGCTGGAAGATGTCGAGCGCGGTTCCTTGCTCGACGGCAATGCCATCTTTCATCACCATGATCGAGTCAGAGAGGTCGGCGACGACGCCCATGTCGTGCGTGATGAGAACGATCGCGCTGTCGAGTCGGGTGCGCAGGCTCCGCATGAGCTCAAGGATCTCGGCCTGCACCGTCACGTCGAGAGCTGTGGTCGGCTCATCGGCGATGAGCAAGACCGGGTCGCACGAGATCGCCTGGGCGATCATGGCACGCTGACGCTGTCCGCCCGAGAGCTGGTGAGGGTACTTGTTGAACGCCGTCGGCGGATCGGGCATCTCAACTTTTTCGAGCAGTTCGATCGCGCGTTCTTTCGCCTGAACGGGCGTGAGGTCAAAGTGAGTGCGGAGCGTCTCAACGATCTGAAAACCCACGGTGTATACGGGGTTGAGCGCAGTCATCGGCTCTTGGAAGATCACGGCGATCTGCTGACCACGCACGGCACGAAGTTCGGCCTTGTCAAGGTGAGAGATGTCACGACCCAGCAGAGAGATCGTGCCCGTAATGCGAGCCGTTGACGGCAGAAGGCCCAGCAGCGCCATCGAACTCGACGACTTGCCCGAGCCCGACTCGCCGACGATCGCGAGAACCTCACCGCGCTTGACCGTGTAATTGAGGCCGACAGCGGCCGGGTAGAACTCGCCGTCGACCCAGAAGTCGACTCCGAGGTCACGCACCTCGAGAACAGTTTCGACGGTTGAAGCGGTGGTGCTGGTCACGGGAGGTCCTTCCGTGCGGTCATGGCGACGTGGTCTGGGATGCTGGGCATATGCGATTCCAGCCCGCGAGTTTCCGCCCCGCCTTCGGTCGAGTGTTGACGATCGCCATGGGGCTGATCGCTGCGCTCGGTGTGGTGGGGCTCGTCGTGAGTGCCGACGTGGAGAGTCTGGTGCGCAATGTTGTGTGGTTCGTGTTGCTCATCGCACTGACAGCGGCCCTGTACTGGGTTCCGCGTGTCGACGTTCGTGAAGACGCGGTGATAGTGCGAAACCCACTGAGCACCTGGCACGTGCCATGGGCAGAGATTCAACGCATCGACACCAAATGGGCACTGACGCTCTTCACGAGCCACGTGCGCATCGAAGCCTGGGCCGCTCCGGCGTCGGGGCGCTATACGGTCTTCACGTTGGGCCCCGACGACACGAGAGTCAGCGAATCGGCCCGACTGGCCGGCTCGATCCGCCCCGGCGACACACTGTCGAGCGAGAGTGGTGCGGCAGCGCATCACATTCGCCGGCATTGGGAGCAACTGCGTGATGACGGGCTCCTCGACGACAGAGCCGAACCCGGCGGACTGCGACGCGAATGGCACTGGCGCACCATAGCGGCGCTCTCCACCCTCGCGACGCTGGGCCTGGTGGGCCTGCTTGTCTAGACGACTAGCGACGATCACTATTGATCACCCTCGGGCCCTCGCGCCGCGTCGTATCCGCCGCCACGGGGGCGCGGGTCGGCCGGGTCATGAGCATCGCTCGGGAGACCCCGGGCGCTACCGTCTGCACGGGTGTTCGCGCGAGCGGCGGCTCGAGCGGCAGCACCGCGGTTCAGCGCCACGCTCGACCCTGATGCCAGTGCGCGGGCACTCGGCATGCGCTTCTGGCGCGGGTCAAACGCGTCACGGAGACCATCGCCAATGAAGTTGATGCACAGCGCAATCACGATGATGAAGAGACCAGGCCACCAGAACAGCCACGGCCGTGTGGCGAAGGCAGCTTGGTTTTCACTGATGATCTTGCCGAGCGACGTGTCGGGTGGCTGAACGCCAAAGCCGAGGAAGCTGAGGCCCGTCTCGAGCAAGATCGCCGCCGCCATCAACAGCGTCGTGTTGACGATGATGACACCAATGGCGTTGGGAAGGATGTGCTTGAAGATGATGCGCCGGTCACTCGCTCCAGCGACCCGAGCTGCATCGACGAACTCGCGTTCACGGAGGCTGAGCACTTCAGCTCGAACGAGTCGAGCGAGGCCTGTCCACGTGAACAACCCAATGATGATCGCGAGAACGAACGCGCCCAGACGGCCGAAAGCCAGGCCCAGCACGGCGCCAATCACGATCAGCGGGATGGTGATGATGATGTCGGTGAAACGCATGAGTACCGAGTCGACCCAGCCGCGGTAGTAGCCGGCGATTGCGCCGATGATGGTGCCGATCGTTGTGGCGATGATGCCCACGACGAACATGATGACGACGGACTGCTGCGTTCCGCGCATCACAACCGCGAAGATGTCGCGCCCGATCTCGTCTTGACCGAAGGGGTGGTCTCCGATGCGGATTCCTTCACCACCGAGGAACTCGGGGATCAGGCTCAGCGTGGGGCGCCCGCCGTTCTGCGGCTCAGGAATGTCGGTCCAGGTCCATTGCCACCACCCAGTGGTCTTGACAACGAGGTCGAAGACCTTGAAGTCGAAGCCCACAGCAGTGAACGCCATGATGATCACGATCGCGAGAACGACCATCGAAATGACCGCGCCCTTGTGTCGGAAGAACCGTCGGCGAACGATCTGGCCTTGACTCAGGCCCTCGACTTCTTTCATCTCGAGGGAGTTCTCAGCGTCGGTGACTCCCGACGATGCCGAACCCGGCTTCTGCTCTGGGGAGGTACTCATCAGGACACCCGAATTCGTGGATCAAGGAACGCATAGACAAGGTCGGCGATCAGGTTGAAGAGAATCGCCAAGCCTCCGACAACGATGAAGAAGGCCATCACGGGGTTCGGGTCGACCGCTCTCAGACCGTTAATGAAGAGCTGACCCATACCGGTCCACCCGAACACGGTCTCGGTGATGACGGCACCGCCAACGATTCCGCCGATATCGAACGCAACGATCGTGGCGATCGGGATAAGCGCGTTGCGGAAAGCATGGCGCACGACAACAGTGCGTTCGTGCATACCCTTGGCGCGCGCGGTGCGAATGTAGTCCTGATTCATCACCTCGAGCAGGCTCGCCCGCGAATACCGCGTGTACGTGGCGAACGAGATCAAGATGAGCGCGATTGTCGGAAGCAGAAGGTGAGTGAAGATATCGACACCCTCAACCCACAATGACCCTTCGAGGTTGGGCGTCGATGCGCCGATCGTTGCGATCGGCCGCCCACGAATACGTCCCGAGCTCGCGTAGTCGTCCCACACCATCATGAACCGATCGAGCGCAATCGACCCGGCGGCGAAGAAGCCCGTGAAACCGGCCACCTTCATGACGGGGCCCTTGTCAACCCCGCCCATGAACCAGCCAACCCCGACGCTCACGCCCACCGCGGCGACGGCAAGAAGGAAGAGCATCCACCACTCGGTCACGTAGAACGAAATGCCGAACTGGAAAGGAAAGTACAGTGCCAGTGCGATTCCGGCGACCACCAGAGCCGCATAGAGCGCCTGGCGGTTCTTGAGGCCGGTGATGAGCGCCGTGAAGCCAAAGGCCGCGCCGATTGACACGATCGCCACCCCAATGATCGTCAAGCCGGGGTACGTGAACCAGTCGACAAGGTTCATGATCACGAGCATCGTCGCCGCGGCACCGCTAGCGAGCGCGAACGTGATGATTTTGCGCTTGAGATGACCTGGGATGATCGAGGCCCACAACAAGCCAGCGAGAACGGCAGCGACGGCGATGAACAGAGGCGGTAACTGTGGATCGTCTTCAAGGAAGTCGTTGAAGCCGATGGCCACGAACTGCTTCAGCAGCACGGCGACCCAGAAGATCGGCAACGAGAAGAACAAGAAAGAAATGAAGGTGACGGTGTAGTCGTAGCCGCTGTACTGACGTAGCGCGGTCGTAATGCCGACAACGAGGCCCAGGATGATCGCCACAATGGTGGCAATCGTGACGAGCTGCAGCGTTGAGCCCAGAGCCTGCTCAAGGAGCGCATTGACACTGCGGCCTTGGCTCGTGACGCCGAAGTCGCCGCGGATGACTCCGCCGAGCCAGAGGAAATACCTCAGCGGCGGGATCACGTCGAGATTGAGGAGTCGCGTGCGCGACTCGATGAGCTGTTCCTTGTTGGGAGCGTTGCTCGTGCGGAGGTCCTCCAACGGGTCGCCCGAAAAGGCAACCAGGTTGTACATGAGGAACGTCGCCGCGAGAAGAACGAAGAACGAGGCGATAAGACGCCGGATGACGAATGCGGCCATGTGAAATGGCACCCTACCAATCTATGAACGGTGGCCCACTCAGTCCGGGGCGCTGAGACCGCTTGCGCGATCCCAGCGCCCCGTTACTGAATGGAGAGAACTGACCTAGGGTCAGTCGGTGGCTAAGCCGCCGACTAGTTGGCCTCGGTCGGCTCCCAGTCCCACGCGTTCCAGAAGATGGTCGGCGACAGCGGGCCCGGCTCCACGTTCGTGACGCGGTCAGAGAACGCGGTCACGCCGGGGAACTGGAAGATGGTGACACCGTAGAAGTCATCCATCAGCAGCTTGTCGACCTCGATCTGGATCTCGATCTGACGCTCAGGGTCAAGCGTCACGTCGAGCTCGTCGAGCAGGGCGTCAACCTCAGGGTTGCTGTAGAAGTTGAGGTTGTTGATGCCACCGGTCTTGAAGGTCGGGCTCGACCCCGTCACACCGAGGCTCGTCGACTGCCAGCCGAAGAACGTCGCGTCGTAGGCACCGGGGGTGCCGAGCAGGCCACCCCACTCGGGGCTACCGCAGTCTTCAACGACGAAGCCAGCCTCGGTCGCGCTCGCCGAAATGAGGGCGAACTCGTTGACACGACGCGGGTTGTTGGCTGCGTACAGGATGCAGACAGCAGGCGCCGTGACGCCGGCCTCGGCGATGAGCGCCTTGGCGCCCTCGATGTCGACCTCGCCGAACTTCTCGGCCATGCCGTTGTTCGCAACAGTCTCTTCGTAGCCGGGAGCACCGGGGATAAAGATCTGCGAGTTGCGAACCTCAGCCGTGGGGTTGAGCGGCTTGATGAGCGTGTCGACGATCTGCTGACGCGGGATGGTCTTCAGGAAGGCCTCGCGCAGCAGCGGGTTGTCGAACGTGCCGTTCTTCGAGTTGGCGAACGTCAGGTCGAAGTGCTCGTAAACAGCCTCTTCGCCACCGAGCACGGTGACGGTGTCGAGCGCCGCGAGGGCGTCTGCAACATCGGCCGTGGCCTGGGGGCTGATGACGTCAACCTCACCGTTGGCGAGTGCCTGAACGGCTGCCAGCGGGTCGGGAATGAAGCGGACAGTGACCTCTTCGATGTTCGGGAGGTTGTCGCCACGGTAGTTCGGGTTGGCGCTCAGCGTGATGTACTGGTCGGCCACGAAGTCCGTGATCGTGTACGGGCCGCTACCGACGACGAGGTCGGTGTCTTCCGGCATCTCGCTGAAGTTGAAGCCCGAGTTCCAGAACGAGGAGATGGCGGCGAGCGCTTCTGCGTCGTTGTTCTGGATCGCCTCGATGAGCGCCTGCTTCGCAGCGTTGGCGTCACCCTCGAGTCCGAGAGCCTTCTCGGCGACGATGTGAGCCGGCAGGCCAACACCGAAGACGAGCTCCCAGTCGACGAAGAACTCGTCGTAAACGAGCGTGATCGTCTTGCCGTCGAGCTCCGGCGTCTGGCACACGAGTTCGAGGCCCGAACCGATGGCGCCGTCGAAGAACACGACGTCGGTCGGGTACTCGTCGGTGAACTCACCGGTCTCAGGGTCGGTGAACTCGCCCGGGTCGAAGTCGGGGGTGTTCAGGATTCCCGAGTTCGCGGCCCATGCGAGGAGCATGTCGGCGGCGTCGACGGGCGTGCCGTCTGACCACTGAGTGCTGTCGTTGATCGTGTACTGGACCGTGAGCGGGTCTTCCGACACGAGCTCGTAGGTACCGAACGACTCGTCACGAATGAGCTTGGGCTCGTTGTCGTAGTAGTTGAAGCCCGAGTTGGTCATGTACACGATGTTGGCGTTCGCCGTGGCGTTACCAAACGACGTGTTGCTGTTGTACGAGTAGAACGCCTGGTTCCACGCGACCGTGATCGAGCTACCCTCGACGACCTCGGATTGCGGCGCTGCGCAAGCCGAGAGAACGAGAGCGCTCGCCGCGATCGTGGCCGTA
>CAYWZI010000128.1:0-6568 GCA_964462815.1 uncultured Microbacteriaceae bacterium
AGAGTTTGCTTGGTGGTCTGATGGAGCCGACATATACATAGAACACTACGCCGCAAGAACTACACCAGACAGGCCAGAGATAGCATCTGTAATTGTTACCATTCAGTTTATTTCAGCATTACCGGCTAGATTTGTACCGACCTCACCCGACAAATTAGTGTTACAAGGTTATGCCCCAGTTATTGCGCTCCAGGGACTACCAAAACCAGATACAGCAACATTGTCTATACAAGGTTACGCGCCTACAATAGTCTAATACTTTAGGACAAATTATGGCTCTTAGTTTAAATACATTACAGGCTTACAGCCAAAAAGACTCAGTGGACTGGACACCGCAAGATCTTGCGCTTTTTGGTATTCCTGTTCCAGCAAATGCCAGCGGTTCTCAAGTAAGTCGCTTAGCAAGAGATCTGTCTAGGTCTTTAGGGTCATTGTTTAGAGAATTAGATAAAGCAAATAACTTTATCGCGGATCCTACAAGTGTTGGTATCGCTAAACCAGCAAGTATGTCTGCAGCAATAGATTCTGGTTTAACTAATGTGCTAAATGCTATAGAAAGGGTTGGGGGGAATACGAGTGTTGTGCCTACTTCTCCATTTCAAAACACAATTGCTGCAGTTAACAACAATGTTTTAAGAATAACGCCTCCAGAAAACTTTGACGCTTTACAAGCTTTGTCTAAAAAAAGTTGGGCTGACTGGACCGCCGATGATCTTGGAATGTTTGGAATTAGCGTACCTGCCGCTGAAGTTCGTTCGGTTGCCGCTAAAATATCTAGCCCATTAAGAAAACTTGTATCTGGAGCAGCGTATCTTTTAGATAAACCTGAAGCTCAAGGGTCTGCTTTCGTTCAAAGTAAAGCGCAAACTTTTACAGAAGGTAAAGATCAGCTAACTGGAGTTTTACAACAGTTTGGCGGCAATGCTGATATGTTTGCTCCGGTCAACATTTATCGTGGCGCTGCCCAATATACTCCTCCCCCAAGAGCTCCAAAACCACCTTCATCTAGTACGCCTTCTCCGTTACTTGTTCCACAGGGTTTGTCTCCTGCACCACCACCCATTCCAGCAGAAGAGGCCCCGGCTTTAACTCGTGAGTATTTACTTTCTAAGTCTACAGTGCCTAGAGCCGAAGCTGAAGCTGAAGCTAGACGGGTTTTGCAAAACTACAGAATAGAAGGGCTTACTGATCCTGAAACCGGTAAGCCAATGGACCCGGTGCAGTATCTAGCGGATCATGCTCAGAGATTTGGTATTCAAGATATTGATAGGCAATTAAATGCTGTTTTTATGCAGCAGGGTGTTGACCTTAATAAATATAGAACAGAACTACAAGTACCCAAAGATCAAGCTAGACAAATTGCTGAAAATTTAATATCTATGTCTGGATATGATCTTCAAACAACACCTCCAGAATTAATTAATAAATGGACAGATTGGGTTAGCGCAAAAGGTGTTGATGCAACGTTAGAAGAATTTCAAAGGGCCACAGGGTTTACTCCAGGTTTAAGACCAGAATATCAAAAAGGTCAGTTTTATACTTATGATACAGCAAGAGATATTGTAAGCGAGTTATTTAAAAATTCTGGAATTCAAACGTCTGGTTATTTTGATGACGGAAGATCAGCTAGTGAAACTTTTAGCAGTTGGGTTGCCAATTCTCAGTATAGACCTATAGAAGAAACTATTGCTAAATGGAACGCTGGATTAAAAGGTGGGACTCCTGTTAATTATGGAACCTCTACAGGTGCTTCTGATGGTGGTATAGATGTCACACAAACCATTCAATCTATTTTGTCCAAAGAAAAAGAACGACAAGCAGATCTTCAAAAACAAAGCATGCAGCAGTTTGAAAGTCTTACGGATTATATTTTATCCAATACTCAACCCCAGCAATTTCAAGCTAATCTACCCGAATTTCAATTTGGAACCCCTAGTATTCCTTTTACTTCGCTCCAAGATCAACAACCTTTTTACCCTACACAGCCAGCATTTCAAACAGAATTTCAAACGCAACCTCAATTTCAACCTCAATTTCAAAGACCTGCACCGACACCGTTAATTACTCAGGCTCAGCGTCCTACATTAGATCAAACCGTTCAGTTTATTGAATCAGGTGGGATGGCCCCCACTACAGGAGCACAACCTATGCAACCTATATCGTATGGAGAACTTGGGGCGTTTACACCTCAAGCACAACCGTATTTCACCACTCAACCTTTGGGTTACTCATCTCCTGTTGCTGAGTATGCAGCGACCGGCGCAATTCCAATGAGAGAAGGTGGTGAAGTAAAGGGTGTAAAGGCTGCTGCTCAACAATTAGCATCAATGGGTCGTAATGGCGATACGATGCTTGCCCATATAACACCGCAAGAAGCTGGATTGTTAAAAGCTTTAGGTGGATCTGGAACTATTAACCCTAAAACAGGGCTTCCTGAATTTTTTGTTGAATCATTAATGATAGGCATGATGATTGGATCATCTGCTTTGGCTATACAAGAACAACGAAAACAACGAAAAATGGTTGAGGCTGAACAAGCCCGTCAAAGACAAGAGAGGATGCAACAAATCGCTAGAGCGCAACAAGCGTATCAAAGATCTGGGTTGCAAGATATACCTGTAGAAAGTCAAATGCCTATGATAGGCAGCATGCAACAAGCAAAATTTGATCCTGCTATGGGTGGTGTGCGTGTGGGAGAGGGTATTCCAAGCATACCAATAGCGAATCAATCCGCAATAACGTCTTTGCAACCCGCTCCTGCTGCACCCCCAGTAACTTCTGGCATGGATGAAGATGAAAGACGGCGTCGTGGATTTATGATGGGTGGAGGATTAGTAGCTTTAGCTCAAGGCGGTATGCCTACTTTTGAGTATGGTGGAACGACTGGCCCCACAAATGAGCCAAGGATGGTTAAAGGTGCAGGGGATGGCATGAGTGACAACGTTCCCGCTACAATAGAAGGTGTACAGGAAGCGCGTTTAGCCAATGATGAGTTCGTAATCCCAGCCGATGTCGTAGCAGATATTGGTAATGGGTCTAGCAGTTCTGGGGCAAAAAAATTGTACGCCATGATGGATCGGATTAGAGAAGCCCGTCATGGCACGACCGAACAGCCCCCTGAGATAAACGCTGAAAAGTACATGCCTGCATAAAGGATAGATTATGGCAATCGGAACCACAACAGTAACAGGAGAAATTCCTCAAATACTTGAACCTTTTTATTTGGGTCAACGAGGACTTATTGAACGTGGAATAGCTCAAATATTTCCAAGTGGTAGAACTGGACCGGCTGCGTTTCAAGAGATGCAGCAGCCTCTTATCCAAGCGGGTCTTGCCGGAGCTGGGCAAATTGCACCTATGTCCCAGTTTCAAATTGAAGCTGGCAGAAAAATCGGTGCTTTACAAACCCCAGGAGAATTTGGCGCGGCTGCACAAATGGGCGGCGCTGCAGGGGCTGGACTACAAGATCTTATGGGTTTACAGGCTCAGGGTGTTGCTGCTCCATCACTTACTCAATATCAACTTGGCGCACCACAGACTTTTGGCGTAGAGCAAGCCCAACAGTACATGTCTCCCTATATTCAGGGGGTTGTAGACATTCAGCAGCGCAATGCGATTGAGGCCGCACGTCAGGCACAGTTAGGGCAGAATCTTGCTGCATCGCGTCAAGGCACTTATGGTGGTGCTAGACAAGCTTTATTGCAGGGTGCCCGTGAATCTGGGCTTCGTCAGCAGCTAGGTGACATCCAACGCACAGGGTTACAGTCGGCCTATGAGCAGGCTCAGCAGCAGTTTGAACGTGACCGTGCGGCACAGATGGGTGTTGGGCAGCAGAATCTTGCAGCGGCTCTTGGCGTACAGCAGTTAGGTGCTGGGCAGAGTCTTGAGGCACAACGGGCTAATCAGGCGGCAGCGCTTCAGGCAGCACAACAACGTGCTCAGGCAGCTACAGGTCTTGGAGGTCTGGCTCAGGCTATGGGCGGTCTTGGTACACAGAGGCTTGCTGGTGAACTTGATATTGCCAAAACTACAGGGGCATTTGGTGATCTTCAGAGGGCGCTTGAACAACAACAACGTGACGCTCAAGCAAATTATCTTCAAAGCATGGCGCAGTACGGTAAGACTCAGGTCGGTGAGCTTTCTAACTTGTTACGTGGTGTGCCTATGTCGGATACAAGGCAGACTCAGACAACTCCGCCACCATCTCTTGCAAGTCAATTAATGGGCTTAGGAATGACTGGATTGGGTGTGTACAACATGATGCAAGGCCCAAGAAGTGGGACCATGACATTAGGCGGCGGTTAATACTAAGGACAATTTATGAGCCTGGAAACTTTAGATCGAGCTATAGGTAAAACCGTCGATATGTCGGTAGGCGATATTGTCGCCAAATACCCTAGCAAGCAAGCAATTGTTCAAGCCTTTCAAAGAGGTGAAATCCTTGATGAAGCCAAGGCTGTTATGGCTGGAATGATGATTGATAGGATTGCTGCTAGTGCCATTCAGCCGCCCACCGGAACCGTCAAAGACGAAGTTTTTGCTGCACAAGAATCACCAGCAGGTCTAGCTGCAGCGCAACAGATGCAGGGTCAGCCTCAACCTCAAGCCCCCGGCCAAGGTATAGATCAAATCCCCGTACCAGACCAGATGTTTGCACCACAGGGCATGGCTGGCGGTGGGATTGTTGCGTTTCAGGCAGGTGGAACATCTGCGGCAAATCTTCCAATGAGCACTCGGTTGCAGCTTCGTGAGCAAATGACCGAAGAAGAAAAGATGATGTTTGATAGAACCGGGCAAATCCCTAAGCGCATACAGATGCCAGACTTAAGGGCGCCTGTACGCATGGAAGGTGGCCGTCCTGTTCCTGTAGATGTTTCAAGTGGAATGGAACTTAAACCACAAATTACTCCATCTACTGCTGAAATAGCACAAGAAAGTGTACCTGCTGCCACGCCGTCTGCTGGTATAGGATCTATTCCTATTCAACCGCTTGTAACAAGAGCAACGCAATTAGCAGATGCTATTCGTCCTCAAACAGAAACTTCTGTTCCGACAGTGCAAGAAGCTTCCAAACAGACAGCCGATTTACTAAAAGAATCTGGATACGATGAAAGTGTATTGGGGCGTATAAGACAAGACATTGAAGAGCAACGTAAGAGCATGGCTGGAGATAAAAAAGAAGCTATGAACTTGCGTCTCATTGAGGCTGGCTTAGGCATTATGGGCGGTGAGTCACCGTATGCATTTACCAATATCGGCAAGGGCGCTACGGCTGCATTAAAAGGTCTTTCTGAGGACATAAAAGAACTTAAAAAGACAGAGCGTGATTTGCGTAGTGCTGAGCAGAATCTATTACTCAAACAAAACGAAGCTGCTATGGGCAAAGCACGTGTCACTCAGTCTACTATCGACAAAGCCCAAGAACGTGTTGATAGAGAAAAAGAAAGTAGAGATCGGCTTGTTGGCGATTTAACAAAGACCATGCTCTCAGGTGAAGTGCAAGAGCGTCTTGCTAGAGCAACGTACGGCAAGATGACCGACTTTGATAAGAAGTGGAAGATCTACACAGAGCAAGCAAAAGCTCGTGGTGAAACTCCTAGCACAGAAGGTTTTGGTAGAGCGTTTGGAGTTGATAGGGAAACATTGAGTTTTAAAGATGCAATGGCATTGGCTCAAAAAGACACAAGCCTTAGTCTTGCAGATGCAGAAGAGGCAGCTTTGAAATTGATGCAACGCAATCAAGAACTACGTGGATCAACTCAAGGTGCACGATCACCAGAGGACCAACAAGCTTTAGCATGGGCGAATGCAAACCCGAATGATCCAAGGGCAAAACAGATTAAAGAATATCTCGGAGTCAAATAATGGCTTTCGATCCAGACGCATACCTGAGAAGGGTTGGTCCTCAAGGATTTGATCCTGATAAGTATTTAAGCGGAATTGGGATTGTAAAAAAAGAAGAGGAAGAAGAACCTAGTTTTTTTGGTCGTTTAGCTGAGGCTGCTAAACCGGAACAATTTACTAGAGAAATTTTAGACGTCCCACTTAAGTTTACTGAGGGGGCGGTCGGAACTACTCGCGCTATATCTGAAGCTTTTGGTGCTAACAATGCGTTTGCTCAAAGTGTACGTGGCATAGAAGACTACCTTGCGAGTCTAGCTTCTGCCCAGTCTAAACAAGATTCTGCAGCGATTGCCAGAATCATGAAAGACGCAGAAGATAAAGGTGTTGGGGATCAGCTTCGTGCGGCACTTCAAGCTTTTGCCACTGCCCCTGTAGACTTCCTTTCCCAAGCTGCTGGATCCACTGTTCCCATTCTTCTTGGTGCTCTTGCGGGCACTCCTGGTGTTATTGGTACTGCTGCCCTTACTGGTGCTGGCGTTGTTAAAGGAACCATCTACGACACAGTCAAAGAAGAACTTAAGGCCGCTGGAGTTTCGGAACAAGAAGCTGAAGCCCGTGCTCAATTAGCACAAGAATATGGTGGTGAAAACCTAGACATGATTCTAGGTGGAACTGCGCTTGGTGTGATAGCAGGTAGAACTGGTGTTGAGCGTTATATCCTAGG
>CAYWZI010000129.1:0-6535 GCA_964462815.1 uncultured Microbacteriaceae bacterium
CTAACCCGAAACTGCCCGAGCCGGCTTCGCTGTACATCTGCAAGCCCAGCGGGGTCGACCCCTCGGTCGCGCCGGAGGGTCACGAGAACGTCTTCGTACTCGTGCCGTCTCCCGCCGATCTGTCGTTCGGTCGCGGCGATGTCGATGGTGACGGCGACACTCCTCTCGAGGCTTACGCCGATCGCGTGATCGCTCAGATCGCCGACTGGGCGAAGATTCCCGACCTCGCCGACCGCATCGTGGTCCGTCGCACTTATGGGCCCGGCAACTTCAACGCCGACCTCAACGCCTGGCGCGGCACGGCTCTCGGCCCCGCGCACATCTTGTCGCAGAGCGCGTTTTTCCGAGCGGGCAACGTCTCGAAGAAGGTCACGGGCCTCTACTACGCGGGCGGCTCGACCATTCCGGGAATCGGGCTGCCGATGTGCCTCATCAGTGCCGAGGTGCTCGTGAAGCGCTTGCGGGGCGACACGTCAACGGGCGCGCTGGCCGAGCCTCTGCAGCGCACCGTTACGGCCGCGCCCGTTTCTGCAGCGACCGACTCGGCCTCCGCCGCCTGAGCCCGCTACCTGCGATGTCACTCGTCAACTTTGCCTATATCGCGGCGCTCGCCATTGCGCTCACCGGCATGGTGCTGCTCGATCGTCGTTTCGGGTTGTTCTTTTGGCGCGATGCTCGCCGGGCGGCGACCGTGCTCGTCACGGGAGTCGTGTTCTTTCTCATCTGGGATCTCGGCGGCATTCTGCTCGGCATCTTCTTTCGGGGGCAGACCGACTTCATGACGGGCCTGCTTATCGGGCCGGAACTGCCGATCGAAGAGGTCTTCTTCTTGACGCTGCTCTGCTACAACACGATGAATGCCTACACGGCTGCGAGTGACTGGCTTGATGGCCGGTGGTCGCGACGAACACGTGTTGGCTCGCCCGACGCGGAGGTCGGCCGATGACCTACACGCTTCTCAACGTCGTCTTCTTGAGCGTCGTTGCGGTTGTCGCGATCGCGGCGATCGTGGTGCGGCGGGCGCCGCGCTGGCGCGCGGTCGGTCTCGCGGCCGTTCTCATGCTCACCCTCACGGCGGTGTTCGACAACGTCATCATTGGCACGGGACTCGTGGCCTATGACGACAGCCTCATCAGCGGCGTGCGCATCGGCCTTGCACCGATCGAAGACTTCGCCTACGCGGTCGCGGCGCTCGTCTTGCTGCCGTCGGTGTGGGAGCTACTGCGTCGCACACCGCGCGGCCACAATGAGGAGCCGTGAGCACTCTCGGTCAGTTGTTCGTCAGTTCGCGCCCGCTGAGCTGGATCAACACGGCGTTTCCGTTCGCGGCCGCCTACTTGCTCACGACGGGGCGCATCGACGTGGCCTTCGTGGTCGGAACGATCTACTTTCTGATTCCGTACAACCTCGCCATGTACGGCATCAACGACGTCTTCGACTATGAGAGCGACTTGCGCAACCCGCGCAAGGGCGGCGTGGAGGGCGCGCTGCTTGACCCGAGCATCCACCGCACGACACTGTGGGCCGCGGTCATCACGAACGTGCCGTTCCTGATTGTGCTTGTGGTTCTCGGTTCACCTCTGTCGTGGCTCGTGTTGGCCGTCAGTGTCTTCGCCGTCATCGCCTACTCAGCCAAGGGCTTGCGGTTCAAAGAGAAGCCGTTTCTTGACTCGGTGACGTCATCGACTCACTTCGTGAGTCCGGCTGTCTACGGGCTCGTGCTCGCCGGGGCGACGTTTACTCCGGCGCTGTGGCTCATTCTCGGCTCGTTCTTCTTGTGGGGCATCGCGTCGCACGCCTTCGGGGCCGTGCAAGACGTCATTGCTGACCGCGAGGGCGGGCTCGCGTCGATCGCGACCGTGATCTGTGCGCGCTCGACCGTGCGGCTGGCCGTGGGCGCCTATGTACTTGCCGGGCTGCTGCTGCTCGGTACCGACTGGCCCGGGCCTCTCGCGGCGATTGCCGCGCTGCCTTACGTCGTCATCACTGCTCAGTTCTGGATGATCACCGACGAGACGGCCGAGTCAGCGAACCGCGGTTGGAAGCGCTTCTTGCTGCTCAACTTTGTGGCGGGCGCGATCGTCACCATGCTCATGATCTACTGGGCGATCACGCGGTAGATCGACGGAGGTGGCTCTACACGCCGCCCGCGAGGCCGATGGCGACCAGCAGCAGCACGGGTGCCAGCCCCAGCAGGATACTCGTGCCCAGCGCAAGCGAGGCGATCGCGCGACCGCCGAGCGGGGGTGCCGCGCGACGGGCGAGGGCGGCGGCGACGGCGGTGCCGATGCCGATCGCGGCGGCGATGATCAGCGTTCCGACCACGAGAGTGATTTGTTCAACACCGGGCACGGTTATGGTGTCGGTTGCGACGAGCGTTTGAAGCACGAAGCTGAGCAGAATGCCGACGATGCCGAGCCGAGCGACGTGCGCAGCTCCATTGGGCCCCGGCCGCAGACTGCGGGTGAGGTCGGGGGTGAAGGCCGAGAACGGGTCGGGCTCGCGGTGAGGGCGACCGCGCCACTCGGCGCCGTCGAACCACTGCTCGTAGCCTGGCTTGTCGATCATGGGCTGCCAGCCCGGGGTCGAGTGGTCGAGATTGGGCTCGTCGTCGTCTCGCGGGTCGGTGCTCACAACTCGTAACGGTAGCTGAGCTCAGCCGGGTAGTCCCCGCGAGCCGTCAGCTGCGCGGCCGCCGCGGCGAGGTGGTGCAACGTGAGCCCCAGCGACTGCGGCCCGAACGAGACGCGACCGACTCCCAGCTCGGCAAGGCGCGCCAGCGAGATGTAGCCAGGATGCGCGAAGAGGGCGATCGGCGCACGCACGGCGGCCACAGCATCGGCCACCTTCTGCTCAGAGTCGAGGCCCAACATGAAGATGCTCGTGGCCCCTGCGTCGACGTAGGCGTTGGCGCGATCGATGGCCTCGCTCCAGTTGTCGGGTGAGCCGGCGAGGGTGTCGGTGCGCGCGTTGATCGCGAGCGGAACCCCCGCCGCGTCAGCAGCGGCGCGCGCGGCGGCGACCCGACTGGCGGCCTCGTCGATGGGCCGGCGCTCGCCGCGGGCGCCCGTGAGCGAGTCTTCGATATTGAGCCCGGCGGCACCGGCCTCAATGAGCCGCGCGACGTTGTCGCGCACGCCGCTCGCGTCGGGCGCATAGCCGCGCTCGAAGTCGACGCTCACGGGTAGCTCGGTCGACGCCGTGATGCGCTGTGCGGCGCCGAGGGCCATCTCAACCGTCATGCCCTCGCCGTCGTCGACCCCGAGCGAGAAGGCGACCGAGTGGCTCGCGGTGGCGAGCGCTTTGACACCCGGGGTGCGAGCGACGATGCGGGCAGTCATGGCATCCCACACGTTGACCACGATGAGCGGATCACCGGGCACGTGCAAAGCGGAGAGGGCAGCTGCTTTGGCGGTGGTTGTCGTCATGTCTCTACCCTGACACGACAGGCGAAATCCCAGCAAAAGCCCGAGAGTTTCGCGGTCGGCCCTGCGACGATGCGCCATGACGACGATCAGACTGCGCGACTACCAGCCTGCCGACCTCGACGCGATCGTGGGACTGTGGGACGAGGTGCGAGGCGAAGGCATGGAGCCCGTCTACGCGCTCGCTGAAGTGCTGGCGTCGTGCGAGAAAGACCACGCGGTGATCGCGGTTCGAGACGAGGTGGTCGTCGGGGCTGCGGTGGCACGTGCCGCGCACGATCAGGGGTGGATTGTCTTCTTGGCGGTCACGGAATCGGCCCGCGGCGCGGGTGTCGCTGGTTCGATGCTCGCTGCCCTCGAGCAGCGCATGGCGCCGCAGGGGCTCACGCGACTGTCGATTCTGGTGCCCGATCAGCAGAATCAGCACGGCGCTCTGATCAAGGCGGGGTTTGAAGACCGCGCCCACTTGAGCTATTTCGAGCGCGAGATTCCGGTGAAGCAGCGCGAGCTCACCGCCCTGCGCGAGCTCGGCGGCCGTATTCTGCCGCGCGACTTGTGGGGCTCGATTGCGGGCATGCAGGCCGAGAAAGAGTTGCTTGAGCGACGACTCGTGCTGCCCCTCGCCGACCCGGCGCTCGCCGAACAGTTCGGGGTCGAGCCGCCGCGCAGCATCGTACTGTTTGGCCCGCCCGGCACCGGCAAGACCACCTTCGCGAAGGCGGTGGCCTCACGCTTGCAGTGGCCCTTCGTCGAAGTGTTTCCGTCGCGGCTCGCCCACGGGCCGCAGGGTCTCGCCGGCGGCTTGCGCGAAACCTTTGCGACGATTGCCGAACTCGACCACGTGATCGTCTTCATCGACGAGGTCGAAGAGATCGCTGCGCAGCGCGGAGGCGAGCCGCCGTCGGCCATGCAGGGCGTCACCAACGAGCTGCTCAAGATCATTCCGGCGTTTCGGGATGCTCCCGGCAGGTTGCTCATCTGTGCCACCAACTTCATCCGCGCGCTCGACGACGCCTTCTTGCGGCACGGCCGTTTCGACTACGTGATTCCCATCGGGCTCCCGGATGCTGCGGCGCGCGAGGCAATCTGGTCGCGCTACATTCCCGACTCGGTTGAGGGCGAGGTCGACCTCGCACAACTCGTGGCGAGCAGCGACGGATACTCGCCGGCCGACATCGAGTTCGCCGCGCGATCTGCCTCGCAAGCGGCACTCGAGCAGTCGGTGTTCGGGGCGCCCGGCACGGGCATCCGGGGCCCCTCGACCGACGACTACCTGGCTGCGATCGCGCGCACGCGCGCAACGGTCTCGGCGACCGTCGCCCGCGAGTTCGGCGAAGACATCGAGGCCCTTGCGCGCACGTAGTGGCAGGGCGCCTCGACGCCCGA
The DNA here is from genome assembly GCA_964462815.1 of uncultured Microbacteriaceae bacterium. Taxonomy (GTDB): domain Bacteria; phylum Actinomycetota; class Actinomycetes; order Actinomycetales; family Microbacteriaceae; genus Microcella. The sequence continues at coordinate 4,812 of CAYWZI010000129.1, forward strand.
CGACCTGCTCGTGATGCCTAAGCCTCGACGCTGCGCGGTGGCGCCTTCACGAACAGCAGCATGATGCCGCCGACGAGCAGCACGAGCGAGATTCCGAGAATCCCGTAGAGGGTCTGGCTTCCCGCGAGCACAATGAAAACGCCCCACAGCAGTGAGGCCATCCAGCCGGCAGCGCGGCCCGTGGTCGCGTAGAGACCGAAGACCTCGCCTTCGCGACCCGCGGGGGTGACGCGCGCGAGGAACGAGCGCGAAGCGGCCTGCGCAGGGCCCACGAACGCCGCGAGTACGATACCGACCGCCCAGAACAGACCAGATCCGAGGTCGGCGAAGAAGAAGACGATGAGCGTGCACGCGACGAGCCCAAAGACCGAGATCAGAATGACGCGTTTTGGCCCGAAGCGGTCGTCTAGTCGGCCCGCGAGAATCGTCGAGACACCGGCGACGATGTTGAGCGCGATGCCGAAGATGACGAGGTCGGTGAAGCCGAAGCCGAAGACGATGCCCGCGATCACCGAGCCAAACGTGAAGACGGCCGAGAGACCGTCACGATAGACGGCGCTCGCGAGGAGGAACCAGAACGTCGGTCGAGTCTCTTTGTAGAGCCGCACGATGCTGCGCACGAGTTCGACGTAGCTGCGGAAGAAGCCGACCTTCGGTGCCGTGGTGAGCTTTGGCGGTTCGGGAACACTCAGGAAGATCGGAATCACGAAGATGACGGTCCAGATCGTCGCGCCGAGCGCAATCAGTTGGAAGGTCGTGCCCGACTCGCCGTCCAGCACTCCGCCGAGAATGAGGCCGACGACGATCGTGAGGGCGACGATTCCGCCGAGGTAGCCGAAGCCCCAGCCGAGCCCCGAGACCTTGCCGATCGTCTTCGGGGTCGACACCGAGATGAGCAGCGCGTTGTAGTTGACGCCCGCGATCTCGCCGAAGACGCTGCCGATGGCGATGAGCGCGACGCCCATCCAGAACCACTCAGCGCCTGGCTGAACGAAGACGAGGCCGAGCTGAGCGACGATGAGAAGAGCCGTGAAGATGAAGAGTTGCAGCTTTTGGCGGCCTGCGCGGTCGGCCCGTTGCCCCATGACTGGGGCGAGGAGAGCAATCAGCAGACCAGCGATCGTGATGCCGTAGCCGAGGTTGCTCGCCAACTGGCCGAGCGCAGCTTCTTCGCCAGCGGTGCCGACGACCTCGGGGTTAATGAAGAACGTGCTCGTCAGGTAACTCGGCACCCACACGAAGGTGAGGAGCACGGTGTTGAACGGCTGTGTCGCCCAGTCCCAGAAGGCCCACGCGAAGACGCGCTTGCGCGGAACCTCGATGCCCTTCTGAAGATCGAGCCCCATCACGCCAACCGCGAGGGTGGTGGCGGTGGGCGGAATCGTCAGGTCGGTCGGGTGCATGGGGGTGGATCCGACTTCGTTGTCGGCGGGCTTCTCAGTCATGCGCTCACGCTACCGCTCGGCGGTGAACGGGAGGTAGCGCGAATCCCCGTCGGGCTCGCGTGTCGTCGCAGGTGCGAGCAACCTGAGAATTGAGCCAGTGTCGCTCAAGTTTGAGCTTCTCGACTTGACAGCGAGCATCCTGAATCTCAGACTTGATACAGCGCGACTCAACCTTTCGCGCCCCTGAACTGAATGAAGGAGCACCATCATGGCTCGTGCCGTCGGCATCGACCTCGGAACCACCAACTCCGTCGTCTATGTACTCGAAGGTGGAGAACA
>CAYWZI010000130.1:0-6529 GCA_964462815.1 uncultured Microbacteriaceae bacterium
GATGAGGTGCTCACGGGGGGCAATGCGCGGAGTGCATCCCTCGTTCAGATCAATGAGGCACCCGATCGTGATGATCCGGATGCTGTGGGCACGTGGCACGTGCGCCAGGTCATTGACGACCCGGCGGGCGACCACGACTGGGGCATCGATGCGGTCGTCGATCTGGCGGCGAGCGTCGAGGCGGGATTCGCTGTCGTCAGGGTCACGGGCCTGACGCGCCTGTAGGCGAGCGCGCTGCTAGAAGGCGATCGACGCCAGCACGCCGAGCACGGGGGTAAAGAGCCATACGTTGACGAAAACCGCCGTGAGCCCGAGGTTGACGACGAGTGGCCACCACCCGGTGCCCGTCGCTTGGCGCCGCACGACGAGGGTGCGCGCCAGGAGGTAGCCGACCGCGCCGAGAAACGCCCAGGCCCAGTGCGCGCGCCGCAAGTGGCCCCATTCATGCAGGGTGATCCGGTCGCGTCGCACCCAGACGATGAGCCAGAGAATCGGAAGGAGCGCCGCGCCGGCGATCCAGATCACCGGCCCCGAATTCATCCCCGACAACACCAGCGCCGCCACCAGGGCCAGCGCGACCACGATCGGCGTGAGCGCCAACGCCCACGCGGCGGGCGTGTTCGATCGTTCGGGCACGTATTCGAGAGCGCGTGTCGTGACGCTCCCCGGCGACGTCGAGAAAGGGTCAGTGGCCGAGGGAACGGCGGGCGACCACGAGTGGGGAGCCGAGTACGTGTAGGGCACGGTCGCGCCGGGCAGGGCGAGTGCATCGGCCGAGCTCATGTCGGGTCGAGGGGCGCCCGCAACCGGTTGCTCGACGACGGGCTTGGCGCGTGTGTGCGTGGTCCATCGCACGCCGTCCCACCACCGCAACCGAAGTGCGAGCTCAGGGTCGTCGTACCATCCAGCTTCGGGGGAGTACTGATCAGCCATCGGGTCTCCTGATCGACAGTCTACGATCCCTCAATGTTGAGTGGGGTATATCGGCAGTCCCCTCTTAGGGGGACGCGACGGGCACCGCTACCGACGGCCGTCAGGCCTCGATACGGCCCAGCATGGTCCATACGGTCGTTGTCAGCGCGGGATGATCGAGAGCGATCTGCCGCAGTAGCCGGTAGTCGCGCGCTCGGTTCGGGAGGCGATCGCCATCGTCGCGAATGAGTTCGGCCCGCAGCATCCACACGACCAATTCGTCGACGGTCGGCAACTCGCTCATGAAGTCCCACGGGTCGTCACCCTGTCGAGCGCGCGCGATGATGACGGTCTGTAGCTCGTCGTGGGCCTCAGCGCGCAACACTTCGAGGCTCGCGCCTCGCCGGTTTCGCGTCTCGTCCACCTCTCGAGCCTACGACGGCTGGCCGACACCGCGATGAGCGTTCGGGATGCCCTCCGCAGGTCAGGCGAAGGTCTGCAGTACCTGCTGCACGCCGCCGGGGTCGAGAACGGACCACACGACGATCACCCCGACTTGGGCGACCACCCACACGACGAGCGGCCACGGTACAGAGCCGGTCGCGCGGTAGACCCGCACGCCGCGAACGGCGAGAAACAGCGGGGGAGCGACGAGCGCGATGATCCACGGAGCAGTGCGGAGGTGTCCGAAACTCTGGAGTTGACGCGTGTCTTGGCTGGCAAGTGCGCCGTAGAGAATCACCGGGAGGGCGACCGTCAAGGCACGGGTCCACGCCGAACTCTCGGGCGGCAGTGAGCTAAACACCCAGTAGATGAGCATCGACTGCGTGACGGGCATTGTCGCGATGAGCCAGATCGAGGCGGTGTGCACACGCAAGCCCCGCGGGTTGTGCATCGTGGCATGCGCGGCGTGACCCGATCGCGTGTCAGCGTGGCGTCGGTTGGCGAAGGGCTCGTAGTCGGCGATCCCCGCGGCGGAACTCACCGAACTCGAGGTTGCCGGTGAGAGCGCGGAATAGGGCGCCGCAGCGGCAACGTCAGCCGAGGCGCGTCCGCGCGGGTGTCGAGCCTTCACCGTGACGGGGTGCAGGGGCATGCTCTCGGCGACGCGCGCAGAATCGGTGGGGCCGACTGTCGTCGGTGCGCCGCCGACCGGAAGGGCGACACCGGCTGACGCGGATGACGACGCGGCAACGACGGGAGCGTCGAAGGGGGCGGTGTGGCGCGACCAGGCGGTGCCGTCCCACCAGCGCCGTTGCGTCGCCATTCCCGATTCCGTGACCGACATCGGGTCGGGATACCAGCCTTCTGGCACCTGCACCGTCTCGGTCATCGTGGTTCCCCCTATCGGTCCCGGCTCCCCGACCGGGTGGTGCCTACCATTATCCGCGCCGAGCGGTTCGGGCCGCTCGGCGCGTGTTCGCTCAACGAACGATGCTGAAGATGCCCCAGTCGTCAACCTGCCAGGCGATCCAACCGTTCGACCGCTGGAGGCTGACGGTGACGACCAAGTTGTCACCCGAGGCGTTCATTGCCGGACACCGCAGCTGCTGACCGATGAACAGGGGCGGGGTCGGCGGGCACGTGACCTCCATCGCCGTGCCGAGGCTACGGCCGTTCAGCTCGATGCTGTTCGAGGCTTCGGCCGCGAACGCGGCGGGGAATGCGGCAATGACGAGGCCGGGTACGGCCAAGATCGACGCGCCCACGAGTCCGGTGAGCAGCAAGCCCACACCAACGGGCCCGAATCCAGCGCCCGAGACGCGGCTAAGGCGAACAGCTCGCCCCACCAAGTAGATCGGCGCGGTCAAGAGGGCCCACCACCCGCTGAAGGGGTTCTCGAAGCCGCGACGGCGCAGAGTGCGGGCATCCAGAAGCGCCAGAACGACCACGATCGGCAAGGGACCAAGCCAGATCGCTGCCATAAAGACCACGCTCGGCCCGGTGGAAAACGCCGCCACGACGAGCAAGCTCAACAGCAATTGCAACATGGGCAAGAGGGCGATTGCCCAAGCTTCGATGGTCTGCACGTTCGTCGACCCGGCACCGAGCGTCTGGTGCGTGCCACGGCGGCCCGGATCGCTCGCCGAAACGGGCGACTCAGACCATGCGGTGGTGAAGGCCGGAGCGCCGGGGGCGGAGTTCGCGCCGGGAGCGGACGAATACGCCGGCGAACCATAGGCCGGTGAGCCATAGGACGGTGAACCGTAGGCGGGGGAGGCCGTCGGGTTGGGCGTCGCGGCAGGCTCGTTCTGTACGGGAATCCAGGGGTCGGTTGGGGGGCGCACTGTCGCGCCCGCAGCCTGTGCGTGCAGATCAGCAAAGGCGGCAGCAGCGAAGGCGTCGGCTGCACTTGTCGCGGGGCCAGTGCCCGGTGCCGACGCAGACGGAACCGACCTGGACGGCATCGAGTTGGCAGACGACGCGGCCGGCTCTGCCGCGGGCGGGGGCTCGGTCGTCGAGGGCGGGGCGAGCTGCCGGAGCACGGCCGCGGTGGGCTGCGCAATCGGAGTCTCGTCGCGGGTTGGAGCTGACTCGGTGCTGCGACGGCCGCGGCGCGTCTGCGCTTCGTCGTCGGCAAACATCGTCGGCACGGCGGCGGGCGACGGCATCATCGGTTGGCGCGCGTCGGAGACGTGCTCTGTCCACGAATGGTTGTCCCACCACCGCAATTGGGGTAAGCCGAGCGGATCGGGGTACCACCCCGCCGGCACACGGCCGTACTCGTCGTCTGACACTCTGATTCCCCCCTCAAAGGCTGGTCCCGACACCAGCGGAGCCAGTCTACGGTCGTGATCGCGCTCTCGGGGAGGATTCGTCATCCCCCCAGTGCGGGGTACACGGCTTATTCCGCGTCGTGCCGCCGCTCGCGCCGCACGCGAATCGCATCGATCAGCAACCCAATGGCAATCGCGACGACGACCGAGACAACGACCGCGAGAATCGGATTCTCGCCGAGCCAGGCGCCCACGGTGGCACCCAGTGCGACATTGTAGATCGCCCACGCCGTGCACGCGAGCGCGCTCAAGGGCAGGTAACGACGATAGGCGAAGCCGGTCGAGCCCGCCACGAGGTTGACGGCGACGCGGCCATAGGGAATGTAGCGGGCAATGAAGATGACGAGCGCGGCGCGGCGGTCGAGCGCCGTTCTCGCCCACGCGAACACGCTTTGTACGCGGGACGACCGAACGCGCGCGAGCATCGGTGTGCCGAGCCGTCGGCCGAGCGCGAACGTCAGGCTGTCGCCGATCATTGCCGCAAGCGCCGCGACGACGATCAAGAGGGCAAGGTTCGGGGTGCCGCTCGAGACGCTGAGCGTTGCAAGCGCGACAACAACGGTTTCGCTCGGCACGATCACGAGAAACGCATCAAGAATCGTCAGCAGGGCGACGATCGGCAACACCCACGGCGAGCCCGCGGCATCGATGACCCACTGGGTGATCTCATCCACGATGACGAGAGTGTCGCGCGCAGGTGAACAACAGGCGACCGGATGCTGCGCTCGAGCCGCGCGCCATCGTCACCTCGTCGGCAGCGGCGTGACGGCGGCCGCGAGCCACTCTCGGCCCAGACCGGTGTGAGCGCCGGGCGCGAGGGTCGGACCGTTCACCCACGCCGTCGCCAGCCGCAACCCGTGGAGCGCGCTCAGCACCCAGAGTTCGCAGCCCTCGAGTTCGGCGGGGCGCGCGCGTCGCTCACCGAGCGGCACGCCCGCAGCGCGGGCGCCGTCGAGCACGAGGTCGACCGTGACGCTCGCAATGCGCGGCAGCGAGTCGGAGGGTCGCTCGAGTACGCCGTCGCGCCACCATACGAGCCCGCTATACGCCCCCTCTACGAGATAACCGTCGGCATCGACGATGAGGGCTTCGCCCGCGCCGAGAGGTTGCACGGCAGTCCGAAGGCTCAACAGTGCCTCGAGGTCGGGGCCTTTGATGAGCGGCTGCGTGCGCACGTCGCTCGGCGCCGTCGCGACGACAACCGTGTCACTCGTCGCGGGGGTGGCTCGAACGGTCAGCCACCACTGCGCTCCGCCGCCGCGCCACCGCAATTCAATGCGCGGAAACCAGTCGCCCGTGCGGGGCAGCGCCGCGACGACATCGTCGATGAAGCGTTCGGCTGCGCGCACCTCGGTGGGCTGCTGTGCGGCGACCGCCGCGAGAAAGCGCGCGCGGTGTTTCTCGAGACTCCGGGTGCGGCCATCGACGACGCGCCACGAGTCGGCCGCAAGCAGAGTGCTGTCGTTCGGATCGCACCAGTCGACGCTCTGCCACACGGGGTCGGCACCCGGCCGCCATGCGTGCAGGCCCGCCGCTCGGTGACCGCTCTCGACCTCGACCATAGGATTCAGCGTATGCGGCCCGGCGTTCTGACATTTCCCGTCGCGTCGCCCGCCGACGTGAGCGCGGGTGCCGACGCGGTCGCGCACGCGCTCGTTCGCGAGTACCCGCAGGCCGACGGCTTCGTCTGGCTAGACAGCGGTCTTGGCGCGCGCACGGGTCGCAGCCTCATCGCTATCGGTGAGCGCGTGCCGCTTGATGCGAGCACACCGGTGCTGCCGCAATTGCGTCGCGCGCTCGCCGTGTGCGCGGTGCCCGAGGGAGGCGAGCCCCTACCGCTCGGACTCATCGGCTGGTTCGGCTACGAACTGCGCGACGAGACGATGGGCATGTCCGTGGCGTCGGTGCCCGCGTATCACCGGGCCGCGTGGTTGCGCGTCGAGCGCGGAGTCGCGATCGACCACGAAACGGGCACCGCCACCCTCGTGGCGCTCGATCTCGACGGCGCGGGCCGGTGGAGCGGCGAGCTCGACGAGTGGCGGGAGCGCATGGTGGCGGTGCTCGCGGGGGCGGCATCAGCATCCACGGCCCCTGACAGCGACGCGGCCAGGAGCAGCGACGCGGCCGGCAGCGGCGACGCGGCAGGCGCCACCGACGCGGCGTGGCAGGTTTCCTGGCGCGACACCGACGAGCACTACGCCGACCTCGTGCGGGCGTGCCAGGGCAGCATTCGCGAGGGCGACGCCTATCAGTTGTGTCTCACAACGCAGGTCGAGGTCGAGAATGCTGCGGGGGCCGCGATCGATGCCGCCGCGATTTACCGCCGACTGCGGCAGTCGAGCCCCGCACATCATGGGGCGCTGCTGCGCATCGGTGATACCACTCTCTTAAGCGCGAGCCCCGAGACGTTCTTGCGCGTCTCGGGTGGCGTCGTGCAGACCCGCCCGATCAAGGGCACGCGCCCGCGCAGCACCGATGCCCAGCGCGATGCCGACCTGGCGGCCGAGCTCGCCGCGAGCGACAAAGAGCAGGCTGAGAACCTCATGATTGTTGACCTCATGCGCAATGACCTCTCGCGCGTGAGCGAGGTCGGCAGTGTCACGGTCACGGGCCTGCTCGAGGTCGAAAGCTACGCTCACGTGCATCAACTCGTCAGCACCGTCGAAGGGCGCCTGCGGTCGGGGCTCGATGCGCTGGATGCGGTTGCCGCCTGTTTTCCGGCCGGCTCGATTACGGGCGCACCCCAACGCCGCGCCCGCGAGGTGCTCGCCGAGCTCGGGGGCGGCCCCCGCGGCCTTTACACGGGGGCCATCGGCGACCTCGGCGCCGACGGCACCGCG
>CAYWZI010000131.1:0-6354 GCA_964462815.1 uncultured Microbacteriaceae bacterium
CACCACGGGCGCAATATAATAGCATAACGTCAGGATGATTCTAAGAAAAATAAAAAGCAAGCAATTTTTTTCATAAATTATTTTTTGAATCGGAAACTAAAGCGCGCAAAACACTGTCAGCATAGCTTGTACTGCATTTTCTTTCTGCACCGATCCAAAAAGAAAAAGTAAAAATATCAGTCAATTGACCAAGCTGGTTTGTTGTTGAATAAATTTTTAAAAATTCAACATCTTTTTGGGTGATTGACAGAAGTTGACGCACGATATAAGGTACGCTTTCTTGCAATTCTAAACCAGAAATTGTCAATATCTTGTCATCTATTATTAACCAAGTTATTTCTTGGTTCTTTTTAAAAAAATCAATAGTAAATGAATCGAGTGGCCGCTCTAATGCGTACAGTGCTTCATTTACTTCAATTGCATTTTTCACACAATCTTTTTTCTCGTCACAATCAGCTTCGCAACTTTGCGCTGACTTAAAGAACATAGATTTCTGCTCGGTAGGTTTATCATTTACTTTTATCCAAGTAATCATCGAGCCGCGCCCGCATTGGTTCAAAGTATTGCTAATCAAATTTTCGGAAGGTCTTATTGAAACTAAATAGTGATAAATTCCTTTGTGAAAAAGGAGAAGACAAAGGCAACTGCAGAAACCAAGGGTTGCAGCAGCAATGTAAATTCTATGAGCAAGTTTCTTATGTTTTTTTAAAAATGTGCCAAAATGCAACAGTTCTAAAAAGATTTTTTTTAAGTCAAAAAGTAATTTTAAAAAAGACATTTTTCTTTGCCGCTGGTGAGATTAGTAGAGGTAAGAAGGTGAGCCAGTTCTTTTGTGTTGATTTTTTTTTCAGGAAGAAATTCTTTGCCAATGATTATTTCAAGACTTTGTGCACATTTCATTGAGCAAAATGAACCTTCGGCATTCTTGACTTTGATTTTTCTAAAAAATGGCAAGTCATCAAGAGCAGAATATGAAGCAAGAAGCGCGTTATATTTTTCGCCCACTGATCTTTTCCAAAAATCTGTTAACTTTTTTTGCTGCCCTTTTGTTAGTGGCTTTAGAAATTGGTATGCGTAAAGCTCCATTTCATACCCAGAAACATGATGTTCAAGCCAATCCTGGATTGTTCTTATTCTTACGCCTTCGCCCGTTGAATCGGCAATCAGATTTTTTGCGATGATTTGTGCAACATGTTCCTCTCTTCCGCCCGTGAAAATTTGAATCACCAAGCGCAAAGGCTTGGTAAATAGAGTTTTGAAGCTGAATTTAGAGGCGCAGAAAATGTAAGATCCAATTGTAAGATTCTTTAAATTTTTCATAAATTCGTTGCTGCCAAAAATTCATCTTCTAGCTTGATTTTTTCATAGAGCCAATCCGTGACGACAGTGAAGATTTGAGACATTGTAAGATCGCTACCCGCTGTTTCTGCGCTGTTTTTAATGTCGTCAATAGTAAATTCAACATATGCGCCATGGCCAGCGTTTGCAAGATATGTAGCTTCATCTTTGAAGTAACCAATCCTCACCACAGCTGATTCGTCAGTATTGTCAAAATTCACTGCGATTACTTGGGGATAAGAGTATTCTTGCCCTTCTATAGTTATGCTGCTAGCGTAGTTTTCTGAATCGCTCGAGCATAGATTCAAAAAATAGTTGTAAAAATAGTTTTTCGCTGCGGAGAAAGTATCTGAATCGAAGTCGGACAAATCGAAAGTCTTGATATATTGAGCTGTTGTCCCCGCGCCTAGATATTTCTTCTCCTGACTGACATAGCCGCCGATTCTGGCTTCAGCATACCACTTTTCAAGTCCATTTTCGATATTTCTGGCATAGCTAGAGTGCGTGATTCGCCAGTATTCCGCTGCGGCATAAGTGCTTGGCGCAAGGCCATTTTCCAAAAAAAGTCCCATTTTATATTTTAAAAATAGTTGAAATTTCTTGAGAGTTGAATTTTTGCAAAATCTCTTGCAAATTTAAAACTTGCTTCTCAGAGATTTTTTCAAAATCAATTTCAATTTCTTGAGCAAAAAGCGGCTTGATTGCTTCATTAAAAAGATCAATCTGTTCTTGTGATTCTGATTCGATTTTTTTGATGTTGATTTTTAAATCTTTCACGATTGCGTCTCGCTGGCGGTAAAATTCTTCTGCAATCTTTTGAAGATTTTTTATTTGGTCATTGAATTTAATATTTTCGGCGATTGTTTTTAATCTCCCAATTTGTTGAAATTTTTGAAGAATTGGCAGAATAGCTAGAGCCTCGCCAACATTGATATTTTGCTTTGTCATTCTAACTTAGAGTTAAGTTTGTAAATTTTTCGTTTAGTTCTTGGACGCCTTTAATTAAAGTAGGGATCAGGTTATCGTAAGATACCTTTTGAAGAATCATATTTCCTTTTGAATCTACAGCGTCTTTTTCGCCTTTTACGATTTCTGGGAAATACTCTGCAAGTTCGTGCGCTAAAAGCAAGTCTCGTTTTTTGCTTTCGCCCTTCAATGTGCCACGATAAATTTTAACTTGCATTAGTTTTTCAAGTGCATTTTCAAGAATATCAGTTGCATTTTTAATTCTGTAATCTGATGAAGTATTATATTCGACTGCATCTGTTGAGCCAACTCTCGCGATTTCACCGATTATCGTGCCATTACTTCTTTTGAAATACATGAAAGGCTGAGCTGCCGTGGCATTTTGAAGTTTGATGGAGACAACTCCAGTGCCTTTCGCCGCAAGTGCAATGTCAATATTAGTATCAGAACCCTCGGCGGATAAATAGCATTCATTGCTAGAGCCACCTTTTGCGGCAAGATAATTTACAGCTGTTGCATTTGAATTCACCCTGAATTGGTCAATCTGATTGAAAAGTCCGCTCGATACTCCGCCATCAGTCGCGAAGCGAATAGCAGCTGAACCTTTCGTTGCAATTTGAAGTTGAACGGCGGAATTTACATCCGAGTCAGAGAAGATACACGGCGGAGAATTTGAAATATGGCCTCTGAATCCCAAGTGATTTCCCGCACTGAAACCGCCATATTCATAGAATCTGGCGGTCGCACCGATTGCCCAAACTTTATTTGACGCGCTGTTTGCGACGCCTTGGCCAAGGCCAGCCGCTTGATTCCAATCAGAGCCAGAAAATCTAAAAATAGCACTGCCAAAGCGATAAATACTACCGCCGATTTGCTGAACGCTGGCGTTTTTAACCAACAGTTTATAGGCATTACTCGAGCCGCTGTGTATAATAGTGATCGAGTCAGCTGCTAAAGAATTTGGAAGTGTGATTGTTCTGTCAGCCCCGTTTGGGTCAATGTATAGTATATTACCATAAGTGCCATCAATTGCAATATCGTCTGAAGCGATAATAAACTGTATTCTTGATTGCGGCACGGCAATTAAAAATGCGCCCGTTGATTTAAAGATAATCCTGAAGTCAGTAGTTTCGTTTGCCCCCTTGTTCACAAAGGGCGTAGCAGACTGGGCGGCAGTGCCAATTGCTATAAAGCCACTGAATGTAACTGTGCGATTGCCAGTGCCATCTTGAATAATTCTTAAATTTACAACTTTAGCTTGTGATGCGCTAGCTAGCGATTGAGGTGAAATTGTAATGTTGGCACCAACAGTAATGTCTTGATAGCCTCCGTTTGCTGGGTCAAGAGTGTAATTTGAGCTTGTTGATTCGGTGTATCTTACTTCTGTTAACGCCCCACTTGCTAAACCAAGAGTTGTAAAATTACCGGTGCTTGGCGTAGTTGCCCCAATCGGCGTATTGTTAATCGCGCCGCCAGTGAGGGCAACGCTTGAAGCGGCTTGTGTGGCAATGCTACCAAGCCCAAGAGTGGTGCGCTGTGCTGCCGCGTCTGCATCATCAAGTAGAGCTCGACCTGCAGCAGTGAAATCAGCAAGTGAGGCAGCGCCAGAACCAGTGAAGTAAGGCAATTTGTCGGCTGCTGAAACGAGACCAGCAAGGGCGGTTAATTCAGTGTCGCTATCCTGTTTTAAAGCCAAAGCGTCAAAAACAGCACCTTGACTTGGCGCAATAGTAGTGATACCATCATTGATTGCATCGGCAACTTTTGCGTCGGCATAAGCGGTGGTTGCAACTTTAGTTGAATTGTCGCCAGCAGATTGCGTTGGTGCGGTCGGCGTGCCAGTGAAAGCGGGTGATGCTAGATCAGCTTTTAAGTCAAGTGCTGCTTGTGTTGCGGTTGAAATCGGCTTGTCAGCGTCTGAAGTGTTGTCGACATTGCCAAGGCCAACATCTGCTTTAACTAGGCCACTTGGGCTTGAAATTGAAGGGCTTGTAAGCGTTTTATTTGTGAGAGTCTGCGCGTCTGTAGTGCCTACTACATCGCCGCTTGGCGCAGTTTTGCTGGAAAAATCGGTAAGATTTGATGAAAGTGGCTGCTTATCATCAAGCTGCGTCTGCACAGCCGAGGTAGTGCCGCTAAGAAAAGCTAATTCTGCGCTGGTAGTTATGCTTGAAGCAAGTTTTTTACTCGCATCAGAAACAACAACCCTACTTGCTGTAAGGGCATCGTCAGTAATATCAGTGAATGATCCAGCTGCTGGGGTTGTGCCACCTACAGTTGCGCCGTCTATTGTGCCGCCGGTAATCACCACTGCGTTGGCATTTTGTGCGGCCATCGAGCCGAGGTCATCAAGAGTAAGTGAAGTGGTCTGCCAATCTGCTGAACCTGTGGTTGCATCGAGGCAAACATATGATTCATCGTTGGTTGTGTCAAACCATTTAGAGCCGACCGAATAACCCGCCGCGGCGTCATCATCAGAAGTTGGCGCAGCTGAGGCGGAATAATTATTTAAAACGCCTTTTTCAATTTCAAACCATTCAGCGGCATCAGCAGTTGAATCAAGGCAAAGAAAAAGTCTTGTGCCATATTGCCACAACGAACCCAATGAATAACCCGCCGCGGCGTCATCATCAGAAGTTGGCGCAGCTGAGGCTGTAAGATTGTTCTTGACTTTTCCAGTGATTACGCTACCAAAAAGAGACATAATTTACTCTAAATTAATGTTGATGTTCTCAAGCTCTTCAACAGAAGAGCAAGCATTTATTTCATTGATTTTTTCAACTTCTGATTTACGCAAAGTGCTCTCATATTCTTGAATTAGCTTACGCATTGCTTCAAAATCTGTTTTTTTTAAATAAACAATTTTACGCTCAGGATAGGTAAAATAAGCAACCTCATCATCATCACCCAAACTTAAAATGTAATTCAAAATTGCAATTCTTGCATTTTGAGAATTAGCGTAAGTCTTGTCATTGTAAGTGATTGTAGAGCTTTCTGCAAGTGTTGATCTATTGCTCGCCAGGGTTGTTATCTTTGTTGCTTGCGCTGCAGCAATGTCATCTTCCCACTCTTGATTTGAAGCGTTCCATTTTTTGTTTGTAAAATCTGTTTCGTTGTTTGCAAGCTGCCAGCCTCTGGCCGCCAAGTCTGCTTCACTTAATTCAATTAGGACTTCTGTGCAGACTAAATTTCCGTCCAAGTCCGCGTAGGTAAATTCTGATCTCGCAGGCTCTTGCTCTGTCCAAGCACCGTCTTTGAAGATTAGCTCTTTTGTTTCATCTTGAAGAGCTGGCGGAGCTATTTCGGTTGCGTCGGCTGGAATATGATAAATGCCAGGCTCGAGCGGGCTTTCGTGCGCTATAGTTTCGCCAGCGAATTGTCCTTTTTCGTTGTAAGAATAGACTGTTTTCATAAATTAGTATTTTATACAATATTTAACCGTGCTGTTAACTGGTCGAGTTTCGGTTGATGTTCTTATTTGATTTGCTGCGGTAAGTGCAAAATTAGCATAGTTGCGAGCATCGCCGCCCGATGCTAGAGCTACACTTCCAGTTGAAGTTATGGACATTATTCCACTGACTGTATTCAGTCCTTGGTTAACCGCTTGAAAAGCTCCAGTAAATGCTTGAACCGCATCCGTTTGACTTGCAGCGAAAATGCGCCCACTATCGACGCCCGCGCCATTATCATATCCCCTTAGGAATCGACCACGAAAATCAGGAAGATTGAAGGTTGTGGATCCGTCACCAGTACCCCAGGTAGTGCCGACTTTTCCATAAAGTGAACCGTAAGTTGTTCTTGAAATTGCTGCGCCGTTGCATTCGAGCCAGCCCGTTGGGACTGTAGTCATAGCAAAACCAACAACTGCGCCTACTGGCGCAGCAAGATCAGAAATTAAGGTCTCTTTTTGAAGAGTCCCGCTAGAATTGTAAATTTTTAAATACCCGTCATCTCTTGCAAGAATATCCTTGACAAGCGAGCCGTTCGTGATTTCTGTCAAATCGCCGATGTCGAAATCTTCAAGTGCAGCACCGCTTGAAGAATCAACGG
>CAYWZI010000132.1:0-6236 GCA_964462815.1 uncultured Microbacteriaceae bacterium
GTCATCGCCGGGGCCGAGAATGGTCGCGTCACTGCCGGGCAACAGCGGAATGATCCGCGCGAGCGCGGCCAGCTCGCCGACCGACCCGAGGGTGTCGGCAGATTGCGCGGCGCTGGTCACGCGTCAACGCTAGTCGGCCCGGCCCCGCGCCAGTACTGTCGAGCCATGACCGACACCCCCAAGCCTGCGACGCCGGCGGCCGAAGTGCCCGCGCCGTCGCCCGTCTCGCCCTATGGCCCCGCTGATGGAATGGGCGCCGCGGGCACCACAAACGCCGTGAGACTGGCACTTGCTGCAGTACCTGGATGGGTCGACCGCGGGCGACGAATTCTGACCGTCTCGACCTGGATCACCGCGGGCCTCTCCGTGGCCTTCACGGTACTGCTGATCATTCTGGGAATTCTCAACCCTGGAGCCGACGACCTCGTGGTTGGCGAGCTCGGCGACACCCTCGTGTGGGCCACGATCTTTGCCGCGCCGATCCTGTTCACCGTCGCGATCAACCTGCTTGTGTGGCGCGGGCTGCTGCGCCCCCTTGCCCGCATGTCGGTCGGCAAGCGAGTGGCGCTGATCATCACGATGGTCATCGTGCTGGCCCTGCTCAGTGTCGTGTCGGTGACCGTCCTTCTCTTCCTCGGGTTCCTCTTCGGAGCTCTCTTCAGCGCCGGCAGCGGCTTCGGCGCCTAGCCGCTCTCAGCGCGCGCCGACATCCGTCGCGATAGCGTGTGAGCGATGTCGACACGCTCTCTGCTCGCCCCCGCCATAACGCTCGTGGCGGCCTTCGCGTTGTCCGGATGCGCCGGCACGGTTGCCCTCGAGCCCGGGCCCGACTCCAACGCAGTGGCGTGTGCCGAAGTCATGGTTCGCCTGCCCGACACGGTGGGTTCGGTCGAACTCGACCGTCGCTCGACGAACGCACAATCGACCGCAGCGTGGGGCGACCCCGTCGCCGTGATCTACCGCTGCGGGCTGCCCGAGCAGGGCCCGAGCGACTTGCCCTGCTTCGACGTCGACGGAGTCGACTGGCTGCTCGACGAGACGAACGCGCCACGCTACGTCTTCACGACCTACGGCCGCACACCCGTGACCGAAATCATTGTCGATGTCACCTACATCGCCGGCGCTGACGCGGTGCGCGAACTAAGCCCGATCATCGGCGAGCGCATTCCCGCCGACGAGCGGTGCCTTGCGGCGACCGACGTGTTCGGCGGCGGGACTGTGACGCCGTCGCCGACACCGGCGCCCTAGCGGCTTAGGCGCGCGGGCCGTCGAGCCCGACGAGCTTGCCCGCGATGCCGCCGGCGGCCCGCAGGGCGGCCCCGCCGCCAAAGCCGGCCTGAGCGAAGACAACGCGACGGTCACGCGCTTCGGTCAGGGCATCGAGCAGCACGGTCGCGGCCGGCTGCTGCGGCGCCCACAAGTAGAGCGACAGCGCGCCGGGGATCGAGTTCACCTCGTTGACGAACAGCTCGCCTGTCTTCTCGTCGAGCAACAGATCGACGCGCACGATGCTCGTAAGCCGTGTGACCTCGGCGACGCGCTCGGCGAGTTCGCGGGCGCGCGCGTGCACGGCCTCCGGTACGTCAGCGGGAAACTCGCGCGGAGCGCTCATGAAGCCCGCCTCGGCCCCTGCACCACCGGCGAGGTACTTCTCGGCGTACGAGTAGACCGCGCTGCCCTTCTCGCCACGCAGCGGCTTTTCGAGCTGGGTGATCTCGAGCGACGGGTAGGTGCGGAAGGCAATGTTGAGGTCGACGAGTTCCGGACGGTAGGGCTCAACAACCGCGCCCGTGCGGAGGTGAACGCTCGTGGCGGCGAGCGCGCGCGCAGCATCCACATCGTCGGCAATCTCGATGCCGATCGACGAGCCACCGAAGCGCGGCTTGACGATGTAGGGGCCCGCGAACGTGGGCTCGACGTGCGTCGACACGGTTTCGCGCGGCAGGCTCGGGATTCCCGAGGCGTGCATGAGGCCGCCGAACGCGAGCTTGTCCATGCCCACGGCACCCGCGAAGAGTGTTGAGCCCGTGGCCGGAATGCCCAGCAGCGAGAACACCGCCGCCGCGCCGCCGCCCTCGCCGACGCCACCGTGCAAGCACAGCAAGGCGGCCTCGATCTCGAGTCGGTCTGACCCGAGCTTCTTGCGGCGGTAGAGCCCGGGCTCACCCGAGATGCGCGCTTCGAGCGGCGTTGAGCCCTGGGGCGCGCCCTCGAGGTAGTCCGTCGCCTCGGTCGCGTCGGGCACGCGGAACCACTCCCCCGTCGGCGACCAATAGATCGGCACCACGCTGTGGCCCGCTGCGGTCAGCACGCGCTCGGCCTGCAGCCCGGTCAGAATAGAGATCTCGTGCTCGGGGCTCGGGCCACCGAAGACAACGGCCCAGGGGGCGGAAACAGCCATGATCACCTAACGTGCTCGTTCGCCGCGAGAGACATACCCCTGCCCGGGCGGCCGATCAGGGGTAGTGGTCGGGCAGATCGTTCTCGTAGAGGATAACGCCCCGGTCGCCCGCCGCCTCGACCGCGCGCGCTACGGCGGCCTCGCGGGTGTCAACGGCGACCGCTCCGGGAGCCTCACTCGTGGCGGTGCTGGCGTAGCCCGCGAGCAGCGCAGCGCGGTTCGTGCGGGCCACGGCGAAGAGCAAAGCGTTGGCCACACCGATGGCCGCACCGAACGCGCGATTGCGCTCGACCTGCACGGGCCCCAGCTCGACCATGCCGGGCGTGACGACCACGAGCGGCCCTCCGCGTTCGGCGGCGAGGGATGCCGCGCCCTCCAGGGCGCGGAGCGAGCCCACCGGGTTCGCGTTGTAGGTGTCGTCGATCACGAGCGCACCACTCGGAGCCTGCTGCACTTCAGCGCGGTGCTGCGAACCGGGCAGGTCTCCGAGCCTGGCCGCAATCGCCACCGCCGGCACCCCGGCCGCGAGCGCGATACCCGCCGCGACCGCCACGTTGACCGCATGCCCCGTGCCGCCGATGCTCACGGGCACGGGCTCGGCACCACGGCCGAGGCGGATCGACCAGAGCGATGCATCCGTCGCCCCGTCGCTCGGTGGGGCCAGCACCACGTCGGCGTCGACTCGGTCGTGGCACGTGGTCGTGACAACGGTCTTGCCCGCTGCGCGGCACTGGTCGGCGAGCCCGGCAAGCCGCGGGTCGTCGATCGGCAGCACGACGATCGGCGCGAGCTCGGTGATCGCAGCCTTGTCGCGGAAGATCGCATCGGTCGTGCGCATGCGCTGTAGGTGCGCTTCGCCAATGGTCGTGATTGCTGCGATCGACGGCGGAAACTGCCGACAGAGCGCCGCGATGTGCCCAGGGGCGGCCATGCCCATCTCGGCGACGAACAACTCGGTGCCGGGCACGAGCTTGTCGTTGACCGCGCGCGACAACCCGAGGCGATTGTTGAACGAGGCGGGGCTCGCGACCGTCGTGAACGACGCGCTCAGCAGGTGAGCCACATAGTTCTTCGTGCTCGTCTTTCCGTATGAGCCTGTGATGGCGACCACACGCGAGCCGACCTGCTTGAGTCGCTTCTGCGCTTGCGTGACGTATCGCTGCGAGGCGGCCTTCTCGATCGGCGCCATGATCGCGAGTGCGAGGTCGGTGAGCGGCGCGCTCCAGAAGAGCACGAGCGCTGGACCAACCGCACCCGTCAGCGCAGCGGCAAGCAATCCTGCGATGAGGTGGAGGATGACCCACAGAAGGAGCAGGCGCTTTAGTCGCCCCGTCATGGCGAGCTTCTTCGAGCTCCCGCGAACAGACAGGCCCCAGGGCAGGGCGGCGAGAAGAATCGTGGCGACAACGACGAGCGCCGTGTGCACGACCGTGTCTGTTGCGATCAGGAATCCGTAGTAACCGTAGATGGCCAGGGCAAGACTGGCCGCTGCGAGTGTCAGAACAATCGCAGTCGGCACACTGCGACGCACCCAGAGCCGAGCCATGTGAGTGACCGAACCCGGCACATAGTGCTCCCGTTGAGCAACGCGCAGCCAGCGCGCGGCAATCGGCACAGCGGCGACAACCGCGAGGGCCAACGCAACGAGGGTCGGCCAAGCGAGCAGGGTCTCGATCACGCGGGCTCCTCGGTCTCGGCCAACACGGCCAGCAGTTCTTCGCGCACGGCGAGCTCAAGATCGCCCGTCATGAGGTGCGCGCAACCGTCGATGACGCGAAACGGCGCGCCAGCACGCTCGGCAGCGACACGACCGGCCTCGGTCGGTGCCGCCGTGTCGTCGGCGCCCCACACGAAACGCATCGGCAGGGTCGACACGGCGAGCGCCGACAGTTCGTCGTCATAGTTCTCGTTCACCGCGCGCACCATGATGCCGCGCATGACGCCCTGGGCGGCGCGGTAGTCGGCGGATCCGCGCTGGTTGCGCAGAGCATCCATACGGGCGTCGCTCAGAAGGCCGCGAGCGTGAGCCCAGCGGGCAATACGAAAACCGAGCGGCGGTTTCTTCGCCGGGGCCAGTCGCACGAGCGGCACACCCGTCAGCACGAGTGCCCGCACCAACTCCGGACGCCGGGCGGCAAGGCGCACGGCGACGCGCCCGCCGAACGAGTGGGCGACGATGACGATGGGCGCATAGGCCGCAATCGCCTCAGCGACAAGGTCGGCGTAGTCGTCGGTGCCCCACACGTCGTCGGGCGCGGGTGCAGGCCCAAACCCGGGCAAGTGGATGCTCACCGCATCGAGCCCGCTCAGAATCGTCGCAAAGTCTCCTCCGTCGCGCCCCCAGCCGTGCAGCGCGACGACGCGAGGGGGTGTGGCACCGTGCTTCTCGGCGAGTACACGGCCGCCAGCGAGAGAGGTGATCACCCTGCCAGCCTACCGAGCCGCAAGACTCCGCCTGAGGCTCGCAGCGCCGATCACTCCGCCTGAGGCTCGTCCGAGTCCGTCGCGAGGTGGGGGGCGAGTTCGCGCGGGTCGAGAGTGCCGTCGAGCACCTGCGCCACTTGGGCGACAATCGGCATCGAGACTCCCCTTGAGGCGGCCAGCTCGAGAATGGGCCCCACCGAGGCA
Organism: uncultured Microbacteriaceae bacterium; assembly: GCA_964462815.1. GTDB lineage: Bacteria > Actinomycetota > Actinomycetes > Actinomycetales > Microbacteriaceae > Microcella. The sequence goes on from CAYWZI010000132.1 coordinate 5,030, forward strand.
AGCCCTTCCGCTGTCTGGTTCATCTGGGCGATGACCTGCTCAAACCCATAGCCTTGCCCGAGCAGTCGGCCGGCCGCATTGTTGCGCGACAGCGGAGACTCGCACGTTGCGATCAGGTCGCCCAGCCCCGCGAGCCCGATCATCGTCTCGGGCCGCGCACCGAAGGCGACGGCGAAGTCGGTGAGCTCGACGAGTCCGCGCGTGATGATCGACGCCTTGGTGTTTTCGCCGTAGCCCACTCCGTCGGCGATGCCGACCGCGACGGCAATGAGATTCTTCAGCACGCCTCCGAACTCCGTGCCAATCACGTCAGTGTTGACGAACGTCCTGAAGTAGTCGTTGGTGGCGGCTTGGGCGACCGCAACGGCCGTTGAATGGTCGATGCTCGCGACAACCGCCGCGGTCGGCTCGCGCCGCGCGATCTCGAGCGCGAGGTTGGGGCCGCTGACGGCCGCAATGCGTTCGCGCGCAACCCCGAGCTCGGTCTCGATGACCTCGCTCATGCGCAAGCCTGTGCCGCGCTCGACACCTTTCATGAGGCTGACAATCGGGACATCGGGCGGCAGGATGTCGCGAATCGACGCCAGGTTGCTGCGCAGGCTCTGACTCGGCACCGATAAGTAGACCTGCTCGGCGTTCGCGAGAACGTGCTCGAGAGAATCGTGTCCGCGCAGGTTGCGCGGCAAGTTGATGCCCGGCAAGTACCCCGAGTTGCGATGCGTTTCGGTGATCTCGTGCGCGACCTCGCGGCGCCGCGACCAGACGAGCACATCGGCCCCGCCGTCGGCCAGTACTTTCGCAAAGGTTGTCCCCCACGAACCAGCACCGAGCACCGCGATGCGCAACGCGCCAGGACCAACCGCAGTCGAGGGCACCGAGATCGCTTCGGTGAGGGGCGGATGCTCCGTCTCGCCCGACCCGTTCGCGCTCGTCGCGGGCCCGTCGCTCACAAGCGCCCCGTCTCGCTCTGTCCGTTCTTCACGGGGTCCCACCGCTCGGCCGGCGGAGTCTCACCGCGCAAGTCACCGAGCAAGGCAGCAATCGCGGCCATCACCCGGTCGGTGCCTTCTGCCAGGGTCGCCTGATCGAGGGGTCGCCCGGCGAGGTCGCTCACGTCGACGGGGTCGCCGATCTTGCAGTAAACGGTCTTGCGCGGAAAGAAGCTGATCTTCTTCGAGTAGCGCGCCATGATGTGCTGCGTGCCCCA
>CAYWZI010000133.1:0-3600 GCA_964462815.1 uncultured Microbacteriaceae bacterium
TCGGTTCGGTCACCGCCGCGCCCCTGCTCGTGATCGAGCCGCCGGCCGTGGTCACCGACGATCAACTGCGCCAGTGGGGCGTCGGCCTCATCGCTCGCGCTGATCCAGCCCACCGACCCGAGAACCGAGGTCTTCGATGAGTACACCCACCATGATCGCCGCCGCCCTAGCGCTGCTCGCCCTTGCGGGCTGCACGGCAACACCCGAGCCCGTAGCGTCGCCCTCCGAGGAGAGCGCGTACGGTGGATTCGCCATCGATCCCCCGGCGTCGGACGAGGTTGTGCTCACTATCGAGGGTGCGAGCACGGTCGACTTCACCTACGCCGAGCTGCAGCAACTCGCAGCCGTGGAGATCAGCATCCGTGAGCCGTTCGTCGAGCTCGAGCAGTCGTTCACCGGCGTACCACTGGCTGATCTTCTCGCGATCGCCGGGGTCGATGATGATGCGAGCATCGAGACGATCGCGCTGAACGACTACCGCTACGCCGATACGGTGGGGCAGTGGGCTGGCAACGACGCCCTGCTGGCGGTGTTCCGCGACGGCGAACTGATTCCGATGGATCAGGGCGGACCGATCCGCATCGTGTTCGACGAGTCGTCGCCGACGTTCCAGCTCCTGGATGCCTGGAACTGGAGCCTCCGCTCGATCGTGGTCGTCGACTGACGCGGCGCCGAGCGAGTCCGGGGGCGGAGTGATGGATCGGGGAGATCGGCTGCTGGGCCTCCGACGTCGGCAGTATGCGCTACTCGCGGTTCTCCTGGCCGCCGTCGCGTCGCTCTTCCTCACCTCCGTGGTGTCCATCGCAGCCCACGATGACGAGCTGCAGGGGCTCTACAGCGAGGAGGCTGACGGCACAGCCATGACCTTCGTGCAGCGCGAGTCGTTCGGCCTCATCATCGAGCTCGACCGCTGGGCTTTCGGGGATGTGACCGCCCGCGACGTGCAGATCGCCCGTGCGCTGCTCGGTCAACGGCTGCAGGTGCGAACGGCCTCCGACGCGACCACCTACGAGTTGACCGACGATCCGTACCGTGACAGCCTCGCGGCGATCGACGACATCGTGCGGAACCTCGTCGATGGCACTCCCGCCGAGCGTACCGCGCAGCGCATCTCCTTCGATCCGACCGTCGATGCGTTCGAGGTCCGGACCCGTGAGCTGAGCACCGTCTTCCAACAGATCACTCGAGATCGGGCAGCTGAGGCCATCAACCGGCGTGCGGTCACCGAGCAGGCCCAGGCCATCCTGGCGGGCGTCATCATCGTGCTCGGAGCATTGCTCGCGGGCTGGATCGCTAGCGACCTGCGATCGACCTACCGCCAGGCATCCGAGCGGCTGCGCGCGGAGACGCAGCGCCTCGATCATGCGCGCCGGCGTCTCGAGTTTCGTCAACGGCTCTCTGAGCGGGCGCGCGCCTGGAACAACGCTGTCGCGGCGGGCGTCGACACGCCGACGATCGTGAGCACCGCGCTGGCCGACCTGCGCGAGCTCGCCCCGCGAGCCGGGATCGAGACGGTGACCCTGCCCGATGGCGAGACGCGTGTCGTGCGCCGGGCGTTTGACGGGGGCGGCGACGTCCAGCCGGGCGATGAGGAAGCGGTCGACGTCGACGCCGCCATCGACCGAGCGAATGAGACCCTGCGACTGGTCCGCATCCGCGACCGTCGCGAGCAAGCGCTCGATACCGCTCGCCGGTTCGACCCGCTAACCGGCCTGCCCAACCGCGAGCAGCTGCAGCCCGCCGTGGAGGCCGCTCGAACGCAGGCGCGGCGGCGTCGCCACGCCGGAGTCGTTGCGATCGCCCTGGTCGACCTCGACCGCTTCGCCGACTTCAACTCGTCGTTCGGTCAAGCCGAGGGCGACCGTCTTCTCGTGGCCACCGCCCAGAGCCTCACGGCTCGTGCCGGCTCCGTTGCCGAGGTTCTGCGGCTCTCCGCCGACGAGTTCGCGGTCGTCGGCTCCTATCGTGACGCTGCGCAGGCCCGCGCGCAGGTCGACCTGCTCTCGACCGGCTTGCGCTTCGTGCACACGGTCGGAGACGAGCAGGTGTCGATCGGGTGCACGATCGGGGCGGTCGTCGACGAGACCCTGCAGCAGCATCCGGATGCGCTCATCCAGCGCGCCGCCACCGCACTCGCCTCTGCGCAGGCGGTCGAGCCGCGCCCCTTGGTGCGCTACTTCGCCTGGAACGAGGACGAGCACCTCATGGACGTCATGCGTGAAGAGTCAGCGCTGCGCTCCGCCTTGCGCTCGGGCGAGTTCGTCACTCACTTCCAGCCGATCGTCGACCTGGCGTCGGGCCTCGTGGCCGGGTGCGAGGCCCTCGTGCGATGGAACCGTCCGGGCGTCGGAGTGGTGATGCCCGGCGACTTCCTGCCCGCGATCGCCCGTGCAGGCCTGACCGTCGAGCTGGGCTGGCAGATCATCGACACCGCGCTCAGCGCGTGGGGTGAGCAGCGTCGCGCGACCGGTGGCACTCTCGACGCGGTGGCCGTGTCGATCAACCTCGATGCGGCTCAGCTTGCGGATGGGACTCTCGCCGACTACCTGCTCAACGCCGCTGAGCGCAGCGGGGTACCGGTCGACCGCATCGTCGTCGAGGTGACGGAGCATGCCCTCCTCAGCGGTGAGCTCGCCCTCACCCAGCTCGAGGCTTTGCGAGCTCGCGAGGTGCGCGTGGCGCTCGACGATTTCGGAACGGGATACTCGAGCTTGGCTCAGGCGAGCTCGCTGCCGCTCGACGTGCTCAAGCTTGATCGCAGCTTCCTGCCCGATGCTCGACTCGACCAACAGCAGGCGGCGATCATACGCGACATCCTCTCGATCGCGAGCACCCTGAAACTGCTGGTGACGGCAGAGGGCATCGAGACGGGCGAGGCGGCTCAGCAGCTGCGCGACCTCGGCGTGCATCACGGGCAGGGTTGGTGGTTCGCTCATGCTCTGCCCGTGGACGAGGTCGGCGATTGGATCATCGGCCGGGCCGCTCAGCTCGGCGCGTCGGCACCCCGGCCATGAGGCCCCGTCGGGGTCGGGCCGTCGCGGTGTGCACGATCGCTCCGTAGTGCGAGAGCCACGCCATCTGGCTCCAGTCGGCGTGGCCGCCCACACGCACCATGCCGTCGGCTGCCGGTCGTACGTTGCGCACCTCGAAGTGCCCGCGCACGGTCTCACCGCGATCGAGCACGAGCTCGATCGGAATCCGATCGTGTAGCGAGAAGGCGGTCTCGCGAGTGAGGAACGCCGCACCTCCGATGCTCACATCGACACAGGTCGATTCCGATCCGCCGACGCGAGCGGCGAGTGTCACGGGCACACGCGGGGCCCGACGGGTCCAGACGCGATTGCGCGCCAGATAGGGCTCGATGACGTAGCAGTGCGCCACGACCCACTCGCGCGACTCGTCGTCGCGCCAGGCCATCGGACCCCCGATGCGCACGCGGGCGCCGGAGGCTCCGATCGCCGTGCGCGAAGTGATCGTGAGCGTGCCGTGCGCGACCACGGTCGAGCCGTCCGCTGCGCGGCAGTCGATGCGCACGTCAACCGCTGTCGCGAGCTCGGCGATGTCGCGAGGAACCACGAGGGCGGCACCGCGCTGGTCGGC
>CAYWZI010000133.1:3610-6222 GCA_964462815.1 uncultured Microbacteriaceae bacterium
CGCGCTGGTGCAAGTCGACGCACTGCGCCGGTATTCCGTCGACCCGTGCGCTGAGCGCGACGGGGAACCGCCAGAGCCGACGGTGCTGCCGGCGGCGATGGGCTCGCGCCGCGAGCTGCAGCGCCACGACGATGTCCAGCAGGCTGAAGACGCTGATCACGATGAGGGCCGAAATCTGCAGCGGAGGAAGCATGCCGGTTCCGCCGAGCGCCACGACGATCGAGTCGGCGCCGCGGACTGCGAGCACGAGTGCCAGCGCGGTGGCCACGACGAGCGGCAACCGGACGAAGCGAACGGCGCTCCAGCCCCCGAGATCCGGTTCGTTCTTCGGCGTGACGTGAAAGCGCATCGGTCGACGCGACACGAGCGCGGACAGGGCGCGCAGGTGCGGCTCGAACGACAGGTGCAACGAGCGCACGCCCTCGATCCGCCCGCTCACCCCGCGATGCAGCGCGGTGGCGGAGAGGGCGGAGACGAGCATCCACAGAGCCCAGAAGGCGACGCCCTCGAGACCGGGCATTGCGACGGGAATCAGGCCGAAGACGCCGACCAGCACGACGTAGACGACGAAGGTGAGCCGCTGCAGCGGCGTCAAGTAGTGCAGCAGTGTTCCGGAGTAGGAGAGCTTCTGGGCGGCGCTCAGACCGCGACGGAACGGCATGCGCAGGCGCCAGTGGAACGCCGAGAGCGTCCCTTCGGCCCAGCGGGCGCGCTGCGCGGAGTATGCGGCCAGGTTGTCCGGTGCGAGCCCCTGGATCAGATGCTCGTTGTGATAGAGCAGGGTGTAGCTCGCTTGTTGCAGAAGCAGCGAGGTCTCGAAGTCCTCGGTCGAGGTGACGGTCGCGATGCCGCCGACCTGACGCAGGGCTGACGTGCGGATCACGGCGGCCGACCCGCACCAGAAGACCGATCGCAAGCGGTTGCGGCCCGGCAGCAGGATGTCGAAGAACAGCGACTGCTCGTGCCGACCCGACTCGTGGTGCATGACCGAGTTGTGATTGCGGAACGAGTGCGCCGATTGCACGAGGGCCACGCGCTCATCGGCGAAGTACCCTGTCATCGCTTCCAGGATGTCCGGCGACGCCACATGATCGGCGTCGAGCACCAGCAGCAGGTCGCCCGTCAAGGAGGGCAGCACCGCGTTGATGTTGCCGGCTTTGGCATGCGCGTTGTCGGCGCGGGTGACGTACCGCACACCGAGCCGCCGGGCCAGTTCCGCCATCTCCGGCCGGCGGCCATCGTCGCACAGGTGGATCGTCGTGCGTCCGCGCACAGCGAGGGCGCCGATGATCGTCGGCTCAACCACATCGAGCTCCTCGTTGTACGTCGCGATGACGATGTCGACGGCGAGGTCAATCGCGGGCGGCCGGGGTGTGGGTGGCAAGCGCCAGGTCTCGACGACCATGATCACGAAGCTCGCGTAGCCGAGCAGTTCGGCCGCGAAGAGCGGCCAGAACAGCCACGGGTCGACCCCCGCTGAGGTCGCGATCACGCGCCACACAAGGTACGCGGCTCCGAGCATCGTGGAGGCCAGCGCGAGCATGCGCGCGCTCGTCTCGTGTCGCTGGAACCAGCTTCCCAGGCGCACCGACGTGCGCGTGAACGAGGACGGTATCGGGGCGTACGGCTCGGTCGTGACGGTTCCACGCGGGATCATCGGCAGGGTCTTCCTGACGCCGCGCTCGGGCGCCGCTCGGGGGCGCACTGTGTGCGCGACAACCTATCGTCGCTTCCGTTGAGAAGGAGTTCCGCACCGAACCGTGAGCGCACTGACGCAATGCGACAACCGGAGCGCGCCGTCGATTGCGAGCGGCCGCATAGTTCGTCACTCTGGTTGAGGCGCATCGTCCCTCGATCCCCCCAGAGTGGCACATGGCCGCCGGTGGCCGGCCGCACGGCGGCCGACCACCATCACCCGGCGGTGAAGTCAGGAGGATTCATGAGCTCTACCAACAGTTCTCTCAACTGGATCGATGCGGGAACCAACGCGTCGGTCGATGCGCTCGTGTTGCGGTACGCGGCCGTTCTCGACGGCTCTTTCCAACACATCGGTGCAGTCGGTGACTGCTGGCTGCTGGTCGATCTCTCTGGTCGAGTGGTCGATTGCGGTGCCAGCGCCGATGTCCCATTGCTGGGTGCACCCGTAACGCGACTGGCGGGCGGCGTGGCCGTCAGCGATCTCGAGTCGGCGTGGAGCCAGATTCTGATGGGGCGCTCGCAGACCGTGTGGCCTTGGCGGGGCGAAACAACGAAGGCCGCGACACGCTCGATCGAGCTTCACCCGCTTCGCGACGTGCTCAGTGACGTGCGCCCGGTGATCGGCGCGCTCATCGTTCTGGTCGACAGCGAGGCGCGCGTTGCGACCTTCGAAGGCACCGTTGAACTGACAGACGCCCTGCGGAGCGAGAACGACGTGAGCGGGCGGTCCCAATCTAGGCTGGGCCACCCCGAGACGCGAGGCTCGTCGCCCAGTCGTAGAACACGGCTTTGCCGGGTGAGGTGTCGGTGACTTCCGCGTCGACGCCGCGCGACAGCAGCGTCGAGAGACCGTCGAACACGACGTCAAGATCATCGTGCGGTGCCGTCAGGGCGAGCCCGGCCGAGCAGGCGGA
>CAYWZI010000134.1:0-6136 GCA_964462815.1 uncultured Microbacteriaceae bacterium
TCGTTGACTGGATCGTGCGCGACGAGAGCCTGCACCTCAAGTTCGGCATCAACCTGATTCTGACGGTGCTCGAAGAGAACCCCGACCTGCAGACGCCCGAGTTCGCGGCCGAGATTCGCCAGATGATTCTTGACGCGGTCGAGATGGAAGAGCAGTACAACCACGACCTGCTGCCGAACGGCATCTTGGGGTTGAACGCCAACTACATCAACCAGTACGTCAAGTACTTGGCCGACCGCCGCCTCGAAGAGCTCGGCTTCGACACCGAGTACAACGTGTCCAACCCGGCCAAGTGGATGGCAACCGCCAACGACACCCTGCAGCTCGTGAACTTCTTTGAGTCGACGAACACCTCCTACGAGGTCAACGCCAAGCAGGGCTAATGGTCGCTGCGGTGCTGCGCCCGTAGCATCGCTGGTGTGAACACCGCATCGCGCCCCGAGCCCCCCGCCGACCTCCTCTTCACCGGAGGAGTCGTCTACCGGGGGCCGGGGCGCTCTGCAGTTTCTGAGGCTCTCGAGGTCGCCGTCGTCGACGGCCGCATCGCGGCCGTCGATGCTGACCTCAGCGCCTGGCGCGGCCCCGACACCGAGGTCGTCGATCTGGCGGGCGGGATGCTCCACGCCGGTTTCATCGACGCGCACATCCACCCCATCCAGGGTGGGCTCGAGCGGCTCAGCTGCGACCTCAGCGAAGGCTCTTCCCTTGACGACTACGCGGCGCTCATTGGCGACTACGCGCGACTGAACCCACCCCGAGGGTGCGATGCCGCGCGCGCGTGGATCACGGGCGGCGGCTGGTCGATGAGCGCCTTCCCCGGTGGCACCCCGTCGGCGGCGCAGCTAGACGCCATCGAACCCATCCGCCCCGTCTTCCTCTACAACCGCGACCACCACGGAGCCTGGGCCAACTCGGCCGCCCTCGCGCTCGCGGGCATCACGGTCGACACCCCCGACCCGGACGACGGCCGCATTGAGCGACTGCCCGACGGCTCGCCGCAGGGCACGTTGCACGAGGGCGCAGCGTCGCTTGTCGCTGCGGTCGCGCCGACGCCCTCACCCGACGAGGAGTACGCGGCACTGCTTGAGGCGCAGCGCTACGCCCATTCGCTCGGCGTCACGGCGTGGCACGACGCGATCGTCGGCGACTACTTCGGTGCCTCCGACACCGCGCTGGTCTATCGGCGCGCGCTCGATGAAGGGCGACTGACCGTCGACGTCGTCGGCGCGCTGTGGTGGGACAGAGCTCGCGGCATCGAGCAAGTGCCCGAGCTCGTGGCGAAGCGCGAAGTGCACGCGGCCGAGCTCGGGCCCGCATCGCGCTTTCGCTTGAGTGCCGTGAAGATCATGGCCGATGGCGTGCCCGAGAACGGCACGGCTGCGATGCTCGAGCCCTACCTCGGCGAGTTCGCGGCGAGCGACCACCCGCGCGGCATCGCCTTCGTCGGCGGGCAAGCCCTCACCGACGCGATCGTCGCGCTCGACGCCGCCGGATTCAGCGCGCACGTGCACGCCATTGGTGACCGCGCGGTGCGCGACACTCTCGATGCCTTCGCCGCCGCGCGGGCGGCCAACGGTCACGAGACGCCCGGCCGACACCACATCGCTCACGTGCAGTTTGTGCACCCCGATGACATCGCGCGCTTCGCTGAGCTCGGCGTTGCCGCCAACATTCAGGCGCTGTGGGCCTGCTACGAGCCGCAACTGCGCGAGCTCACGGCTCCCGTCGTGGGGCCGCAGCGGGTGGGGTGGCAGTACCCGTTTGCGAGCATCCAGCGCGCATCGGGCACGGATGCTCGCCCGCGCCTGTGCGCCGGCAGCGACTGGCCCGTCTCCACCCCTGACCCCTGGGCGGCCATTCACGTTGCGGTGAATCGTCAGCTGCCCGTGGACGACCCCGACCACGACCCGGAGCAACTGCTGCCGGACGAGGCGCTCACCCTCGCCGAGGCGCTCGACGCCTACACGACGGGCTCGGCGTACATCAACGGGCGTGGGCCGGGCGACTCTGAGGTCTCGGGTGTCATCGAGGTCGGGGCGGTCGCCGACCTGGCCGCGACCGACCGTGACCCGTTCGCGGGGCCCGCGGCGAGCATCCACGCGACCAAGAATGTCGGCACGTGGGTGGCGGGCCGCCGCGTCTACGGCTGATCGACTCCGGCAGCCACTCGCGGGCGGTCCAGATTGCCGTGACGCCATCGATTGGCCCAGTTTCGGAGGGGCCTTTTCGTTGCTCGCCCTACGATTCCTCCATGGGCAGTGAACCGTTGGTCGCCACAGCGCCATCCTTGCGGGCGATGCTGCTGACCGTGCTCGCCTGGGCGACCGTGATCGCGGCCCCGCTGCTGCCGGGAATGCTCGGCAGCGCCTCGGCGTCAGCGGCACGGCTTCCCGTGGAGACGATCCTGCTGCTTCTTCTGAGCCTCGTTCTGCCGCACCCCACGCTCCGAGTCGTCGTTGCTTCAGCGTTTGCGATCATCACCGTCGTTGCCATCGCGATCGCCGTGCTCGATCGGTCGTTCGTTGCGACGATCGACCGCGGCTTCGCGCTTGCCGAGGACTGGCGTGCCGTCGCCAACGCCTACCGCGTCGTGGATGGCGTCGTGGGCCCGACCCTTGCGGCGCTCGCCGCAACTCTCGCCGTCGCCGTCGCAATCGCCCTGATGGTGGTGCTCGTGTGGTGGGCCCTGCGATGCGCGCGCACGCTCCCCGACGCGGGCAACCACGGACGCATTGCGGTCACCACGGCGGCTGTCGCCTGGAGCCTGCTCGCAATCGCCGGGGTGCAGTACCCCAACGGCACAGCCGTCGCCGCGGCCGATTCGCTGACATCGCTGTCCACGACAGTAGAACACGCGACACAGAGCGCCCGCGAACGGGACGCCTTCGCCGCAGAGCTCCGGGTGGATCCGCTGGCTGCGCAGGCCTCGGAGCAACTGCTCGGATCATTGCAGGGCAAGGATGTCGTCATCGCCTTCGTCGAAAGCTTCGGCGAGGTCGCGGTGTCGGGCACAGGGCCGATGTCGAGCATCAGCCGCACCATCGACGAGTACGCGGCGCGGTTGAGCCGTGACGGGTACCGCGCCGAAAGCGCGTTCCTGAGCTCACCGACCTTCGGCGGCGTGAGTTGGCTCGCCCACAGCACCCTGCAAAGCGGGATGTGGGTTGACTCGCAGCAGAAGTACGACACGCTGCTTGAGAGCGACCGCCTAACGATCAGCCACCTCTTCCACGACGCGGGCTGGCGCACCATCGTCGTCAGTCCGGCCGTCACGGAGCCCTGGCCCGAAGGCGCCGCCTTCTACGGCTTCGACCGGCTGCTCGACAAGAGTGCCCTGGCATACGGGGGGCCGGCCTTCGGCTTCGCGAGCGTGCCCGACCAGTTCACGTGGCACCGCTTCGCTGAAGAGGAGCTGTCGCGGCCCGCACCGATCATGGCCCAGGTGAGTCTCATCTCGTCGCACTCCCCCTGGACACCGAACCCACAGTTGGTCCCGTGGGCACACGTCGACAAGCCCGGCACCTTCTTCGCTCAGCCACGCAACTCTGCAGACGTCTGGCCTGATGCCCAGCGCGTGCGTGCCGCGTACGCCGAGTCGATCCGATACTCGCTTCGCTCGACGCTCTCGTTTCTCGAGACGTACGACCCGTCGAATCTCGTTCTGGTGCTCGTCGGCGACCACCAGCCCTCGCGCATCGTGAGCGGCGAGACAGCCGACACCACCGTGCCCATCACGATCGTGTCGAAAGATCCTGCCGTGTTCGAACACATCGAGGAATGGGGGTGGGACTCCGGATTCCGTCCGTCGTCCGACGCGCCGGTGTGGCGCATGGACGCTTTCCGCGACCGGTTCGTCGCCGCGTTTAGCGAACCGGAGTGAGCCGGGTACGCCGCTCCTGATAGGCGATCACGGTGGCGACCGCCAGCACGACAACCCCGATCGACTCGATAATGGCCGTCTCTCGAATGAGCGGGTAGTCCCAGTCGGGCTGCACGCCCAGGAGGCCCACGGTGATCGAAACGATGATCGCCCCGAGGCTCGCCGCCATGAACGCCAGCCCGAGCGCGGTGACGGCGAGCAGGAATCGCCGCGAGACCACGAGCGTCCCGACCCCAAGCACCAGGCCGGCGACGAAGTTGAGGGCGAACGCGACCCCCAGCAGCCCGCCGGCGCCGTCGATGACCAGGAACAGGTGGATGCCGCCCGCCGCCAGCAGCATCACTGCGCTGACGATTCGCGAGATCGTCAGGGCGCGGTCGTGGGCGGGAGTCGTCGACATGGGCTCTGATCCTACGCGCCACTCCTGCACGGCCAAGTGCTACCGTGTAGCACATGGACAGGATCGGGGTGCGCGAGCTGCGACAGAACGCGAGCAAGTACCTTGACCGCGTGAAGCAAGGCGAGTCGATCGAGGTCACCGAGCGCGGGGTGCCGGTCGCTGTCATCGGGCCTGTGCCGACGGTGAAAAAGTCGCGCGTGCGAGAGCTCATCGACGAAGGGCTCATGATGCCGGGGCGCGGTGAACTCGCAGCGTGGCTCGCGGCGAATCCTCCCGTTCCGGTCAACCCGGAATACAGGGGCCCCTCGATCGCCGACATTCTCGATGAGCAGCGTGGGGAACGGCTCTAGGTGCTCTATCTCGACACCTCGGCGGTGGTGAAGTTGCTGCTGCTTGAGAAGCAATCCGTGGCGCTTCGGGCTTACATCGGTAATCGCGAGTGGGCCTCCAGCGCGCTCCTGAGAACTGAGTTGCCACGCGCCCTTGTTCGAGTCGAGCCCTCCGTTGTGCCGCGGGCGCTCGACCTGCTCGCGCAGGGCAACCTGCTGGTCATCGACACCCAGGTGCTCGACGCCACAGCGCGAATGTCGCCACCATCGCTGCGCAGCCTCGACGCCCTTCACCTCGCCAGCGCCCTGCAGCTTCGCGACGAGCTGACCGCGTTCATTGCGTACGACGATCGACTGTTGGACGCAGCATCGGTGCTGGGGATGCCGGTCGCATCGCCCGCCAACTAATCCGCGTCAGCGGTGGATCGGCGAGGTCATGAGCGCCTGAACGATCGACTCGTCGCCGCGGGCGGTGAAGCGGTCGCGCTCGTCGAGGGCGTTGGCCTGCTCCCACAGCAGTAGGAGCAGCGTGGCGGCCTTGGCCTCAACGTGCGCGTCGGCCTGCTCGCTGTCATCGAGTTGCCAGTCGGGAGTGATGCGCCACGAGCGGTCAGCATCCGTCGCGACGAGCCGCAGGCTGCCGGGCAGTGGTGCGAGACTCGCCCGACTGCGAGCGAGAAAGACCGCGAAGAACTCGTCGATGCCGTGCACCGCGAGCTGTGCATCGAGCTCCCGTGGCACCGCGAATCGGTCGTCGGGCGTGGTGCGCACGTCGATCAGGTGCTTCATCGTCTCGAGCACCATGCGCCGACGCCAGAACGCCGTGGTGCCCGTCGAGCCGCCGATGATCCAGCAGTCGACGTCATCGGCGCGCAGCAGGCGAAGGAGTGCATCGCGCGCCTCGCGCAGGTCGACTGCGGTATCGGCGAGCGGCTCCTCGACTCTCGGCGCGGGCTGACCCGAGGTGATGATCGCCGACACCCAGCGGTAGACGCTCGCGACGTGCGCCGCCACCTCGGCGACGGTGGGCCACGTCGTCGAACGAACGGGTTGCGTGTCGTCGCGCGACTCGACCTCTGCGAGGAGGCGGTCAGAGAGAGCCTCGAACCGTGTGAGGTCGTGCGCTCGGGCGTCGGTCATGGCGGCAGACTAGCGGTCTCGTCGCTGATCGCTAAGCGCTGAGCTGCTTGCGGATGCGCGGCACCGAGATCGGGCCTTGCGCGCCGAGCGGCTGCGCGAAGAACGAGAGTCGCAGCTCTTCGAGCATCCAGCGGGCGTCGCGGATGCGCGGCTCGGGGTCAGCGCTCAGCGGCAAGGTTCCGCCCGCCGCGGTGTAGAGCTCGACGGCCTGCTGTACCTCGAGCATCCACGCGCGGTCGCGGCCAAGGTTGTCGGCGAGGCGCTCAACCCGGTGGATGATGCCGCGCAAGTAGATGACCAACCGGGGGAGGCGGGCGAGGCCCGTGCGTCCGATGAATCCGTCGAACACGAGAGCGTTGAGCTGCTCGCGCGCCTCGGCGAGCGGAG
>CAYWZI010000135.1:0-4902 GCA_964462815.1 uncultured Microbacteriaceae bacterium
TCGTGTCTTGCCGGAGCCTCGACCCGCTCGGAACATCCAGATGCGGAACAGGTCCCCCATGCCGTCGGGGATGCGCTGGTTCTGGCGTGCCCAGACCTCCCAGAGCGTCAGGAACTCCCGAGCCTGCTCGGGCGACAGGGCAGCGACACGCTCCTCTAGGGTGCCGTCGTCACGCCATCGGTCGATCCACGACCGATTGTCACTGATCGTCCGAACCGGCATCCGTCAGCCCGAGCACGTCACGCAGTGTCTGTCGGTGGTCGACCTCGACCTTGATCGCCTCACCTGCGTCGCCGGTGACCATCGTGCGCCGTCCCCATCGCTGCCATGACGTGCGCTCCAGATACCACGCTGCCGCCTGCCAGGTGCCGTCGTTCGCTGCCTTCTGGATCAGCGCGACGTTACGCACCTCTGCTGCGCTGCGTGCGCTTTCTACTGCGTCCCGAAAGTGCCGGTAGACCTCGTCAGCGTCGGGATCTTCTGCGAGCGACAGCCATCTGTAGAGTGTGGTCTTGCCGACTCCGGCATATTGAGCGGCTATCTCGATGTAGTTGCCAGCCTGGATCGCCTGGACGATCCGGTCCTGTACGTCGGGGGTGAGTTTGAGTGGTCTAGGCATCAGAACGCATCCTACGAATCAACGCGTCAGCCAGAGCATCGGCGAGGTGAGAGAGGTGCAGGTGGGCGTCGAGCCGGAGAGCGTCGAACTCGTCGGCAAGGCGTCGGGCCTTGCTCGCTCTCCCGATCCACCACGAGGCTGATTGAGGGGGCTTGCCGAGGGCTGCTGCTCGATCGGCTGCCCTTGTTGCTGCAATGTGGTCCCCGTCGAGATAGACGAGGAGGAACTGGTCATAGTTCTCGCTCAGCAGGCTCAAGAAGCTTGAGGTCGCGAGGCGATCACCCTCCCCGAGAAGGTATCGAGGTCTCCTCGGCGACTCAACAAACGCCTTCGCCTTGGGCATGACTGCGTAGCCGAGGGCATCGGTGCCGCTGAAGTGGTCTCTCCTCTTGCCCAACTCAACCCATCGCGATGGCTCATGAACGACGTGGGGGATCGGATCAAGCAGTTGACGCGGAGAGCGAGAGCCGAGACGATCGACGGTCGCCGCCATCAGGGAGGTCTTGCCGCTGCCCGGGGCACCGACGAGGTAGCACGCGACGCTCACCACGTCTCTCCGCTAAGGATCTCTCTGCGGACCTGCTCATCGGCTTTCAGGTCGATGACGAGGTGGACTCGGTCGATATCGCTTGCGTTGGTGACGCTGTGTGGCTTGCGAGCGTCGAGATACCAGACCGATCCTGCTTCTAGGTGGAGGTCGTTGCGCTCCCCATTCACGGACCATACGCTCATAGTGACCCGGGGATCGGTGACGAGAGGGATGTGCAGCCGGACAATCATGCCGTCTCGCGTTCCGGCGAAGCGGTCGGTAATGTCGGTGTGCCGTCCGAGATGGGCTTGCGGTCGTCGCGCGGCCATCCGCAGCAGTCGGACCCGCTCCGTCTCAGTGGCACCGGCGATCTTGTTGACGATGCGGACAATCGTGGGCACCCGCTTCGCCAGCCGAGTCCAGTCGCACTGTCGGTCGAGGGAGCCGGGATTGGCTGCCAGCCACTTCTTACTCATTTCAGAGGGCTTGACCCCCCACTGCGGATCGGGGTCGAAGCCTTTGAGGCTGAGCGCGCCCCATGAGCCGTCAGAGTAGAAGGGATAGTCGTCGTGCCACCCGGACAGGCTCCGCAACTCCTCTTGAGCCTGGGCGAGTTGATCCTCGGGCAGGCTGCGCCGGAGACGGGCCACGGTCAGCGTCTCGATTGGAGGGAGCTGCCTAGCAGTGCCTTCCCTCCCCCACAACCCAATGATCTCGCCAGCGGCGCTGATTTGCGTAGCGAGACGCTCTCGGCCCTGACGTTCAAGCGAGGACGTGACCAGCGCATCCTCGACGTAGGCGCAGATAATGTCGTACGCGTCGAGACGCGGCAGATCCATCGAGCCGGAGCGAGCGAGGTCGGTGACGATTCGCGCGCCAGCCGGTAACTCAACTCGATGACCGGCGAAGTCACGCCGTTGGGATGGCCTCGTTAGGAGCTTCGTCGCAAGCAGGACTCGACCCTCGTGACTCTCGAAGTCGACCGTCTCGACTGTGCCAGCCTCAATGTCTTTACGCATCGGCACGGCAAACGCGCCTGCGTGATATTGCTTAGCGTAGGCAGCGAAGAATCGCGCTTGATCAGCGGCGTCACGGCTCACAGATAATCCTCCCCGATTGAGCGAAGATCGGCTTCTTGGTCGGGTCTATGCCTGGAGCGATACCGACCCACGGGTCAGGAATAATGCGGTGCCACGCTGCGTCGAGCTTCTCTCGCCAGGGTGACGGCATACCGTCAATCTCCTCCCGCAGCGCAGCAAGGTGACGACCGGGGTAGTAGCGACCGTCGCGCATGACGTTGAAGTCGCAGATAACGGTCTCGAAGTCGACCCACGCTAAGTCAACGCCGTTCGATCGGAGAAAGCCTCGGCAGGCATGAGCGACCTCATCCAGCCAATCCGGCGACGGATCGTCATTTCCGTAGAGACGCTGGAGGGAGCGACGCGGGCCTTCGCTTTCCCAAAGCTGCGCATTGTCAGCGTCGATCGGGAAGTTCCGAACCTTTGCGACGAACTCGGCCCACTCGAAGGCAGTCTGCCGTCCCACACCCCACACTTGCCGGACCCAAGCGGTCAGCCGGTCGAAGTCCTTGCCTGGGTCGTCGAGCATCAGCGGCTGCCGCAGCCACGCCTCCGCTGGCATGCCTGCGAGTGCCTCGTGATATGAAAATAGGTGCTTCACGACACGACCGCCTCGGAGGCTCCGTCGCTCCTGAGTACACTCGAATAGAGCGGCTTCAAGCCGGTCGCTGGCTCTCGACCAGTCCTCAATATCTCCCCACCGAGCCAGCACGCCGAACGCCGAACCAAGCGAGTCGTAGGCGTTGTAGAGCTTGACTGCCCAGTGAGCCTCGACGATGGACAACTCGTCTTGCTCGTGGAGGTCGGCAAGGATCGCTGCCCACGGCTCAATGTCTGCCGAGTCGACTTCGATCTGAGCGAACTCTACGAGCCGTTCGAGCATCTTCTCATCGGGTCGCATCTCGCCTCCGCTCGACTGCCTCCGTGGCCCGAAGCGCAGCTCGTCTTGCCTCTTGCGCCGGGTCAGCGCAGCAAGCCTTCATGCCACTCTTGGCGTAGCAGACGACCGTGTAACGGTAGGCGTTGGGGCCGGTGGGCCGAAACGGGGTCACCCCGTGCAAGACGGATTGCCCGTCAAAGATCGAGATGCTGCCGTTGGGCACGGCCAGGTACGCATCGTAGTCGGCCAGGTGAAGCAGACCGCCGTCAATATTGCGACGGCTCGCGAGCATCGCCGACCAAGATCCCTTGATGTTGCCAGAGTCTCGGTGATACGGCAGGGCTGCCGTGTTGTTGATGATTCCCGAAGTCCAAGGCGTCCCCGCCATAAGCCACGCTGACGCGATGGAGTCTCGAACGACTTGAGTCGTCTCCTCGTAAACAGACTCTGCCTGAGTGCGGAAGACGTGCTCTGACACCTGACACATCTCGTCAATGATTTGCCGAGCGTTGGGATAATCGAAGTCGAAGCGAGACCGGCTGCACCCATATCGGCGACGCAGGGGAACCGGAGCGACGAACCCGAACGTGCGATGGCTGACGATGATGCCGGAGAGCCGAGCCTCTGCGGTCGGCTTGTTCATGTTGTTGACCGGACCATCCCAGTGAATCGCTCGACACTCCTCGGCGAGACGGTGAGCGAGGTCGGTAGCTACGACCGCCTGGACAGCCACGATCCGATCGGATTCTTCGTCCACAATCGCTGCATTGCCTTCGATCACGAGAGAGTCCGGTTTCGGGGCCGGAGCATGAGCGTTGATTTGGCGTTGCCCGCAGTTCGGGCAGGGCTTGCGAGGAGCGAACGGGATCAACGCTCCGCATGAGCCGAGCACGTTCTGGAGGCGATCCTCTAGCTCGGCGAACTGACAGGGAACAAGATGCTCCTTGTTGCGCTTGAGCACGATTCGTCGCACTCCAAGATGCTCTCGCTGCATGTCAGGTCAACCGCTCCTGAAGCAGCTTGACAACGACTTCAGCGTTGGTCTGAAGCTCCAACTCCTTACGCAAACGCGAGAACCCGTCCACGACGAACTCGTAGTCAGAGTGGTCATACGGCAAGATAATCGACCGAATGTCCGACGCCTCGTAAGACGCTGCCCGATCGATCGGGGTCAAGCCTTGACGGACTCCTCCGAGGAGGTCGCCCTTCGTGTTCGCAGAGTCGATCAGAAGGTCGATCGAAGCCTGGCTATAGCCCGTGCCGGTGAGAGAGTCGTCATGATGGACCGAGAGGAGCAGTTTGCTCAGTTCGGCATCGTCGTAGTAGGCGAGGTCGCTCGACCGATTGTCGACCAGCATGATCTTCTTCGCCTGTAGGTCGTCGCAGTCGATCCAGAACCCTGGTACAGATTCCTCTCCTCGTGCCCGCATTGCCCGATACCGAGTGTTGCCAGCAAGGATGTGACCTGTTGAGCGTTGGACGAGGATCGCCCCGAAGAATCCGTTGTGCTCGATACTCTCGCTGACTGACGAGTCGTCGCCGCGACGAGGGTTCTGGGGATGCTCTTTGAGAGAACCGATCGGAATGCTCGGGTCGTACTCCTGCGAAATAATCGTGGTCATGCCCTCATTCTACCCTCTGCCTATCCACAGAGCGAGGGACGAACCGCCGAGGGTACGCGACGAGCGAGAACCGGAGACCGTTCTCACCGAGCCGGAGCGGTGACACGCCGTGCCAGGTAGTCAGACCGGGGAACAGCGCCACCGTGCCGTGGTCCATCGGGAGCCAGACGCCG
>CAYWZI010000135.1:4974-6100 GCA_964462815.1 uncultured Microbacteriaceae bacterium
TGCGTGGTGGCGAGCGTCATCGCTGCCTCATCGGGGAGCATGGCGGCGAAGTCGCGCCACACTCGGGCGACGTAGCCGGACAGGTCGCCGCCGAGGGCGTCTAGCGTCGCTAGAGCAGACCGACCATGCTCTAGGCGTTCTCGGCTATTGCGTCGCTCTGAGAGCCGTAGAGCGGCCCGTATGAGGCTCGTAGCCTCACGCTCGTAGCCTCCGAGGTACGCAACGACCGGGTGCGGTGCTCCGATCACGTCGCCGGGCACGAGAGTGCAGGCGTCGACAGGTGGCTCCGGGCAGACGGTCCGTCCCTGGATCATGCGTCGAAGCTAGTCACGGGCGACGGCAATAGTACGGCTTCGTCCACGGACCCCACCCGCACCGCTCGTAGAGCACTCGGGCGACTCGCAGGTTCGTCTCCGGGTGGTACAGATTGTCGAAGTTCCAGCCGACGAGCGGACCGATCCACGAGCGGTGAGCGAGGAGATTCAACTGGACCAGCCCTCGGGACGCGTCACGGGTGCGGCGGTTGTTGTTGACTGCGGTCGGCTTGCACCGGGACTCGCGCCACATGATCGAGTCGAGCTTGCGCCACTCGCCGGACTTCCATCCTGCGCGCATGGCTGCGCCGTAGTGCTGAGGGCACTTGCTGCCGGATGGTGCACGGTTCTCGATCATGCTGCCGTCCGGGTTGACGGTGAGCGCCCCGAGGACGAGCGGCGAGTCCGGCAGGGCTGCTAGTTCGCTCCGCTGCGCCTCGGTGAACGGCGAGCCGTTGATCTGCTCCCAGGTGGCGAGCTGCTCCGGGGTGCACGCCGTCAGAGCGAGTGCGCCGAGAATGGCGACGGTGATGCTTCTCCGCATCGGGATCCTCCTTGTGTCGTCGGCTCGTGAGCCGTCCGGGTGCCGCAGGAGTGCGACGGGCGAGATGCCGGGACTGTGACCGCACAGCACCTCGCAACGGTCACCCTAGTCGGGTGAGACCACGATCGCTAGGAACTCGGGGTCTGTCTTGCCTGCCCTAGTCGGAGCGAGGAACGTCAGGGACCGGACCACGTCGGGACCGTCGCCGGGTAGGACTCCGGCGTCGACGAGTCCGTCGATCCCGGCCTTCGCTGCGCCGTAGGCGTTG
>CAYWZI010000136.1:0-6095 GCA_964462815.1 uncultured Microbacteriaceae bacterium
GCCATGGTTCCCCTCGTCGGTCGCATTGCCGCCGGTATTCCGATCACCGCCGATCAGATGGTCGAAGAGATCGTTCCACTCCCCCGTCAGTTGGTCGGCAAGGGCGAGCTCTTCATGCTGACCGTTGTGGGTGACTCGATGATCGACGCCGCGATCTGCGACGGCGACTGGGTGGTCGTGCGCCAGCAGAACACGGCCGAGAACGGTGAGATCGTGGCCGCCATGCTCGACAACGAAGCCACCGTCAAGGTCTTCAAGCAGCGCGATGGCCACACGTGGCTGCTGCCGCAGAACTCTGCGTATGAGCCCATCTTGGGCGACGAGGCGACCGTTCTCGGCAAAGTCGTCGCCGTCATGCGCTCGGTCTAGCGTTCGGCCCGCACACTCACCACGGCGTCCGCAACCGTCGGCACGGGCTGGGTGCAGCTAGCTCGTGGGCTGCGTAGCGAACTCGTCGACGAGGGTCGCCACTTCGGGCGGCGCGAATACGTGCACGTGCGTTCCTGCCTCGACGTATTCGGTGCTGACGATGCGGCCTCGATCGTGCAACAGCGAGACGAGTTCACCACGGTCATAAGGAATCACCACGGTCAGCTCAACGTCGGGGTTCGGCAGCATGTCCGCGATGCGGTGTTGCAGCTCCTCGATGCCCTCCCCCGTCTTCGCCGAGACGAAGACCGCGTCAGGAGCGAGTCCGCGCAAGAGCAATCGCGCGTCATCGTCGAGCAAATCGCTTTTGTTGATCGCGACAAGCTCCGGCAGCTCTCGTGCACCGACATCGCCAATCACGTCGCGCACGGTCGTGAGCTGCGACGCGGGGTCAGGATGCGCACCATCGACGACGTGCAGAATCACATCTGATTCCGCAACCTCCTCGAGCGTCGAGCGGAAGGCTTCGACGAGCTGGTGCGGAAGATTGCGCACGAAACCGACGGTGTCGGCGATCGTGTAGGGGCGGCCGTCCGGGGTCGACGTCTTGCGCACGGTCGGATCGAGCGTCGCGAACAGGGCATTCTCGACGAGCACGCCGGCCCGTGTGATGCGGTTGAGCAAGCTCGATTTGCCGGCATTGGTATAGCCAGCAATGGCCACGCTCGGCACGGAATAGCGGTCACGGTTCGCTCGCTTCGCCGCACGAGCAGGCGCGAAGCCCTTGATCTGGCGACGAAGCTTCGCCATGCGGGTGTTGATGCGCCGCCGGTCGAGTTCAATCTTCGTCTCACCTGGTCCGCGGCTCCCCATTCCCGCACCGCCAGCGCCGACTTGGCCACCCGCCTGCCGCGACATCGACTCACCCCACCCGCGGAGTCGCGGCAACAAGTACTCGAGTTGCGCGAGTTCGACTTGCGCTTTGCCTTCGCGACTCTTCGCGTGCTGACTGAAGATGTCGAGAATCACGGCGGTGCGGTCGATGACCTTGACCTTGACGACATCTTCGAGCGCTCGGCGCTGGCTCGGTGCGAGTTCGGTGTCGGCAATGACGGTGTCGGCGGCGAGCTCCTTGACGATGAGCGCAAGCTCCTGAGCTTTGCCCTTACCGAGGTACGTGCTTGGGTCGGGGTGCGGACGTCGCTGCAGCAGGCCGTCGAGCACAACGGCGCCCGCGGTCTCCGCCAAAGCGGCAAGTTCGCGCAGCGAATTCTCGGCATCGTCAAGGTTTCCCTGCGAGTAGATGCCGATGAGCACGACATTCTCCAGCCGCAGCTGTCGGTACTCGACCTCGGTGACATCCTCGAGCTCGGTTGAGAGCCCGCCGACTCGGCGGAGTGCAGCGCGATCCTCGCGGTCGAATTGATCCCCATCGCGATCGGCCGAATAGCTCGCGTCGTCGTTGAGCGCAGCGGCACCGTGCAACGTCACCGAGCGCGCGCGCGACTCGCCATGCGCGAGAACGCGCGCGACAGCATCCGCCCCGGCATCGTTCGCCAGGGAGGCGGAGTCGTCGCTCAGCGCAGACGCGTTCTCATCTCGGTCGATCATCGCGTTTACTGTACTCCGCCGGGTTCGGTAGATTCTGGGCATGGCTCACGAGCACTACTTCAGCGCTCAGCCGAGCGGCGAGTTCGTCGCCAAGCCATTGACGGTCGCGATTGCCGGTCGCGACGTGGAGCTCGAGACCGCGGGGGGCGTCTTCAGTCCGAATGCGATGGATGCGGGAACACAGGTCTTGCTCGCGCATGTTCCCCCTCCCCCGCCCGGAGGTAACCTTCTCGACCTCGGCTGCGGCTGGGGTCCGATCGCACTCAGCCTCGCAACCGAGTCGCCACGCGCGACCGTGTGGGCCGTCGACGTCAACGAGCGTGCGCTGGAGCTGACGCGCCGGAATGCTGAGCGATTGGGGCTCGCCAATGTGCGCACGGCTCTCCCGCACGAGGTGCCCGACGACATGCGCTTCATGACCATCTGGTCGAACCCGCCGATTCGCATTGGTAAAGACGAACTGCACGGCCTGCTCGACACGTGGCTGCCTCGACTCGATGACGACGCAGAGGCGTGGCTCGTCGTTGCCCGCAATCTCGGGGCCGACTCGCTGCACCGTTGGATCGAGAACCGCTACCCCGGCACGCATCCTGTCACGCGGCACGCCACTCACAAGGGCTACCGTGTGCTACGCGTGCGCCACCGCCCGGTGACTGCAATGGGTGCGGCGACCGCGAGCCCCGACACGCACGACCTCTAGGCGAGCAGTTCGCCGTCATAGACGAGAACCGCCGGACCCGAGAGCGCAACGTGCTCGCCGTCCTCGGCCGCAAACATGCGCACACCGAGAACGCCACCAGCCACCGTCACACGCCACTCGTTCGGAGCCGCGGGCCCCGCCCAGTGACGCACCGCGAGTGCGGCCGCAGCGGCACCAGTGCCGCACGAGAGAGTCTCGCCGCTTCCACGCTCGTGCACCCGCATGCGAATACGTCCGATGCCGTCCACGACGAGCGGATCAGCGGGAACCACGAACTCGACATTGGCTCCCGATTCCGGAGCAGGGTCGAGCACGGGAGGCGCGCTCAAGTCGAGGCCATCGAGCTCGTCATCGCTCGCGAGTGCCACGACGACATGGGGGTTGCCGACGCGGATTCCGAGCCCGGGGCGCGCCACCGGCAATTCGCGCGCCTTAACCAGCGGTTCGGAGCCGTCGAGCGCCCAGCGGCCGAGATCGACCGCAAAACCATTGGCCAGTCGGTGCACATCGCGGACTCCGGCCCGCGTGCCGATCGCAATCGACTGACCGGGGGGTAACGCGGCGAGCCCGCGATCGAGCAAGTAGTGCACGAACACGCGGATTCCGTTTCCGCACATCTCGGCGGTACTACCGTCGCTGTTCGCGTAGTCCATGAACCATTCCGCGTCGGGGTGGTCGTCGAGCAACGCACGACCATCGGCCAGGTGCTCTGATCGAACAGCGCGAATCACTCCGTCTGCTCCGACCCCGCGATGCCGGTCGGCGATCGCAGCAAGGCGTGACGAATCGAGGTCGAGCTCGCCCTCCGGATCAGCGATGATGACGAAGTCGTTCCCAGTTCCGTGGCCTTTGGTGAATCGCAACGTCGTCACCGGCCCATGCTATCGGCGAGGTCGGGGGCGAGGAGTCGGTCAACGTGCTCGACGAGATCCCTGGCAGCGGCATCCACCCACTCGACAGCAGGGTCGCGACGCAACCAGCTCACTTGGCGCCGCGCGTACCGCTTCGTGAGTGACTGCGTTGACTCAATCGCGTGCGCTTCATCAAGCGTGCCCGCAAGCTGCGCGATGGCTTGCGCGTACCCGATTGCTCGACTCGCGGTCACGCCGCGTTCGAGGCCGAGCGGCAGGAGCCCTCGAACCTCGTCGAGAAGACCGTCGTTCCACATGCGGCGAACGCGGGCATCGAGACGCTCGACCAGCGCACCCCGGTCGAGATCGAGGGCGAACTGCCGATAGGGACGCCACGGAGTTGCGCGCGCGTCGAGGCCGACGAGGAAGGGCTCACCTGTGAGTTCGCCCACCTCGAGCGCACGGACGATGCGGCGGCCGTTGTGCGGCCCGATGGCGGCAGCGGCGGCGGGGTCGCGCGCGGCGAGAACGCCATGAAGGCCACGCGGCCCCAGCCGCTCGAGCTCCTGTTCCCAGTGGGCGCGTCGTTCGGGATCCGTGCCCGGAAATCGGAAATCGGTGAGCACCGCGGCGAGATAGAGCCCTGATCCTCCGACGAGCATGGGCACCGATCCGCGCGACACGATCTGCTCAATCGAGGCGCGCGCGTGCTCCTGATACTGGGCGACACTCGCCTCTGCCGTGACATCGAGCACGTCGATGAGGTGATGCGCAACACCTCGGCGCTCGGTGACCGTCAGCTTGGCAGTGCCGATGTTCATCCCGCGATACAGCTGCATGGCGTCGGCGTTCACGATCTCCGCGGTGAGGCCGCGCTCATGCCAGCGTTCGGCGAGTCGAAGGGCGAGTTCGCTCTTTCCGGTTCCGGTGGCGCCGGTGATCGCGACGATCATGCGGATGCGCTCCGGGCGCTCACCCCTGAGCGCCACCCTGCGCGCGCACCGTCGGAAGGCCGAGGCCGACGCGAGCGCCCGCGCTCGTCGCGCCGCCCCCGGTCACGGGGGTTCCGCAACTCGCGGCGTCAGCGCGATCCCAGGCATCGCCGGCGCGGGTGCGGCGGATCACGAGGGGTGCATCGTGATCCGCAATGAGGTGGAACGCTGCTGCGCTCGTGATACTCGTGGTGACGAGGTCTCCGGGCCTCGGCCGCTCGCTGCCCGGGGGCACGGCGAGGTGCACCAAACGGTTGTCTTCGGCGCGACCCGTGATGCGCTCGGTAGCGGCGTCTTTCTTGCCATCGTGATTCGAGATCAGCACGACGACGTCGCGACCGATTTGCTGATGGTTCTCTTCGGCGCTGATGCGGTCTTGCACCGCGGTGAGGCGCTCGTACCGTTCTTGCACCACGGCCTTCGGCACCTGGTCGGGCATCGTTGCGGCGGGTGTGCCCGGGCGGATCGAGTACTGGAATGTGAAGGCACTCGCGCACCGCGCCTGCTCGACAACGCGCACGGTGTCGTCGAAGTCGTCGTCGGTCTCGCCGGGGAACCCGACAATGATGTCGGTCGTAATCGCTGCGTGCGGGATTCGCTCGCGCACGCGGTCGAGAATGCCCAAGAACTTGTCGCTGCGATACGAGCGCCGCATCGCCTTCAGCACGCGGTCTGAGCCCGACTGGAGCGGCATGTGCAGTTGCGGCATCACCGATGGCGTTTCGGCCATCGCGTCGATGACATCGTCGGTGAAGGCGGCAGGGTGTGGGCTCGTAAAGCGGATGCGTTCGAGCCCGTCGATCTGACCGGCGGCGCGAAGAAGCTTGCCGAAAGCGAGTCGGTCGCCGAACTCAACGCCGTACGAGTTCACGTTCTGACCCAGGAGGGTGACCTCGATCGCTCCATCGTCGACGAGTGCTTGCACCTCAGCGAGAATGTCGCCCGGGCGGCGGTCTTTCTCTTTGCCGCGCAAGGCCGGAACGATGCAGAAGGTGCAGGTGTTGTTGCAGCCCACCGAGATGCTGACCCAGCCGCTCGAGGTTGATTCGCGGCGTGACGGCAACGTCGACGGAAAGACGTCGAGGGACTCGAGAATCTCGAGTTGTGCTTCGCCATTGTGGCGAGCGCGGTCGAGGAGGGCGGGCAGCGACCCCATGTTGTGGGTTCCGAACACGACGTCAACCCACGGAGCCTTCTCGAGAATGACCGAGCGATCTTTCTGCGCGAGACACCCGCCGACGGCGATCTGCATTCCTTCGCGCTCACGCTTGACACTCGCGAGGTAGCCCAGGTTGCCGTATAGCTTGTTGTCAGCGTTCTCGCGAACGGCGCAGGTGTTGATGACAACGACGTCAGGAGCGCCGTCGTCGGCCTTGACGTAGCCGGCGGCTTCGAGTGAGCCGCTCAGTCGTTCGGAGTCGTGCACGTTCATCTGACACCCATAGGTGCGCACCTCGTAGGTGCGCGCACGCGCGCGCACATCGGTGCGACCGGGAAGGGTAATCGACGTGCTCATCGTGCCTACGAGTCTACGGCGCGCTTATGGCCTCGCAGAGTTCGCACGACACCGCA
>CAYWZI010000137.1:0-6065 GCA_964462815.1 uncultured Microbacteriaceae bacterium
GTGCACCTACACGGGTGACCTCGGTCAGCCCGACGAGCCCGATGTCGAGGCAGTGCCCGGCCGGGCAAAAGAGTACGGCGCTGAGATCAGCCGGCTCGTCGATGCGAAGGCCGCCCTCGTCGAAGAGGGGCTCGTGGCACTCGCGTGTGGAGCCTTCCATATTCGCACCGCGGGCAAGACCTACTTCAACACCACGCCCCTCGGCCGCGCCGTGACGGGCACGCTGCTCGTGCGCGCCATGAAAGACGACGGCGTCGAGATCTGGGGCGACGGTAGCACCTACAAGGGTAATGACATCGAGCGGTTCTACCGCTACGGCTTGCTCGCCAACCCCCGCTTGCGCATCTACAAGCCGTGGCTCGACGCAGACTTCGTCACCGAGCTCGGTGGTCGCCAAGAGATGAGCGAGTGGCTCATCGCCCACGGTTTCCCCTACCGCGACTCCGCCGAGAAGGCTTACTCGACCGACGCCAACATTTGGGGCGCGACGCACGAGGCCAAGACGCTTGAGCACCTCGACGTCTCGCTCGAGACCGTCGAACCGATTATGGGCGTGAAGTTCTGGGACCCTTCGGTCGAGATCGCCACCGAAGACGTCACCGTCACGTTCGTCGAGGGTCGCCCCACCGCCCTCAACGGTGTGGAATTCGCGGATGCTGTGCAACTGGTGCTCGAGGCGAACCGCATTGGCGGCCGCCACGGTCTGGGCATGAGCGACCAAATCGAGAACCGCATCATCGAGGCGAAGAGCCGCGGCATTTACGAGGCTCCCGGAATGGCCTTGCTGCACATCGCGTACGAGCGCCTCCTCAATGGCGTGCACAACGAAGACACCATTGCGAACTACCACGCTGAAGGACGACGCCTCGGCCGCCTCATGTATGAGGGCCGGTGGCTTGACCCGCAGTCGCTCATGCTGCGCGAGAGCATCCAGAAGTGGGTGGGCTCTGCGGTCACCGGAACCGTGACGCTGCGTCTGCGCCGCGGCGATGACTACACGATTCTCGATACGACCGGCCCTGGCCTGTCGTACTCACCCGAGAAGCTCTCGATGGAACGCGTGGGAGACGCCGCCTTTGGCCCGACCGACCGCATCGGGCAACTGACGATGCGCAACCTCGACATCGCTGACTCGCGCGCACGGCTTGAGCAATATGCCGCGCAAGGCATCATCGGTGGTGCGACGGCGCAGCTCGTCGGGCGCATCACCGCGGGTGAGTCGGACGAGGTCATCGAGCACGCGGTTCCGCTGACGGCTGACCGCGAGGCCCTCGCCGAAGCGGTGGACGCGGCGAACGAAGCATCGTCGTTCGACTCCGGCACCGACTGAGCTCGAGCGCAGGCTCAGTCGACCGGAAGACTGACGGTCGCGAACAGGCGTCGTCGTGCCTCGGGCGGAGCGCTAGCCCGAGCAGCGAGCGGTGTGACTGCTGCGCGAACGGCGGCGAGCACGCTGTTCCACTCCTCGTCGGTGGCCATGACCGCGTTCTGTCGAAACCCGACGAGGTCAGCCTCGAGTGTCCCTCGTGGGGCATCGAGATACGCATCAAAGGCCGATGCGAGGCTCGCGAGGTAGGCGAGAAATCCCGCCCGGAGCGCGAGGTCGTCGAGGGTCAGGTCATCGGGGTCGACAGACGCGGCTTCGGTGCGCAAACGCAGAGAACGCTCGACGGTGCCGCGCACGCGGCGCTCGGCGACGACCTCGAGCACGCCTCCGTCGACGAGAGCCGCCACGTGACGGTAAAGGGTCGCGGCCGCCACATCGGTGAGTTTCTCGGCGAGTTCGCGGGTGGTGAGTTCATCGCGACCCAGCATCGTCTGCACGATCCGAAGTCGCACGGGATGCAGCAGTAACTCTGCGCTCGTCATGTGGCCAGCCTATCAATCTCACTTGCGGTATTGTTATCGAACATGATAACAATGGGTCACGGCATGACGAAAGGACACCCGGTGGTTTCTCGCACGATCGTTACTCGGGCCGCTCGATGAGCGCGCTCACCATCGGCGCGACGGTGCCGCTTGTCGCGGAGCAGTGGACGCCTGACGCTGCTCAAGCCATGGTCGTGCTGATCCCCGGCAGCGGGCCGATCGACCGCGATGGCAATACTCGAGGTCTGGCGCTCGGCATCCAACAGCAGCTCGCCGAGGGCCTGCGCGATCGAGGCGTAGCGAGCATCCGCTGGGATAAGCGCGGTGTGGGTGAGTCGGGCGGAGACTTCATGACGACCGGATTGTGGGATCTCGTCGACGATGCTCTCGCCGTTGTCGACGAGGCGATCACGGGGGGCCTGCCGGTCGTGCTGGTCGGCCACAGCGAAGGAACGGCGATCGCTGCCCGCGTGCTCGTCGAGCGACCGTCGATCGCAGGCGCGGTGCTCCTGTCGCCCTACGCGCGGAGCGGCCTCGATGTCCTGCGCTGGCAAGCGCGCGCTCTGCAGGACGACATTCCCGGCTTTGTGCGCGGCATCTTGCGCCTGATGCGCACCGACTTCGAGACCCAGACCGAGAAGAATCGGCAGCGCCTGCTCGCGACGACTCGCGACGTCGAGCGCATCGGCGGAGCCAAGGTCAACGCTCGGTGGTTTCGAGAGTTCATGGCCTACGACCCGCTCGATGATCTCACTCGTTCGACGCAGCCCGTGCTCGCGATCGCGGCGGAGTTTGACCTTCAGGCACCGCCCGACGACGCCGCCACGATCGCGACGAGTCGCACGGCTCCGACTCGCAGTGAACTGCTCGACGGCGTCAGTCATATCCTGCGACGTCAGCCCACGGCGACACTGCGGACGTATCGAAAGGATGCTCGACGCCCGATCGACGAGCGCATCGTGCCGCTCATCGCTGAGTGGATCACGACGCTCGTCCCCTGAGGTCACGCCCGCACAACCCTCGCGGCGTCGAGTGCGCTGCCGTTCTGATGCGAGTCAGCCCTTACCGGTGAGCTCGTCGCGCCAGCCTTCCTCTTTCTGAATGTATTCGTTGTCGCTGAAGTCGGTGAAGTCGCTCTCGTCGGTGATGCGACGCACCTCGAGCTTCGTACCGGGGCCGAGTGGGCATCGGCGAGCCCACTCGATCGCCTCGTCCTTGTCGGCGACCTGGATCATCCAGAAGCCATTGAAGAGCTCGTGAACCTCGCCGTAGGGGCCATCGGTGACAACCTTGTCGTCACGGGAAAAGTCGACGACGAAGCCTTCGGAGGGGTCGCTGAGCCCGTCGCCGCCGATCATCACGCCCGCTTCCATGAGCGACTCGTTGTAGGCGCCCATGGCGTTGATGATCTCCTCAAAATCGAGGCCTTTGCTCGCCTCCATCGCCTCAGCGGTCGAGCGCACGATGAGCATGTATTTCGGCATGGTGGTGTCCTCTCGTGCGTTCCCGTTAGTGCCGGGGCTTACGAGCAGGCCGATCGTCACGATCAGCGCTGCCGCCGCTCCCGTAGCCGCGGTCGGCGCGCTTGCGCGGCCCGCGGTCAAGCTGCAATTCGATGAGCTTGCCGCTGATGCGCGTCGCGGCGAGCTTGTCGAGAGTCGCACGCGACATCTCGGCGGGCAACTCGACGATCGAGAAGTCGAGCTTGATGTCGATCGCCCCGAAGTCTTCGCGGCTCAATCCGCCCTCGTTCGCGAGGGCACCGACGATTTGCCGCGGCTCGACGCGGTGCCGGCGGCCGACCTCGATGCGGTAGGGCGCAAGGCGGCCATTTCCCGTGCGGCTGCGGCGCTCGGGCCGCTCGGCGCGGTCGCCGTCGCGGGCGGGGCGTTCATCCCGTTCTTCCCGCGGGGGTCGCACGGGCCGCAAGTCGGCTTCCGTCAGCAAGAGAGACGAACCACCCTGCGCGACGACGGCAAGCGCTGCGGCGACGTCGGCCTCGGGCACATCGTGGTGCTCGACGTAGTGGCCGATGATGTCGCGAAACGCGGCCATGAGTTCGCTTTGGCCGAGGGCCTCGGTGATGGCGTCGTCGAAGCGCGCGAGACGCGTCGCGTTGACATCGTCGACGGTCGGCAACTGCATTTGTGTGAGTGGCTGACGCGTGGCCTTCTCGATCGCATCGAGCAAGCGGCGCTCGCGCGGCGTCACGAAGCTGATGGCGGCGCCGCTGCGGCCCGCGCGACCCGTGCGGCCGATGCGGTGCACGTACGACTCGGTGTCGACCGGAATGTCGAAGTTGATGACGTGGCTGATGCGCTCGACATCGAGACCGCGCGCGGCAACGTCGGTCGCGACGAGGATGTCCAGCGTGCCCGACTTCAACTGCTCGACCGTGCGCTCGCGCTGCGGTTGCGCAACGTCACCGCTGATGGCTTGCGCCGAGTAGCCGCGGGCTCGCAGTTTCTCGGCCAACGCCTCCGTCTCGTTCTTGGTGCGAACGAAGATGATCATTCCGTCGAAATTCTCGACCTCGAGAATGCGCGTGAGAGCGTCGACCTTCTGCGGGTACGAGACCATCAGGTAACGCTGCGTCGTGTTGGCCGAGGTGGTGGTCTTGGTCTTGACCGTGATCTCTTCGGGGTCGCGCAAATGCTGCTTCGAGATGCGGCGGATGGCCGCAGGCATCGTGGCCGAGAACAGCGCAACCTGCTTGTCGACGGGGGTGTCGGCGAGAATCGTCTCGACGTCTTCCGCGAAGCCCATCTTGAGCATCTCGTCGGCCTCATCGAGCACGAGGTACTTCAGCTCGCTGAGGTCGAGCGTGCCCTTCTCGAGGTGATCCATGATGCGACCGGGGGTGCCTACGACAACGTGCACGCCGCGCCGAAGCGCTGAGAGCTGCACGCCGTAGCCTTGACCGCCGTAGACCGGCAGAACGTGCACGCCCGGCAGGTGGGCCGCGTACTTCTCAAAGGCTTCACACACTTGCAGGGCCAGCTCACGAGTTGGCGCGAGCACGAGAGCTTGAGGGCTCTTCTGAGCGACGTCAAGGCGCGAAATGATCGGCAGAGCAAAGGCAGCGGTCTTGCCGGTGCCCGTCTGAGCAAGGCCCACCACGTCGCGCCCGGCGAGGAGCGCCGGAATCGTGGCGGCCTGAATAGCGCTGGGGGTCTCGTATCCGACGTCGGCGAGAGCGGAGAGAACGGCGTCGCTCAGCCCCAATTCACTGAAGGGCGGGGTCGTGGGCGCGCTATCGGCCTCGGTGGTGGCGGTGTCGTCGTGAGGCGTCATACCGCTAACGGTACGCGGGTTCGAGAAGCCCCGCCTGCGCCGCGTACCCTGGAGGCATGGCAGGCGAGCGCGGCATTCGTAACAACGGAACTGTTGCGACCCCGCCGGCTTCGACGGATGCTCGCCCGCAGGTACGCCCGACCACCGAAGGCTGGCAACAGAAGATGGGCCCCGACGGCCGCCCGGTGTTGCAGTTTGCCGAACCGAAGCGCGGAAAGCCGCCCGTTCACCTGGCAGATCTGACGCCCGCGCAGCGGGTCGAGCGTGTGAAAGAGCTCGGGCTTCCGGGTTTCCGAGCGAAGCAGCTCGAGACCCACTACTTCACGCACTACACGCGCGACCCTGCCGCGATGACCGACCTGCCGGCCGCGGTGCGCGACGACCTCGTCGCCGGAATGGTGCCCCCGCTGCTAACCGAGGTGCGCCGCTTGCGCACCGACAACGGCGACACCATCAAGTTTCTCTGGAAGCTCTACGACGGCGCCCTCGTCGAGAGCGTGCTCATGCGTTACCCGGGCCGCATCACGCTGTGCGTGAGCTCGCAAGCCGGCTGCGGCATGAACTGCCCGTTCTGCGCGACGGGCCAGGCGGGTCTGACGCGCAACATGTCGGCGGCCGAGATCATCGACCAGGTCGTGCAGGCCAATGCTGCGATTGCCGCGGGCGAGCTCGGGGGCAAGAAGCGCGGCGAGACCACGCCCGAGCGCGTGAGCAACATCGTCTTCATGGGAATGGGCGAGCCCCTCGCGAACTACAACCGGCTGATGGATGCCGTGCGCACGATGGTCGAGCCCCAGCCGCACGGTCTCGGCATGAGCGCTCGGCACATCACGGTGTCGACGGTCGGGCTCGTGCCGGCAATTCTCAAGCTTGCCGACGAAAAGATTCCCGTGACCTTCGCG
>CAYWZI010000138.1:0-5999 GCA_964462815.1 uncultured Microbacteriaceae bacterium
GAGCCCGAGCCCAAAGAACACCGTGTGCCACGGCTTGAGCGTTTTCTGGGCACGTTCTGACCACACGCCAATCGTGTAGAAGACGAGGGCCAGAGTGATGAGAATGATCGCGGGAAGCAGCATGGTGTCAGTCTGCGAGAAGTCGTCGGTGTACGCGACGGTTTCGGCGCAAGTCAGGACCAACGTCCCGGCGTGACGAGGCGTAGCCTGAGCATCGTGCGCCCGACCTTCCGCCCTGTGCCTGCGTTCACGCCCTACATTGTCGTGACGGTCGTGCACCTCATCGCGATTGCCGCGGGCGGCGACCAACTCGTTGCCGCGACGAAGCCCCTGCTCATGCCCGCTTTGCTGATCGCTCTCGTGCTGGGGCTGCCGACGCGCCGCTCACTGTTGCTGCTCTGGGGCGGACTCGCCCTCGTGTTCTCGTGGCTCGGAGACGTGTTGCTGCAGAGTCCGGGCGACATCGGCTTTCTCATCGGCATGGGCGCGTTTGGGCTCGCGCACCTCGCCTACATCGCCCTGTACGCGGGGCCACTGCGCACCGGGCGCGTGCCCGTCTGGGGCATCATTCTCGGCGTCGTCTGGTGGGGCAGCATGGTTGCCTCACTCGCCCTGTGGCTCGGATCGCTACTCGTGCCGGTTGCTGTCTATGGGCTCATCCTCGGTGCGGCTGCCGTGACGGCCCTCGCAACGCGCCCCGTGATCGCGATCGGAGCCGCGGTTTTTCTGGCGAGCGACACGCTACTCGCATTCGATCGCTTTCTGCCCGGTTTCTCGGTGCTCGACGTCGATCTCTGGATCATGCTCTTGTACTGCCTGGGTCAAGGGCTCATCATCGCGGGAGTGGTCACAGTCGCGCGGCGTCGGGCGGGGTTCACTGGCGCGGGGCAACTCGTGCCGACTTTCGAATCGAGCTCGGAGGTTTCGTAGCCGCCTCGTGTCGGCGGTGGAATCTACGCTTTTCTCACTGAGTGGTGAGGAGGTGATGAGAGATGGCGTACGACATCGGCGAAAAGCCCGGCAAGGGTACGTACCGCTGCCCGCGAGGGCACACGGTGCGGCTCGACGACGCGAGCGATGTGTTGCCCCCATGCGGGCAGTGCGGGCCCGGTCAAGTAACGAAGTGGACCAAGGTCGGCTAGTCATGTGACGCGAGGCGTGCCGGTCAACCCGAATGACCGGCCCGCCTCGTTTCGTTTGACAGACTCGGCTTATGAAGGCCGAAGAGTGGAGCAACGCAGCATGGTGACCGGAGCACTGAAGAGCAAGGTCGACGCCGTTTGGAACGCCTTCTGGACGGGCGGCATCGCCAACCCGATCGAGGTGATCGAGCAGATCACCTACCTGCTCTTCATTCGTCGCCTCGATGAGCTACAGCTCCTGGCTGAGAACCGCGCGCAGGTGACGGGTGAGCCGATCACCAAGCCCGTCTTCGGCGAGGGGCTCAGCGAGCCCCCGGGCCGCACCCCGCGCCCGATGCACGACCTACGCTGGTCGCGCTTCAAGAACCTCGACCCGGCCGCAATGTTCGAGGTCGTCGACGGCCACGTCTTTCCGATGCTGCGCTCCATGGGCGAGCAGGGCTCGAGCTTCGCCGCCAACATGAAAGACGCCAGATTCACGATTCCGACCCCGGCGCTGCTCGCGAAGGTCGTCGACCTACTCGAGGCCATCCCCATGGATGACACCGACGCCAAGGGCGACATCTACGAGTACATGCTCAGCAAGCTCGCTACCTCGGGAACGAACGGCCAGTTCCGCACCCCGCGCCACATCATCCGCCTCATGGTCGACATGACGGCGCCGAAGCCGGGCGACCGCATCGTCGACCCCGCGGCCGGGACGGCCGGCTTCCTGACGGTCGCGAGCGAATACCTGCGCGAGCACCACCCCGAGATCTGGGCGGATGCCGCCAGTCGCGACCACTTCAACCGTCACGCATTCAGCGGCTTCGACTCCGACGCCACAATGAGCCGCATCGGCAGCATGAACCTGCTGCTGCATGGGGTGGAGGCCGCCACGGTCGAGCGCCGCGACTCGCTTGCCGAGGGCGTCGGAGCCGACGACGGCGAGTTCTCGCTCGTGCTCGCCAACCCGCCGTTCGCGGGCTCGGTCGACGCCGAGTCGATCGCCAACGACCTCACCCGCATGGTGAAGACAACCAAGTCGGAGCTGCTGTTCTTGGCACTCATGCTGCGCATCATGAAGAACGGCGCGCGCGCCGCCGCAATCGTTCCCGACGGCCTGCTCTTCGGTTCGTCGAAGGCGCATAAAGACCTGCGCCGCATGCTCGTCGACGACCACAAGCTCGACGCGGTCGTCAAGCTGCCGAGCGGAGTCTTCAAGCCCTACGCCGGAGTCTCGACCGCCATCCTGTTCTTCACCAAGACCAGCTCGGGCGGCACCGACCACGTGTGGTTCTATGATGTGCAGAGCGACGGCTTCAGCCTCGACGACAAGCGCACCGCCCTGGGTTCGAGCGACCTGCCCGACATTCTTGCCCGCTGGCAGACGCTTCAGGATGCCCGCTCACCCGAGGCGGATCGCCCCCGCACCGCACAGAGCTTTCTGGTGCCGCGCCAAGAGATCGTCGACGCCGGATACGACCTCAGTCTCAACCGCTACAAAGAGGTCGAGCACGACGAGGTCGAGCACCGCGACCCGCTGGAAATTGTTGCCGAGCTCCAGGCTCTCCAGGATGAGACTGCGGCAGCCACAGTTGCTCTTCTAGATGCCCTCAGGTCTTCGCGATGACTCGGTCGGTTCGGCTAGATGAACTTTGCGAGATTGTGGTTGGGCGGACACCGTCACGATCCGAACCGCGATACTGGGGCGGCAATCATCATTGGCTCTCTATCGGTGACATGACCGGCCAACGGCAGATCACCGCCACAAAAGAGCGCTTGAGCGATGCGGGTGCAGCGGTTATGGGGGGAAGGCTCGCAAGCCCCGGAACTGTGCTTCTCAGTTTCAAGTTGAGCATCGGCAAGGTATCGATTGCTCGTGTGCCGCTATACACGAACGAAGCAATCGCTGCGTTGCCAGTCCGAGACCGATCTCAACTTGACGAGTCGTACCTCGCTCACTTCCTTGAGAGCGTTGATCTCGCTGGCAACGCTGATCTCGCAGCGATGGGTCGAACCCTGAACCTTCCCAAACTTCGAGCGATTGAGATTCGGGTGCCCTCTCTCCCTGAACAACGTCGCGTCGCATCGATACTCGATCGGGTCGATGACTTAATTATGAAGGGTCTCGCACAGGTACCAGTAGCCGAGGAACTCGCTCTCAGTCTCTTCCTTCGAAGGTTCGGGAGCGCTCGCGAATGGCAGGAGCGATGGCCGGTTGCTCGACTCGATTCGGTTGCGCACGCTCGACTAGGCAAGATGCTCGACAAGGCGCGCCAGAGCGGGGAGACTCAATGGCCGTACTTGAGAAACGCCAATGTGCAGTGGATGCGAATCGACGTACATGACTTGTTGAAAATGGGCCTTAGCGAAGCCGACCGTCAGGAGTTCTCGTTACAGCCAGGCGACGTTCTGGTCTGTGAGGGAGGTGAACCAGGCCGCTCAGCGGTGTGGGACGGGCGTCGTGAGAACGTCTACTTTCAAAAAGCACTTCACCGGGTCCGGCTCGATGAGGAAATCATGATTCCGGACTTTTTTGTCTGGGTAATGCGTGAACTATCGCGCAGCGGCCTCTTGAGCGAGAGCATCACTTCGGCAACCATCGCTCACTTGACGTCGGTCAGGTTGAAGGCACTTATGTTGCCAGTGCCTCCTCTCTCCGAGCAGCTTGCGTTCGTCGAGCAGCTTGGCCAAGTCCGAGTTGTCTTGGACCGCCATGACGCATCTATTCGAGCCGCATACGAAGCATCAGCCTCCATGAAGAGTCGAGCATTCCGAGGAGAACTGTGAACGAGAACGACACCGCCGTGAGTACCATCCCCACCTGGCACGCCTTCCTGAAGCCGGTGCTCGAAGTGATGTCCGACGGGAAGCAGTGGCCGTCGCGCGCGCTCAAGGAGGCGGTCTGCGACCACGTCGGCCTAACTCCCGAGCAGCGAGCAGAGACGCTCGGCGACGGTGACTCCCGCGCCCTCAACCGCGTCGGCTGGGCACTGTCGGCGCTCTACCGCGCAAAGGCGGTCGATAAGCCCGCGCGGGGTGTGAACGTCATCACTGATTTCGGGCGCGAGTTCTTGGCCGAGCATCCCGGAATCATCACCGACGCCGACGTGAAGTCATTGCCCGTGTGGAGCGAGTACGAGCCGACTCGCCGACCCTCGACCAGCACCGCCACGCTCGTGGCACGCGAGTTCGACGAGAGTGACGACCCGACCGAGCTCATCGAGGCGGGCATCCAGAGCTTCGAGACCGATGCGGCGGCTGAGCTGATTCGGCGGCTGCAAGAGCAGCATCCTGACTTCTTTGAACAAGTCGTCGTCGACCTGCTCAACGCGATGGGCTACGGCGGAGCCGAGCAGCGCGGCCAGCGCATCGGCCGCTCCGGCGACGGGGGAGTCGACGGAGTCATTGATCAGGATGCGCTGGGTCTCAGTCAGATCTACGTGCAAGCCAAGCGCTACGCAGCCGACAACGCGGTGCAGCGCCCCGAACTGCAGGGTTTCATCGGCGCCCTCGCCGGGCGTGGAGCCAGCCAAGGCGTCTTCGTCACCACCAGCCGCTTCAGCCAGGGAGCGCGCGAGTATGCCGACAGCATCCCCCAGCGCATCGTGCTGATTGACGGCCCTCGACTGGCCGAGCTCATGATTCAGTACCGCGTGGGCGTGCAGGTGAAGAAGACCTACGACGTGGTCGAGGTTGACGAGGACTACTTCGACTGATGCCTGAAGTCGAGGCCGATAGCGACATCCGCCACATGCTCGGGTCGCTCCATCGGTTCAAGTCACAGCACGAGCAGCTTCAGCGGTTCGGACGAGTCGGCGTGAAGCCGGGAACACAGCTCGGGGTCGATGACGATGAAACTCGGCCACTTTTGATGAGTCACAGCGTGTTTCAGGCAGTAAACCTGGCGGCAGACTGCGCACTCGCCGCCCATCGACTCTGCATCGAAGGCGAAAGGCTCGTGCTGCATCAGTACGCGCACTATGCCCTCGCACGATCCGGCATCGAGGGCGCCGCTCAGGGTCTTTGGCTGCTGGCGCCTGAAGAACGCCAAGAACGAGTGCGTCGACTACTCGGCGTTCGACTCAATGAGGTTCAGAAGGATCAGTCGCTATACAAATCGATGACGAAGGTTCGGCCGTCTGACACGGACAAAGAACGTCGCGACAAGGATCGTGGACGCAACGAACTCAACGGTCGCATCAAGAAGCACAAGGCGTGGATCGACAGTGTCGCGAAGCGTCACGGAATCGACTCCGAACAGATCGAAATCTCGAGCACCTTTGCGATGGTGGAGTTTGCGACTTCGCTAACGGGCGTCAAGGCGGAGCACGGGTCGGCGACCTGGGTTGTGTTGAGTGGCCTCGTGCATCCATCTGCCGCGCGATCACATCAGTTCTCGCAGAACAAGGAAATAGGCGAGCCGCGAGAGGGGATCGTGAACGTTGAGGTGACGGCCGACCATCGCACCTCGATGATCGCCTTCGCATCTCTCGACACACTTCTGGCTCGGGCAATCGACCTGTTGTCGATGCGGATGCTCGCTCCCGACCGCAGTGGTGCTGAGTCCTGATCTCCAACCCCACAGACTTGACCGTCTGTGAGTTCCTCGTCGGCCGACGCCCGTTCTCCCCAGAAGAGCCGAACAAGCAGTGTCAACGGATACCGTCGGCTAGTTTCTACCTTCTTTGATCGAAGGGTAGAATCATGGTCATGGGGCTGAATATCAAGGACGACGAGACGGTTGCGCTCGTCACCGAGGTGGCGCGCGAGCTCGGCACGACGAAGACGGGTGCGGTGCGCGAACTCGCGCGCCAGTGGCTCGCTGAACTTCGTAAGGAGCGAACCGAGAGCATCGAAGCCCGTACCGCCGAG
>CAYWZI010000139.1:0-5953 GCA_964462815.1 uncultured Microbacteriaceae bacterium
TCACCGCGGCCGGGTCGGCGAGGTCGACAACCGCGGTCTCGGCCGCACTCACGTGGGTGAGTGACTCGGCTCGGGACCCCCCAGCGACGACGTGCGCGCCCGCCGCGGTGAGGGCCGCGCCCCCCGCGCGGCCGCCCACGCCACCCGCGCCGGCCACCACGACCGTGCGGTTAATCAGGTCAGATTCCGCAGGGTTCGACGACGCGGTGCCGCTCGAACCCTGGGAGCTGTTCGGCTCGTCAGCGCCGACGCTCACGCGTCGACGCCGGTAATGCCCGCCGTCGACTCGATGACGACCGCCATCTTCTTCTGCAGGGCTTCGTAGAACATCGAGAGCGGGAACTCGTCGTCGAGCACGAGGTCGGTGTAGCCCTTGGGCGGGCCCGCCAGCACCGCGTCGCTCAGTCCGCGCGCCCAGGCCGAGGCCGGGTGCGGCGTGAGCGTGCCCGACACGAGCTCGTAGGCCTTGAGCCAGTGCACCATTTTGGGTCGATCGATCGAGGCCCAATACAGGTCGTTGATCGCGTTCGAGAGTTCGACGACGACGTCGGGCACGGCATCCCAGTCGATGGCGAGCTGGGTGTCTGTCCAGTGTAAGACACCCTTCTGGTGCATCCACGCAAAGAGAAGCTGGCCGCCGACCGCGTCGTAATTGCGCGTACGCGTGCCCGTGATCGCAAACCGGAAGATGCGGTCGAAGATGACGGCGTACTGCACGAGCCGAGCGTGCCGACGGGTGATGTCATCAGTGTCGGCGGCGCGCCACAGCGTGACCGCCTCACGGAACGCGGTGAGGTCGCAGCGCAACTCTTCGAGCGAATACAAGAAGAAGGGCATGCGCTGCTTGATCATGAACGGGTCGAACGGCAAGTCGCCGCGCATGTGGGTGCGGTCATGAATCATGTCCCACATGACGAACGTGCGCTCGGCGAGTTCTTGGTCGTCAAGCAGCTCGAGGGCATCGGCGGGCAGTTCGAGCTTTGTGATGTCAGCGGCGGCGCGCACGACGCGCCGGTAGCGCGCCGCCTCGCGGTCGGCGAAGATCGCGCCCCACGTGAAGGTCGGCAACTGAGCCGGGGTGCCCTCGGGCGCGCCAGCGGGAACGCGCGGCGTGACCGAGACCGACTCCGGAAAGAGCACGGCCGAGTTGGTGTCATAGCCGGGCGTGAAGTCGACGAACCGCAACCCGAGATACAGCGCGTTTCCGTACGCGCCTGCCTCGAGCTCGGCCATGAAGTCGGGCCAGATGACCTCGAACACCACGGCTTCGACGAGTCGGTCGGCCGAGCCGTTCTGCGTGTACATCGGAAACACCACGAGGTGAGCGACGCCGTCACGACGATCGCGCGCGGGGTGAAAAGCGTCGAGAGCGTCATAGAAGTCGGGCACGACAAAGCCGCCGTCAGCCCAGCGCTCGAAGTCGGTGGCGCACGCGGTGAGGTACTGCTCGTCGTGCGGCATGAGCGGCGCGAAGTGGCGCAGCGCCTCGACGATGGTTGCGACGTGTAGCGCGGCCGACGCGTGGTTGTCGGCGTCCGGGATGCTCCCGTCGTGCACCTGCATCGGTCGTAGCGCTTCGGCAGCGCCCTTGAGGCGTGCCCATGCCGGGTCGGCGACGAGCTGCGCAGCCGTGAGCGCAGCATCCGTCAGCGCGCGGCGGTCGCGCGTAGCGACGTCTTCGACGACCTCGGGCTCTCCGATGATGGTCGTCGCGGTTGTGGCGATGATGTCGGTCATGGGTCCCTCCTTCGTCGATGAGTGTCGTGTTGCGGGGCACAGAAAGTGGCCGCCTCGAGCGTTGAGTACGAGCCTATGCATCGGAGCGCCCAATGTGGTTGTGATGCACGCACGAAACGTGCGTGCACGCACGAATCCGCGCAGGGTTCGTCAGTCTGCGCGATGATCGACGCACACACGGCCCTCGCGGGGGGAGGGTCAACTCCCGGTGTTAGCCTGAGCGCCGCGGCGCGTGACGACGACACACTCGACTGCGACGCTGAACCTTGCTGTCGTTGAGGAGATGTGCATGGCACCGTGGCCACTCGTCACGCGCGTGGGGGTTCTCGATGCCCTCGTTGGCGGACTCACCCGCACCCCTGCGCGGTCGTACGTACTCCGCGGGCCGAGCGGCGTCGGAAAGACGACAGTGGCTGCCGCGGTCGCATCGACTCTGGCCAGCCGGGGCCGAACGGTCGTGCCGGTCGTTGCGCTGGACGAGTTGCGGACAGTACCTCTCGGGGCGCTCTCGCCCTTGCTCGCTACTGCACCCATCAATGCCGACGGCGATGTGAGCGCCCGCCTCGGAGAGCTCATGGCCCTCGTCGGTCGCCACTCGAAGGACTACTTTCTCGTGGTTGACGACGCTCCGTTGCTCGACGACGCGTCAGCCGCAGCTCTGTACCAACTCATTCGCGTCTTTGGTGTGCCCGCCCTCCTGACCGCCCGAGATGAGCACGCGGTAACCGGGGCGATCGCACGGTTGCTGCACGAGGACCTAGTCACTGTCATTGACCTGCCCCCCTTGACGATCGAGGAGACCCGCGCCGTATTGAGCCGCCGGTTCTCGGTCGAGCCTCGACCCGACACCCTCCAGCGATTGCACGAGACAACACGCGGTAACCCGTTGTTTCTGCGCGAACTGGTTCAGGCCGCCGAACGCGCCGGTCGCGTTCACGTGGGCGACCACGGGGCCGACGTCGAGGCGGTGGCCGTGCCGGCGCACGTGTTGGAGACCGTATCGGGTCGTCTCGAGACACTCACTGACGCCGAACGCCACATCGTTGAGCTCATGGCTGTGGCGCAACCCTGGCCCCGTGCCGCGATCGACCCCGCCGAAGCTCACCACCTGAGTGATCTGCTCGACTCGGGAGTCGTTGAGCCCGCCGAGCCTGTCGCAGCGGGGTATCTCTATCTCGGACATCCGGTCTATGCCGAAGCCCTTCTCTCGCGACTGAGCACCACAGAACGCGCGGCCCGACGCCGTGAAGCCGCCGAGCGCCTCCTCTTGATCGACGATGAGCAGTTGCGGTTCACGGCTCTGTGTCTGCTGCAGGATTCGGGAGGCGAGGTTAAGGCTGACGACCTCACCTGGGCGGCCGAGCATGCGTATCGAGTTGGAGACCACGTCCGCGCTCTCGACCTTGCCGATGCTTCGTTGGCTGCCGCGAAGGATGCTCGGCCCGCCCTCACGAGAGCCGCAGCGATGAGCGCGCTCTCGCACGCCTCTGACCTCATCGACGAAGCGTTCGCGCTCGCCGCTTCTCTTGCAACGGAAGACGCCGCGCGCGCTCGCGTTGAACTGCGCTGGGGCCAGCACACTGCCCTGCGGGCGCACGATCCGGCTTCCGCCGTCGAGCGTGCTCAGGCCCTCGTTCCGATGCTCGACCCTGCGGCCGCCGCTCTCCTCACACCCGACCTGGCGAAGTGGCGTCTCATGCTCGGCGATGCAACCGCCATCGATCAGGCCCTTGCGGGCCTTGAGCCCGCTGACCCCGCGGCGGCCCTCGGAGCGGCACTCGGCCAAGCCATGATGGCCACCATGATGGGCCGCGTCGACGACGCCCGAGCTGCCGTCGAGGCAGGCCGGCCACTTGCCGACAGCTTTGCCGCGGTTCAGCCCAACGCGGGCGACTTGCTCGACTTGTCGACCTTTCT
This sequence comes from uncultured Microbacteriaceae bacterium, assembly GCA_964462815.1. Classification (GTDB taxonomy): domain Bacteria; phylum Actinomycetota; class Actinomycetes; order Actinomycetales; family Microbacteriaceae; genus Microcella. The sequence goes on from CAYWZI010000139.1 coordinate 3,655, forward strand.
CATTCACGTCGGCGACGGACGAATTCTCGAGGCGCAGGAGTTCGCTGAGCATCGCCGCTTACAGCCGTACGCTGACTCGGCCGGAATCTGGTCGTACGCACTCGCCCTCATCGAACTCCACGCGGGGCGATTGAACGACGCCCTTCCCCTCTCGTTGCTCGCGATGCAGCAACTGCGGTGGCGCGACTTCACCGGGCTCGTCGGCTCGTCGGTAGCCCTCGCTGCGACCGCGCAGGCGCAACTCGGCTCACTGGTCGAAGCGCGCGAACTCTTGGAGTCGCTCGCTCCCGCCCACCGGGACGACGTCAAAGTCGTGCTCCAGTCGGCAGAGGCAGAAGCCTGGATCGCCGTGCACGAGGGCGACCCCGAGCGCGCCGTCGAGCTACTCGCGAGCGCGGTCGCGCGCGGGCTCGAGCTGGGGCACCTCTTGCTCGCGAGCCTCACGGCCTCGGTGGCCGTGCGCATCGGCGGAGCATCCGTCATCGCTCCTCTGCTGGCCCAGGCCGACCAGGTCGCGTCGTCGGGGATGGTGCACGCGATCTCCGAGCTTGCGTCGGCCGTCTCGGCTCAGGATGCCGTGGCCGTTGTCGACCTCGCACCAACGCTCGACCGCGCGGGTCTCAGGAGTGTCGCCCACGACGTGGTGGTGCTTGCCCTTGCGTGGGCCGACGACGATCGCATGTTGCAGCGTCGCGCACGTGTGGTGGTTGCTGAGCTTGCTCGCGACATCGTGCCGGTGCAGACGTCGGCAGGAACGCGTGTGGAACTCGGACTCACGGAGCGCGAGTGGTTGATTGCTCAGGCCGCTGCTCGACGCGAGCGCAGCCGCGAGATCGCCGAACGACTCGGCGTCTCGGTGCGCACGGTCGACAATCACCTCGCGAGCGTCTACCGGAAGCTCGGCATCAGTGGCCGGGGAGAGCTAGAAGAAGAACTACGGGGGCAGCTGTAGCAACAGCCGCCCCCGCGTCGAGTGTGTGGTCGGTTAGGAAACCGGGCCCACCGTGTACTGCACGAGGCCGGTGCCGTCTTCGTTCTGGGCGATGATCACGGCGACGTTGTAGGCACCGTTCTCGAAGACGCGAGACTCAGACCCTTCACCAAGGCTGAGTTCGGCGACCTGCGTATAGCCGGCATCAAGCAACGCATCGAAGGCGCTTTGCGCGGCTCCGAGGTTGGCGACGGTAATCGCAGCAGTAAAGTTGCCGTCAGCGGCGGCCGAGAACACGACGTCACCACTGACCGTGGGAACCTCGGCCGGCCAGCTGTCGGGCAAGCTCGCGCCCGACCCATCGATGTCGACGTCGACTCCGGTCTGGTCTTCGATGATCTGCTCGACCCCGCCTTCAACAACACCTTCGACCAGACCCTCGAGCGGGTTGGCGAAGCAACCGGTCAATGTCAGGGTGAGGCCGAGGCCAAGGGCAGCAAGGGCGGGGGCGGTGCGACGCATGAACTTCTCCTGTCGAATGTGCAACAGCAACCGCGCGGTCGCGCGATAGTGCTTCTGAGAACAGTGTGCTCCTGTTTCGCTTGCGGCTCCATGAGTAGTGATTACTCTTTGGACTCGAAACGGTGGGAGCTAGAAGATCATGGGTCGATCGTCGTCGCTCTCGTCGCCGTCGAGGTCGACGACGACGGGGACGTGGTCACTGGGGGCGTCGCCCTTGCGCTGCTCTCGCTCGATGCGGGCATCCACAACCCGATCGGCGAAGCCCGGCGAGCCAAGGATGAAGTCGATGCGCATGCCTTCGTCGCGCGGGAAGCGCAATTGTTTGTAGTCCCAGAAGGTGTAGCCCTCGGGCACGAGTGGCCGCACGACGTCGACGAGCCCGGCGCTTTCCAGTGAGGCGAACGCAGCACGTTCGGCCGGTGAGATGTGGGTTGACTCACCGGGTACGAAGCTCGGGTCGCCCATGTCGGCATCGGTGGGTGCAACGTTGAAGTCGCCCGTGAGGGCGAGCGCGGCCCCCGGGTTGTCACGCATCCAGCGCTCGCTGTCGTCGGCAAGCGCGCGCAAAAACCGCAACTTGTAGTCCATGTGCGGGTCGTCGAGGGCGCGCCCGTTGGGCACGTAGAGGCTCCACACACGCACGTCGTCGATCGTCGCGCCAATTGCGCGAGCCTCGAGCGGAGCATCCGGCCCCTCGTGTCCTTTCGCGAAGCCCGGCTGGCCCGCGAAGCCGATCTCGACATCGGTCATGGGTAACCGACTCGCGATCGCAACGCCGTTCCACTGATTGAGGCCGTGCAGCACGACCTCGTAGCCCGCAGCCTCGAAGGGTTCGAGGGGAAACTG
>CAYWZI010000140.1:0-5869 GCA_964462815.1 uncultured Microbacteriaceae bacterium
TGGGGAGTTCGAGTCTCGCCGGGCGCGCCACAGTTTCCGTTTCCGCGCCGTGCTCCCGCCCCTCGGGTGCGACGGCCTGTTCCGTCTCAACTAGAGCTGACGAGCGCCGGCGGCGTCAGCGCGCCGCGCGGTCTACCCGCATCGGGTCATCGAGAGCGTTGATGACCGGTTCGAGATCGGGAGGGCCAGGCGCTGTGTAGCGTACTCCGTCGAAGGGCTCGGGTCCGGGCCCCCCGGGGTTGTAGAACGCGCCGTAGCCCCCCTCCAGAGCCGGAATCTCGACGAAGGTAATGCTGCGGGCCGCGTCGTCGTCACCGACCAGGATGATGTCGATGTAGTTGTCCCGGTCTTCTGAGTAGCAGTCGTCGTAGTAGACCCCGTTCGTGCGGTCTTCCTTCTGGCCCAGGTCCGAGAGCCCGACGACGCGAAGCGTTCCACCTTCGACGGCGTAGTCCACGCCCACCTCATCCAAGAAGACGGTGTCGCCGTCAGCACCCGTCACGTGCACACGAAAGAAGTCTTCGTACATGTCGGGCCTGACGCCGGTGACCCCGTCAGGGGAGAACCCTCCAGTGGTGAGCACCCGAAGGCGGAAGTCGGCTTCGTCATACAGTGCACGTTCGTCATTGGGAAGGCCGACGAATTGCTCTCCGGCGCGAACTCCGCCTTCGCCGAGCACCTCATCGCCGACATGATTGAGCTTCGCGCCCACGAGCGAGGGGCCCTCGTCGTACGGAGTACGGTCCGTCTCCCAACTCAGCCCCACTGCGTCAAACTCCTGGCCACCGGGCCCGACGAGAAGCAGGGGCGTGTCGTCCTCAACGATGTCGAGGCGGACGGGAAAAACAGCGTCGCTCTCGCTGCTCAAACCGCGGTTGCCGAAGTCTCCAAATGCGACGACCGTGTTGCGTTCATTGAGTTCCCAGTTGGGCCACATGCCGATGCTGATCGGAAAGACGATCTCACCCGTGTTAAGCGTGAACTGGAAATCTGTCAGATCGACCGTCTCGCTCGCGACCGGCCAGCTGAAGACGACCGGGAGACCGTCGTCAAACTCTGAGCGTCCCTTAAAGAGGTTCGACACGGCTTCGGTCGTTGATGTGCTTGTGCGCGTCGAGTCAGACGGTGCTTCACCGTTCGTACAGGTCACCGATCCATACCAACTTCCGCCAGCCTCACGCACGGTCTGCTCGGTGATCTCGGGCACCCCGACGATGTTGTCGAATCCCAGTCCGGCGGACAGGATCGTCGGCTCGTCAGACCAGTAGTCGGCCGAGACCAACTCGCCGTTGTGGAGTGCCGCGAGTGGCCCGATCACTAACTCCTTCTGCTCGCCAACGAGGGCAACGGCACCGACACCGACGACGGTGGCAAGGAGCGCAGCCCACCAGCGCTGGGAGAACGGTGCGCGTTCGCTTGCCGCGCGCGACTGATCCGCGCGCCGGACGCTTTGTGCCCACAGCAGAAGCAACAACAGCGTGACGCCGATGAACACGAACGCCGGTGCAAGCCAGCCGTTCAGGACCGAATGGATGCCGTTGACGACTACGACCGCGACCGCCGCCGCCGCGAGCACGCGCGCGCCAAAGCGCCGAGCGACGCCCGAGACGACAACGATTGCCGCCACAATGGCCACAGCGTTCCCGGCCAACCGCCATGGCTCCGCGAAGCCGAGGGCTACGTGAACGGCGACGTCGAGGATGTTCCAGAGAACAAGGAGAGCGGGAAACCACCGACTCGTCTGTGCGGGGCGAGGGTTTTCCGACATGCTGTATTTCTTTTCGGCGGCTCACGATTGCGTGGCCGAGGGCGCTGAATTCGCCGTCAACAACCCGCATCACAAGCTACCGAGTAGCGCACATCCGCTGGGTAAGGGGTTGGTAAAGAATCTCTTTGCAGAACGGCGACGAGAAAAAGACCGTCGAGTTCAGGTCACACGAGGAGGGGGGAGCGGCGTCGGCCCGTTTCGGGTTCTTACACCGCTAGCCTTGGCCGGTGACCAGCCTTCTGCTTTCTGACGAGGTGGCCGCTGCGCTCGCCGCGCATCGCCCCGTCGTCGCCCTCGAGTCGACCATCATCAGCCACGGCCTGCCCCGACCGCGCAACCACGAAGCAGCCCTCGAGTTCGAGAGCATCCTGCGCGACCAGGGGGTCACCCCCGCCACAATCGCCGTGCTTGACGGGGTGGCTCGCATCGGGCTCGACGCTGAGGGAGTGCGGCGCATCGCGGACGAGGACCTCGCCAAGGCAAGTGTGCGCGACCTTCCGATTCTCGCGGCGCGTGGCGCGAGCGGGGCGACCACGGTCGCCGCGACCGCGCACCTCGCGGCCAAGGCCGGCATTCGCGTTTTCGCCACCGGCGGACTCGGTGGGGTGCACCGCGGCGCGAGCGAAACGTTCGACGAGTCGGCTGACCTCTCGACGCTCGCCGTCACACCGATCACCGTCGTGTCGGCGGGCGTCAAGAGTGTGCTCGACATCGCTGCCACGCTCGAGCGGCTCGAGACCTATTCGGTGCCCGTCATCGGCCTGGGCACCACGGTGTTTCCGAGCTTCTGGCTGCGTGAGAGCGACTTCACGCTGGACTGGGCTGTAGAGAGCCCCGAGCAGGTCGCCGACGTCATGGCGGCGCACGACGCCCTCGGCCACCGCCAGGGCATCGTCGTGGCGAATCCCATCCCGGCCGATAAGGCATGGGAGCGTATCGAACACGATCGTGTGCTGAACCAGGCGATCGCCGAGGCCGACAGTCAGGGAATCCGCGGCAAGGCGGTGACGCCGTTCCTTCTCGGGCGCATCGTCGAGTTGAGCGAAGGCCGCAGCCTGGAGGTCAACCTCGAACTCGCCCGCAACAATGTGCGTGTCGCCGGGCTCATTGCTGCCGCCTGGGCAGCTCGAGCCTGAGCTGGCTGACGTGGCTGGTTCACGCGCGCTTGTCGTCGGCGATGTCATCGACGACATCATCGTGGTGCCCGTGGGGCCGGTGCGACCAGACACCGACACGACGGCCCGTATCTCTCGGCACGAAGGCGGCTCTGCCGCGAACACCGCGGCGTGGATGGCGCACCTCGGGGCGGCTGTGGACTTTGTGGGATGCGTGGGACCCGGTGATCGCGAGCGTCATGAGGCAGTGCTGCGCGGAGTGGGGGTAGCGCCGCACCTGCGCGAGCATCCGTCGCTCTCGACCGGAACGATCGTGATCGTCGTTGAGGGGGAGCAGCGCACGATGCTCACCGACCGGGGCGCGAACGCGGGGCTGCACGTCGATGACATCGGCGATGAGCTTCTCACGGGCGCGGGGGTGCTGCACCTCACGGGCTACAGCCTGGTTGATGCGTTCAGCGCGGACGACCTCGCAGCTCTCATCGAGCGTGCACATCGACACGATGCGATCGTCACGCTCGATCCAGGCTCGGCGGGATTCATTGCCGATTACGGCGTTGAGGCTTTTCGAGGCGCGTTGCGTGGTGTCGACGTGCTGTTGCCGAACCGCGATGAGGGTCGGCTCTTGGCCGGAACCGATGACTCTGATGCGATCATGGCGTCGCTGTTGCAGCTCGCGCCAGCTGTCGTTCTCACCCACGGGGCAGGGTCAGTCATCGTGGGTCGCCGGGAACATGCGACATGCGATGTGCCCGTCGCGCCCGTCGCCGCGATCGACCCAACCGGGGCAGGAGACGCCTTCACGGCGGGGCTCATCACGGCGATGCTTGGCGGTGAAGACGTCCTCACTGCGGCGAGTGCCGGTGTGCGGGTCGCGAGCCAGGCCGTCAGCCAGCCGGGAGCCCGTCCTCCGGCTGTGTGACAGTCGGCCGCGGTGATGTCGACACGGCGCCCGCGCACGCGATCACCACAGCCGTGATGGCCGCGAGTTGCAGGGCGCCGAGAGTCTGGCCGAGCACGAGAAGGCCAGCCAGGGCCGCGACTGCCGGACCGAGGCTTGAGAGCACTCCGAACACCCGGGTCGGCATGCGCTTGAGGGCGATGAACTCGAGGGCGTACGGCACCGCTGACGTCATGACGGCGATGCCGATGAACACCACCAGCAGCAGCGGGTCGACGACCACAGCGCTGGCAGCGGGCGCGGCACCAAGCGGCACGACGATGACGGCGGCGACCACCATGGCCATCGCGAGTGCGTCGACTCCACGAGCACGTGGCCCGAGCCGCGCTGAGGCCACAACGTAGAGCGCCCAAAAGGCTGCCGCACCGAGCGCCGCCAGGACGCCGACGAGCGGGAGCGCCGTGCTTGCGTCGCCACCCGAACCACTGAGCCATAGGGCAACGACTCCGCCGCCGGCGAGAGCGACCCAGCCCAGGTCGCGCCACCGGCGCGTGCCGGCCACGGCTACCGCGAGCGGACCGAGCAGCTCGATCGTCACGGCGACACCGATCGGGATGCTCGCGATCGCTTGGTAGATCAGCAGGTTCATTCCGGCCAGACCCAGCCCGAGCATCCCGACGCCGACCCAGGTGCGGCGATCCCAGTTGCGCACCCGCGGACGCACCGCGATGACGAGAATCAGCGCGGCAAAGCCGAGTCGGAGTGCGGCGGCGCCGAGCGGTCCGACCTGTGCGAAGAGCGACCCGGCGATGGCATTGCCGAACTGAACCGACACGATCGCGAGCACGGCCAAGAGAACGGGGTGGGGGCTGCGCACTTCAGTGAGTATGCCGCAGGTGGCTCCTCGCCGCTGGCATCGCCGGGCACACACGACAGTGCCCCGCACAGCTCACCCGAAGAGCTGTGCGGGGCGGGAGCGTCGGCGCGGATCGCCGACCCTGTCGATTGCCTTAGTCCTCCGAGTCAACGCTCGCGGGGCTGTCGACCGAGGCGGGGCTGACGGGCGATGCGGGGCTCGGCGGCGTGAGCGGCGAGGCGGCCGACACCGGGCTCACCGGCGACGGCGTCGAGTCGATGCTGCTCGTCGGTGACGGGCTCGGCGAGCTCGACGGGCTCAGCGAGCTCGTGGGGTCGGGGGTCACGATGCTGTCACTCGAGACCGAGAAGACCAGGGCGTTGCCCTTGATGTCGTCCGTCGACTCGCCGACCGTGATGCCGGGAACGTTGGCGTTCGTGGCAGTGGCCACGAGAGGCAGCGCGTTGGCGGTCGTGACCGCTCCGGCTGCCATGACGCCGAGGCCGAGGGCTGAGGCGGCGCCGATGGCGATCCAGTTCTTTGCGTCCATGAGAGGTTCCTTCCAAGCTGTGATGGAGCCCTGGGCTACGTGCCTCGTGCTCTGCTGATGAGATGACTCTCGCGGGTCTGCATGAGATGACAAGGAGGAGTCGATGAGAGGCTTCTCATCGTGGCGCTAGGACTTGGCTGCCTTCACGGCCTCATAGGCGGCCAAAGCCTCGACGCGAGAGGTGGCCAGGTCGACGATCGGCTCGGGGTAGCCGGGTGTGCCCGCCTCAGGCACCCAGCGGTTGACATAGTCGCCGCGAGCGTCGAACTTGCTGGCCTGCAGTACGGGGTTGAAGACGCGAAAGTACGGTGCCGCATCGGCACCCGAGCCGGCGACCCACTGCCAACTCGCGGCGTTGCTCGCCTCGTCGGCGTCGACCAGGGTGTCCCAAAACCACTCTTCTCCGACCCGCCAGTCAACGAGCAGGTTCTTGGTGAGAAACGAGGCGACGATCATGCGCACGCGATTGTGCATGAAGCCCGTGGTCCACAGCTCGCGCATGCCCGCATCGACGATCGGGATGCCCGTCTGGCCGTGTCGCCACGCCTCGAGCTGCCCGGCATCGGGTGTGCCCCACGGAAACGCGTCGAACTCGCGCCGGTAGTTGACCCGCGCGAGGTCGGGCCGCGCAAACAGGATTGTGTATGAAAACTCGCGCCAGCCGATCTCGCTGGGAAAC
>CAYWZI010000141.1:0-5839 GCA_964462815.1 uncultured Microbacteriaceae bacterium
CGAGCCGTTCGGCACGTAGACGAGGTAGCGGCCCGGCAGGCTCACCTGGCTCGTGAGACGGGCGCCCTTGTGGCCGATGGGGTCTTTCGTGACCTGCACCAGCACCTTGTCGCCCGGCTTGAGCGCAAGCTCGATGCGGCGCGGCTGGGTCTTGCCATCGCTGTCGAGCGCGGCGGAATCCCAATCGACCTCGCCCGAGTAGAGCACGGCGTTGCGGCCGCGGCCGATGTCGACGAAGGCCGCCTCCATGCTCGGCAGCACGTTCTGCACTTTGCCGAGGTAGACGTTGCCGATGAGGCTCGACTCTTGCGAGCGGGCCACGTAGTGCTCGACGAGCACGCCGTCTTCGAGCACACCGATCTGGATTCGGCCGTCTTTCGACCGCACGATCATTTGGCGGTCGACGCTCTCGCGACGGGCGAGGAACTCGGCTTCGGTGACGACGGGGCGACGACGACCAGCATCGCGGCCGTCGCGGCGGCGCTGCTTCTTGGCCTCGAGGCGCGTCGAGCCCTTGATGCGCTGCGGCTCGGTGATCGGTTCGGGAGTGCGACGGCCGCGCGGGCTGCCGCCCTGATTGCCGCCCTGGGTGTCTGACCGCGGCGTGTCTCCGTCACCGGATGCTCCGCCTCGCGTGCGCCGCGTGCGCGACCGGCGGCGGCTCGTGGTCGTGCCGTCACCCTCGTCGAGGTCGTCGTCGCGGTCCGTCGAGCGGGCGGGCTGTGCGGCAACGGGCGGCGCGAAGAACAACAGCGACGTCGTCGACTCCGGCTTCAGCTCAGGAAAACTCGGGGCGATTGCGGCGGTCGCCTCGGGCTCGGCAGGTGCCGGCTCGACAGGCGCCAGCTCGGTGATGGCCACAGCCGCGAGGGCTTCGGGCTCTGCGGCGGCAGGCTGTGCAGCCACGGGAGTCTCGGCATCAGCATCCGTCGCCATCGACGAGTCCGGCTCGGCCAAGGGGCCTCCGTCGAAACCGGGCTCGCTCTGCGAGGCGTGCTCACTGGCCTTCTTCGGTGTCGTCTTGCCGAACAGCCGCGTTCGCTTTTTGGGTGTGGACTTGTCGTCGTTCGTGTTCTCGTCACTCACCATTGCTGGTGCACTCCTCAACCGCCCGGGCCGCGCCCGTCCGGTGACATTGTGGGCAGAAAGGCGAACCCTCTGCCGAAATCTTGGGTTGTTGCAGTGCGCGCCCCCGACTCGGGTTCGGCGCTGGCGTCCTGTCACGACGCGATCACTGCTGCCGCATTCGCTCTCTCACAGCGGTGCAGCTGGGGAAACTGGCTATTCCCCGCGGTCGCGGCAATCGGTGCCGCAATACTGGTCCGGTTGTGCCCGGAAAGCTTTGTTGGTGGTCGTCGCGAGCGCGGCTGGCAACGACTGCCCCTCATTATCGCACGGACTTCACGACTCGGGACGTTGGGCCCGGGTGAGACCGAGCCCAGGCCGTCATAATCAGGGGGTGACTGCCTCTGCTTCTTCGCAAACTCTTTATCCTGCCGTCGACGCTCGCCGCCCGATCGGGCTCGCCATCGTGCTCATCGTGACCGGCGCGGTGGGGTGGTTCGGTGCCATGTCGCTGATCACTGAACGCGTGCGGTCACTCATGGACCCGGAGTACGTGCTCAACTGCGACGTCAACCCGCTCGTCTCGTGCGGCGAGATCATGGCCACCTGGCAAGCGTCTCTGCTCGGGTTTCCGAACCCGCTGCTCGGCGTGGCTGGCCTCGTCGCTCCGATCGCGGTCGGCGTGGCTTTGCTCGCAGGTGCTCGGTTCGCCCGCTGGTTCTGGTGGAGCTTTCTGATCGGCGTCACCGGCGCATTCGTCTTCATTCTGTGGCTCTTCGATCAAGCCGTGTTTCAGATCGGCGTGCTGTGCCCGTGGTGCATGCTCGTGTGGGCCATGGTGATTCCGATGTTCTGGGTGCTGCTCACCTGGTCACTTGCGGCGGGCGTGCTCGTCGACAGCCCGCGAGCACAGCGTTTCGGCGCGACGGTTTTGCCGTTCGTCTGGGTTCCGATTCTCGCGACCATTCTTTTGATCGCGGTTTCGATCGTCGTGACGTTTCCGACGCTGATTTCGCTCCTGCTGGGCTAAGCCCTGAGGAGCACGGGATGCTGCGCTGACGTCTCGCCGTCAGCAGGCCGCCCTAGCCGAACCAGAGAGCGAGCTCGCGCGCGGCCGTCTCGGGCGAGTCTGAGCCGTGTACGAGGTTCTGCTGAACCTTGAGACCCCAGTCGCGGCCCAGATCGCCGCGAATCGTTCCGGGGGCGGCAGTCGTCGGGTCGGTCGTGCCGGCGAGTGAGCGGAAGCCCTCGATGACGCGATTGCCGGCGACGCGAGCAGCCACGACGGGGCCCGACTCCATGAACTCCATGAGCGGCTCGTAGAACGGCTTTCCCTCGTGCTCGGCATAGTGCGCAGCGAGCAGGTCGCGGTCGGCCTGAACGAGCTTGAGGTCGACGAGCTGATAGCCCTTGGCCTCGATACGGCGCAGAATCTCGCCCGTCAGATTGCGGGCGACGCCGTCGGGCTTGATGAGCACAAGGGTCTCTTCGACGGTGGTAGTCATACGGTCTCCTGATCGGTTGAGGGGGCGGAAGCGAGGTAGGCGGCTTTTGCCGCGTCGAGCTGGCGACCCTTGACGAGGCCGTAGACCCAGAATCCCACGAAGACAGCCGCGGTGACGGCCGCGAGCACTTCGATGAATCCGGTGAGCAGCAGCACCACTTGCAACGCGGAGCCGAACCACACGCCCCAGGTGTAACGAGTGACGCGCATGGCGACGATGAGCAGCACGAGCAGCACTCCGCCGCCAATGAACACCGTCGACGATGGCAGAACGCCCAGGCCATTGATTGCGAGCGTGCCGAACACGACCGCGAGCAATTCCATGCCGAGAGTGATGTTCAGCAGCGACTCTCGGGCCCCGCGTTCACGCTTCGGTCGGCGAGGCTCTGGCTGGTCGAGGGCGAGTGGTTGTTCGGTCACAGTGCCCAATTCTGCTCTGCCGCGATGAGCATCGCCTGACCGGCCATCGTGACCGATCCGGTGATGAGCACAGCGCCACCCGGCCCGGCGTCGCGTCGTGCGTTCTCGATCGCGGTCGCCAAGTGCGGCTCGACCGACACGCGATCGGCACCGGCGATCGCCGCAGCAGTCGCACCCAGATCGTCCACGGCCACCGAGCGAGCCGTGCCGCTCGTGCTCACAACGAAGCGGTCGACAACGGGGTCGAGTGCCTCGATGATGCCGCGCGCATCTTTGTCGTCGAGCACGCCGACAATCGCCGTGACCGACTCGAACGCGAACGACGCGAGCATGGCCTTAGCCAAGGCTTCGGCACCGTGCGGGTTGTGGGCGGCGTCGATGAGCACGCTCGGCTCAATGCCGATCAACTGCAAGCGGCCGGGGCTCGTCACGGTGCCGAGCCCTTCGGCGAGCACCTCGTCGGTCAAGCGCTGCGTGCCATTGCCGAGAAACGACTCGACTGCGGCGATTGCCACGGCCGCGTTCTGGGCTTGGTGCACGCCGAACAAGGGCACGAAGAGTTCGGTGTACTCCCCCGCTCGCCCGCGCACATCGATGAGTTGACCGCCGACGGCGAGGCGAGCATCCATGAGAGCGAATCCGACCCCTTCACAAACCAGTTCGGCTTCGTCGTGCTCGGCAGCGGCGGTGATCTCGTCCATCGCCGAGATCTGCTGGAGGGCCGTCACGACCGTCGCGGCGGGCTTGATGATGCCTGCCTTTGTGCGGGCGATCTCGGCGACGGTCGCCCCGAGGAACTTCTCGTGGTCAAGGGCGATCGGCGTGAGGACGGCGACATCGCCGTCAGCAATGTTCGTGGAATCCCATTCGCCGCCCATGCCCACTTCGACGACCGCGACATCGACCGGAGCGTCAGCGAACGCCGCATAGGCCAGCAGAGTCAGCGCCTCAAAGTTGCTCAGAGCCGACTCGCCGTTGGCCGTGAGCTCGGCATCGACCATGAGCAAGTAGGGCGCGATGTCGCTGTAGGTGTCGGCGAGCATGCGATCGCTAATGGGTTCACCGTCGATCACAATTCGCTCGTTGAGGCGCGTCAAGTGCGGGCTCGTGAGCAAGCCCGTGCGCAGTCCATAGGCCCTCAGGATGCTCTCGATCATGCGTGCCGTCGACGTCTTGCCGTTCGTGCCGGTGATGTGGACCATCGCAAAACTGCGGTGCGGGTCACCCAAGAGCTCGGCGGCGCGCCTCGTGGGCTCGAGGCGCGGCTGCGGCGTGGCCTCGCCGATGCGCGCGAGCAGTTCGGCGTGCACCGCCTCGGCGGCCGCGCGGTCGTCGGCCTCGCGGTCTGCGGGGGTCATGCGCGCACCACCGTCACCGTGACGGATGCTCCCTCGCCGACCACCGTCGCCTCGCCGTCACCCGCGGTCCCGATGTCGATCGATGTCGCGAGCGTCTCGGCGCCAATGAGCGCTTCGTGGGCCGCGATCGCAGTGCGGGCCGACTCGTCGTCCGAGCCGAGCGTCAGCGCGATGCGGTCGCTGACGTCGAGCCCCGCGTCTTTGCGCGCTTGCTGCACGGCGCGTACGACATCTCGCGCGAGCCCTTCTGCGGCAAGTTCGGGGGTCACGCGCGTGTCGAGCAGCACGAACCCCGAGCCCGGCAAAAAGGCGACAGCGGCAGCGGGGTCGTCGTGCTCGAGTTCGAGGGTGTACTCCCCCGCCTCGAGTGCAATGCCGCCGGCCGTGACAGCGTCGCCGTCGACCGACCAGTCGCCGGCTTTCGCCGCGGCGATGACCTGTTGCACCTGCTTGCCAATGCGGGGGCCCAGGCCACGCGCGTTCACGGCGAGACGGCGGGCGATGCCGTATTCAGCGACGAGTTGCTCGTCGAACTCGACGAGCGTCACCGTCTTGACGTTGAGCTCGTCTCGCACGATCTCGCTGAACGCCTCGAGAGCGGCGGCATCGGGTGTGACAACGGTGAGGGTCTGCAGGGGAAGACGCACGCGCAAGCCCTGCGCCTTGCGTAAGGCGAGCCCCGAGCTGGCAATGGCCCGCACGCGGTCCATCGCCGTCACGAGCGAGGCGTCGGCCGGGAAGTCCTCGGCCTGCGGCCAATCGGTGAGGTGCACACTCTCGCCGCCCGTGAGGCCGCGCCAAACCTCCTCCGCGACGAGCGGCGCGAGCGGAGCCGACACGCGGGCGAGGGTCTCGAGCACGGTGAAGAGGGTGTCGTGAGCATCCCGATCATCGCCCGCCCAGAAGCGGTCGCGACTGCGGCGCACGTACCAGTTGGTGAGCACGTCGGCGAAGTCGCGCAGCGCGGCGGCGGCGAGAGGGGCATCGAGCGCGTCGAGCTGCTCGGTCACCTCGATGACGAGGTCGCGGGTCTTGGCGAGCAGATAGCGGTCGAGCACGTTGCTCGAGTCGGTGCGGCGCTGAGCGTCGCCGAGCGTGCCCGCGTTGGCGTAGAGCGTGAAGAAGTAGTACGTGCTCCACAGCGGGAGCAAGAACTCACGCACGCCGGCCCGAATGCCCTCTTCTGTGACGACGAGGTTGCCGCCGCGAATCACCGAGCTCGACATCAAGAACCACCGCATGGCGTCGGCGCCGTCACGCTCGAACACCTCGCCCACATCGGGGTAATTGCGCAGGCTCTTCGACATCTTCTGGCCGTCGTTGCCGAGCACGATGCCGTGGCTGATCACGCTGCTGAACGCCGGTCGGTCGAAGAGCGCCGTCGCGAGCACGTGCATCGTGTAGAACCAGCCGCGGGTCTGCCCGATGTACTCGACGATGAAGTCAGCGGGGTTGTGCGAATCGAACCAGTCGGCGTTCTCGAACGGGTAGT
>CAYWZI010000142.1:0-5827 GCA_964462815.1 uncultured Microbacteriaceae bacterium
GGCGCGGCCCAGCGAGTTCTTCGGCAGCATGCCGCGAATGGCCTTCTCGACCGCACGCTCGGGGTTCTTCTCGAGCAGCTCGCTGTAGGAGGTCGCCGTGAGGCCGCCCGGGTAGCCCGAGTGGCGGTACGCCTTCTTCTGGGCGAGCTTCGAGCCCGTGAGGGCCACCTTGTCGGCGTTGATGATGATCACAAAGTCACCCATGTCCATGTGCTGGGCAAAGGTCGGCTTGTGCTTGCCGCGCAAAAGAACGGCGGCGTGGCTGGCGAGGCGGCCCAGGACGACATCGGTTGCGTCGATGACGACCCAGTTGCGCTGAACGTCAGCGGGAGTGGGGCTGAAAGTGCGCGTCACAGTGAGGACTTTCGTGTCGAGTAGTTCGTGAATCCCGCTCCGGGAGGAGTTCGATCGCATTCGTGCGTCGAACGCCATGATGGAGGGCTCAACCGGATGCCCGTCGGCGACGGACACCAAGGGTCGACACTACTGCACCGAGGTCAGTGGGTCAATCTGAGGGGTCAGCCGACCGGCCCAGGGGCTCACGCCGCGCGCGTGTAAGCGCCGCCCGCTCGGCCAGCTCGTCATCGGGCGGATACCCCACCTCGGCGAGCGTGAGGCCGTGCGCCGGCACGACTGCAAAGACGCTCTGCCGACGAGCGGCGTCACGAACCGCGTGCAAGTGCTCGAGCGACAGGTCTCCCCGACCGACGGCGATGGCCGCCCCGACCAGGGCGCGCACCATCGAATGGCAGAACGCGTCAGCGCGAACGTAGGCGATGAGTACGCCGTCGGTATCACGGCTCCACCGATAGTCGAGCAAGGTGCGAATCGTCGTGGCTCCCTCACGCGGCCGGCAGAACGCAGCGAAGTCGTGCAACCCCGCGAGGCTCCGGCTCGCGGCATCCATTGCCGTGAGGTCGAGGTCGGCCGCGTGCCACAGGGTGTGTCCGCGACGACGGGGGTCTCGCGATGCGGTGGCGTCGGCGATGCGGTACTCGTAGCGCCGCCAGACCGCCGAGAATCGCGCATCGAATCCCTCGGGGGCCTGCGTGACCCGAGTGACGACAACATCACCGCCGCGCGTGCTGATGAGCCCATTGAGGCGCTTCGTGACCGAGTGCTCTGCCGACCCCGATCGACGTGAACTCGACAGCGCCTTCCACTGTGCCGCGGTGAGATCGATGTGCGCGACCTGCCCTGTGGCATGCACGCCCGCATCCGTGCGCCCCGCAACCACTAACCGCACCTCGTGGTCGGGGTGACGCACGAGTGTCGCGATCGCCTCTTCGAGTTCGCCCTGCACCGTGCGGAGCGTCGGTTGCCGACCCCAGCCCGAGAACCCGGCACCGTCGTAGGCGATGTCGAGTCGCAGGCGCACTGTTTCCACGACCGATAATCCTAGAGCGGCGTATTCGCCAGGGGCCGTGAAGGCGAGAGAATAAGGGAACTATGTCTGCAATCAGCACGAGCCCAGCGCTGGGCGCACGCCTGCGCGGCCTCGACGGATTGCGCGCCATCGCGATCACCCTCGTGCTGGCCTACCACCTGTTCCCGGGGCTCGCCTCTGGCGGCTTCATCGGCGTCGACATCTTCTTCGTCGTCAGCGGATACCTCATCACGGCGCTCCTCGTCGCCGAGTTCCGGAGCGACGGCCGAGTTCGACTGGGCCGGTTCTGGGCGCGTCGAGCACGGCGATTGCTTCCCGCGCTCGTGGTTGTCGTCGGGCTCTCGACGACGGTCGCTGCGATCATCGGCGGAGACGTGCTCGTCGGCATCGGCTGGCAACTCGCGGGAGCCCTGACCTTCAGCAGCAACTGGTGGTCGATCGCGAACGGCGCGAGCTACCTCGATCAGACGAGCCCCGAGCTGTTCCGACACTTCTGGTCGCTCGCGGTCGAGGAGCAGTTCTATCTGCTCTGGCCGCTCGCTCTGATCGCGCTGATGCTCGTGCCGCTACGGTTTCTGCGCGTCGCGATTCTTGTTCTGCTCGCCGTCGTGTCGGCAGTCGCCATGGCGCTTCTCGCTGGCGACCCCGCCCTCGATCCAGCCGCCGCCTCGGTCGTCTACTTGTCGACTCTGACCCACGGATTCGGGCTTGTTCTCGGGGCCGCACTCGCCCTCGCGAAAGAGCCACTCGCCAACCGAGCCTCTGTCTCGCGAGTACCGGCTTGGCTCGCCGATGTGGCGGCCGCCCTTGCCATTGCAGGCCTGATCGCGCTGGCAGCAACGCTCTCGATCGACTCTGCCCTCACGTATCGCGGCGGCCTCGTCGCTGCCGTACTGCTGACGGCGGTCGTGATCGCGTGCGCGGCGCACCCTCGCGGATCGACAGCGGCGATTCTGGATGCTCCGCTCGCCCGATGGGTCGGTGAGAGGTCGTACGGTCTCTACTTGTGGCACTGGCCCGTGCTGATTCTGCTCGGAGCCGCACTGCCCCTCGTCGATCGCGCGGGAAGCGAGGCGTGGCTGCTGGGCCTCGCGGCTCTCGTGATCTCGCTGGCCCTCGCTGCCCTCAGCTATCGCTTTCTCGAGCAGCCGATTCGGCAACGACGCGTGGGGGCCGTTGTACGCACGTGGCCGACCGCCCGCCGAGTGACGCTCATCCTTGGCGCCGCAGCGGCGACCGCCGGTCTCGTGGTCGGCACGGTCGTCGCGGTGGTGCGGGCGCCGGCTCAGTCTGAAGCAGCTGCCTTTATCGCCGCAGGGCAAGCCGCTCTTGACGCCGCCGCCGATCAGCCGCTGCGCATCCCGCTTCCCGAACGCGGCCCTGACGAGCCGCTGGCTGCGAAATTGCCAACCGGTGACCAGATCATTGCCATCGGCGACTCGGTCATGCTCGCCGCTGCGCCGCAGCTTCAGGCGCGCTGGCCGGGCATCGCGATCGACGCCGTTGTGTCGCGACAGATGCGTCAAGCGCCCGCGATCCTCAGTGAGCTCGCGAGCAGCGAATCGCTCAGGCCTTTCGTCATCGTGCACCTGGGCACGAACGGATCCATTGATCCATCGACCCTGCATGAGATTCGAGCGATCGTCGGGCCCGGTCGCAGCCTGATCTTGGTGAGCGCCCAGGCGCCGCGCGGTTGGATACCTGGGGTGAACGAGCACTTGGTTGCCTTCGCGGATGATTATCGCGACGTTGTCGTTGCTGATTGGCGGCAGGCGATCACGCCCCAACTCAACTTGCTGGCACGCGACCAGGTGCACCCCGGCTCCGCGGGAGGCCTCGTTTACACACAAGCCGTCGAAGACGCCCTCGTGTACCTCACCTCGCTGCCCGAGATCGTTGACTACGACGAGAATCCCGAGCTATGGCGCCCACGCTGACCAGTGGAGGTCAGTAGACGACCCGGTACGCCACTTCGCGCACCGTGGGCGCGAATCCGAGCCGCGTGTACACCCCGAGCGCTCCCGTTGGGTTCTCGGTGTCGACGTCGAGCACCGCGAGCTCGAGATCCGCGGCTCGATGGGCGTCCAGCACCTCCGCTAGCAATGCGCTCGCAAGTCCCTTGCCCCGCCACTCGCGCACCGTGCCGACAAGCCCGATGTAGGCGCTGCGCGCGCCTTGACGTTCCCAGTCATCCTCGTTGATCTCGGTGATGACGAACCCAACGACCTCGTCGTCGACGAGAGCGACCCGGCAGAGTTCGGGGCGAAAGCTCGGAAGACTTTGCACCGACTCCCACTGCTCGCGATGCATCGGCTGGCTGCCCCAGTGGTCGGCGAAGGCATCGTTTTTCGCCTGACGCACCGCTTCACTGAGTTCGGGTGAGAAGGGCACCGAGACAACCCCGGCAGGCAACGCGGGTGTCGCCGCGTCACCGGCGAGATCACACTCGAGAGTCGTGAAGTACCGCGCCACCTCGAAACCCGAGCGCTGTAGCAGTCCACCGTGCTCGGGGGCGGCATCGGCAGAGTACGCCATCACCCAGGCAGGGAGGCGATCCGACCGCTCGGCGAGCACCGCGCGCGCGCGATCGTGCTGCCACCCGAGCAGGCGCCGACCGACCCCCTGTGCGCGGCGGGCTGGGTCAACCCCACCCTGGAGCGTCACCCGAACGAATCCGTGGGGGTCAGGCGCCGTGACGACGAGGCCCCAGGCCACGGCAGAGCCGGTCTCGTCGAGAGCGACGAGACCATCACGCGCCGGATCAATCCACGAGTGACCGAGTTCTTCGCGAATCTCGTCGACCGACTCGCTCCACGTCGGGTGATCGCGGCGGCTGATCCGCTCGCAGAGTTCGGTGATGAGCTCAGCGTCGTCGATCGACAGGGGCCGCCACAGGATGCCCTCCGGGCCGACCGGAACTCGAATCACTGATGGCGCTCGCACGCGGTCGCGCAGCGGAGGTTGTTCGTCACTCACGCCGAAGAGAATACGGCCCCCGCTCTCTCGAACGGGGGCCGTGACGCAATCGTGACGCGCTGTGGCTACTTGGCCTCGACTTCGTCAGCAGGAGCCTCGTCAGCAGCAGCCTCCTCGGCCGGAGCTTCCTCAGCGGCGGCTTTCTCCGCGGGAGCTTCGGCGGCTTCCGCCGACTCAGCACTGACCGACTCGTCGGCGGCCATCTCGGGAGCCTCGTCGACGACCTCGGCAACAGCATCCGCCTCGACAGGCGTTTCCTCGACGACGGGCTTCTCGGCAGGGGCAGATGCAGCGGCAGCAGCAGCGGTCTTCTTGGCGCTCTTCGGCTTCGGGTTCACGGGCTCGAGAACGAGCTCAATTACGGCCATAGGAGCGTTGTCGCCCTTGCGGTAACCGACCTTGGTGATGCGGGTGTAGCCGCCCTCACGCTCGGCCATGAGGGGCGCGATCTCGGTGAAGAGCTCGTGCACGGCGCTCTTGTCGCGAATGATCGTCATGACGCGACGACGCGCGTGCAGGTCTCCACGCTTGGCGAACGTGACGAGCCGCTCGGCGAGCGGACGAAGGCGCTTGGCCTTGGTCTCAGTGGTGGTGATGCGCTTGTGGGTGAAGAGCGCTGTCGCCAAGTTGGCGAGAAGGAGACGCTCGTGGGCCGGGCCACCGCCGAGGCGGGGTCCCTTCGTGGGCTGAGGCATGGTGTGTGTTCTTTCGTATCAGAGACGGGATGGGGGGCGAGGCGCGTCAGCGCCTAGCTCTCCTCGTCGTCGTAGCCGCCGTAGAAGTGAGCGCCGTCGAACCCGGGAACCGCGTCCTTAAGCGACAGGCCCATTTCAACGAGCTTGTCCTTGACCTCGTCGACCGACTTCTGGCCGAAGTTGCGGATGTTCATCAACTGCGTCTCCGACAGAGCAACGAGCTCGCTCACGGTGTTGATGCCTTCGCGCTTGAGGCAGTTGTAGCTACGCACCGAGAGGTCGAGGTCTTCAATCGGCATCGACAGCTCGGTCGACAAGACCGCGTCAACCGGCGCCGGGCCGATTTCGATTCCCTCAGCCTGAGTGTTGAGCTCGCGAGCGAGACCGAACAGCTCGACCAACGTGCGACCCGCCGACGCGATCGCGTCACGCGGCGTGATGGCTGGCTTCGACTCAACGTCAACGACGAGACGGTCGAAGTCAGTGCGCTCACCGGCACGCGTTGCTTCAACGCGGTAGGTGACCTTGAGCACGGGCGAATAGATCGAGTCGATCGGAATCTGACCGGCTTCGCTGAACTCGCTACGGTTCTGGGTCGCACTCACGTAGCCGCGGCCTCGCTCGATCGTGAGCTCAAGTTCGAACTTGGCGGAGTCGTTGAGGGTCGCGATGACGAGCTCGGGGTTGTGAATCTCGACTCCGGCCGGTGCCGAAATGTCGGCAGCCGTGACCTCGCCGGCACCCAGCTTGCGTAGGTACGCCGTGATGG
>CAYWZI010000143.1:0-2298 GCA_964462815.1 uncultured Microbacteriaceae bacterium
ATTTGTTGTTTTGCAACAGTTTCTGGCGGAGGAATCTGTTGTTTTGCAACAGTTTCGGGTTCTGGAATCTGTTGTTTTGCAACAAGTGGCTCCGGGGGCCTTGCAAGTGACTGAATCTGTTGGTTTATTTTTGCCTCTTGTTGGTCCAGTTCCTGGACTACCGGGTCACTGGGGCTCAACATGGGGTCTAGCCGCTTGGCCTGGATCTTGGCCAGCTGGGTGTTCAATGCCTGCACCTGGGCTGCAACTTCTGGGGTAGGAGGAGGCGCTGGAATGGCTGGGGGTGCTGCCTGGGGTGCGGCAGCAATCTGTTGTTGAAGCTCTGCCTCTTCCTCTGGGGACAGCTCTGGTTCTGCCTCAACCATGCCGGGCATAAGTCCTGTGGGCTGTACGGGGGGCGTTCCCGGAGGGGGTTCTGTTGGAGGTTGACCGGGCTCTGCGGGAGGCTGACCGGGCACAACAGGAGGTTGCACAGGAGGTTCTACGGGAGGCTGGCCAGGGGGTTGTGGAGGAGGCGCCTGCTCCGCCCTTTGGCGACGGCTTAGCATGCCAATCGGGGCACCCACTCCAAATCCAGCAAGACCCTCTAGGGTCGCATTGGCCACTGCTCCACGGTATGTCGGGACATCAAAGCCCTCTCGTTGCAGAGCAATATTGTTGGCGACTTGTTCTTGGAATGCCTGGGTAAACTCTGGGGCACCCTCCATCACACCAGCAGTTACCCCACGGGCAACCATGTTCTTGGCCGCTATTTCTGTGGGGATTGCAGGTACCCGGGCAAAGATCCTTTCTAATGGACCAAGGGCGGCAGCACCACCCAGACCTGTTCCAATAAGGATTTGGTCCCAGTTCTCGCCGGTGTAGTTCTGGGCAAATGTAGCCCTCTCTTCAGCGATCTTTGGATCTACCCCAGCCTTGGTCAGCTCTTCTTTGACCGTCTCGTAGATGTTGCCCTTGATAAGACCGGCACCCATGGTGGCACCAGTACCTGCCTGGATCGCTCCAATGCCAGTTGCTCCCACCTTTGCCAGGGCTCCGCCGACACCGGCAAGAATCGTTGGGGCAGCTGTTCCTAGAAACTGAGAGACGACCTCTACGGGGGCCTCAGTAAGACCCTTGAATCCAGCTTTGACCTGCTCAAGAACGCCCTTGTCTTCGGACTCCTTGATGATCTTGGCCATGGCGTCAAGATTGTTTGTGGCCTGGGCAGACAACAAACCACCGAGATAGTCCTCTACACCCTTGAGACTTTCAGAGATTGGGTTTCCTGCACCAAAGGCATCAGAAATCATCCTGACGCCAGTTGTTGCACCCTGGGCTATTCCAACGGGGACATCACCAAAGACTCTTCGAGCAACGCTTGTCTCTGGGGTAAACCCAACACGCTGAGAAAAGTCCTCGAACGGTATGTCGGAGTAAAACCGCCGGTGCAAGCCCTTGGCTAAGTCTTCATCCGAAATGTCGTTGTACTGAGGATACTGTTTGCGAAAATCCTCAAGACGCATTTTAAGGTGTCCTTAAACCAAGGGGATCGTTAGACGCACCGCCTGCTGCTGGACTAGAAGCGGCACCTCCCCTCATTCTATACGCAACGTAGTCCTCAACTGTATTGATGCCTTGTTGACGCAAGCGAAGACGATCCACCTGCTTCATGTCACCCCATTCTTTTTCAATTAGAGCCGGGGTTACACGGCCGGTCTTTGTGGCGCCAAGGAATGTTTGTGCAGCCTCGCCTGGGCTCATCCCACCGGCGATCAAGTCTTGTCTCAGCTCAGCGTACTGAGAGGCTTTAGATTTCATCTGAGCGTCAACAACTTGTCGTGCCCGGTCGTCTGACATAAGGGCCTTGGCAAGATCAGCCTTGCCAGTACGCATCTCTTTGTTGAGATCGTCATACCGCTTCTGTGCATCCCGGTAGTCTCCAGCAGCCATTGTGGCTACTCCCATACGGGCCTGGTTCTGGGCAACCGCCAGGCTTCTCTCCAGAGCCTGCATTTCCCGCTCGGTCTTCTTGAGGTCCTTGATGGCCGTGGTGTACTGCTCCATGCCTTTACCCAGCCCCTTACCAATGTTCTCTGCAACAGAGTTGGCAGGATCTCCCGCGAGGATGGCCAGGCCAGCAGAGATCACTGAGAATTTCTTAGCCTCTCGACGATCCCCTTCAAGCTCAGCCTTTTGACGGGCCACTTCCTGGGCCTGCTTCGAGGCAAGATCAAGGTCCACACCAGACTGCGCAAGAAACTCTTGGGCCCTGGTCAGGTAGTCACCCCGTTCAGCAGGGGCCTCTGGTTTTTGATC
>CAYWZI010000143.1:2398-5761 GCA_964462815.1 uncultured Microbacteriaceae bacterium
CTCTTCCTCGATGGTCATTTGAGGAGGGGGAGTCATGCCAGCCTGGGCGGCCTGCATGCGCTGCCTCATCTGGACCTTCTCTTCTAAGAGAGGAACACCGATATAGGCAGGGATGGTCTTGTTCTCTAGCGCCTCTTCTAACTGGGGGATAGAGAGCTTTTCTGCAAAGGCCAGGCGGCCCAGTCCTTGTCCGATCATTTCGCCACCTTTTTACGTTTGGCTTTCTTAATGGCCAGCGTATCAATCCCCTCCTCGATCACGCCGCCCTTTTTCTTGCCAGGCATCGAGGCACCATACAGTGTCGTTCCAATACCCGCCAGTGTCTGGGCTGCATTCGGTCCAGACCGATAAGACTCGGTAGTCACCGTTGGGGTGGCATATCCACGCAACAGACCACTGTATTGAGACAGTCTTTGATAAGGAGATTCCTCAGCCAGGGCAAAATTCTGCACCGCCTGATTGATAATTTGCTGTTGTTGTTCCTGCGGGAGCGCAGCTATCCTGTTCTGGAAGTCAAGACGTGCAAGGTCACTTTGTTGCTGGGCTGTTCCAATGTCTGCAAGTGATCTACCCATTTGTCCGGTAAGACCATACCCCGCCTGCGCGGCACCAAGTCCAGTAAGGCCAACGCCAGCACCCTGCATTCCAAGGCCATAGAGTTGACCCGCCTGCTGAAGACCCTCAAGACCAGCTCGTTGCCCAGCAACTGCTTGTCCAATACCAGATAGTCCAAGTTGACCTCCCTGGAGCGCAGTGCCAAGACCAGCTTGCGCACCCTGAAGACCTTGAAGGCCGGTCGTCACACCAAACTGTTGTGCTCTTTGGGCTTGCTCAAACGCAGATTGAAGGCCTTGCGCTTGAATATCACCAAGTTGTTTCTCAAGAGCAGCCTCACGTTGAGACTGGGCCAAAGCCTGACGAGCACCACCATAAGTACCCTGCCGAGCCGCAGAGAGATTCTGTCCTAAGTTTGCACGTTGGGCATCTTCAATGGCCGCAGACTTTTGGCGCTCCAATACATTTTGCATGTAAGGCGACATATAGGCCTGAACTGCTCTAGGATCCGTTGCCATTTGCTCGTATGTGCCACCCATACCAGCGGCTTGCCTTGCAAACATACGGGCCTCTTCCCCAACATCTCGACCCAGCTCCTCAGCACGAAGACCCATCGCCCCAATATCAGCGGCTTCTTGTCCATACATTTGTGCTCGCGGAGCCATACCCGCAGCCATACCACCGTATCCAGAACCCAATTGTCCGTAGCCAAGTGCTTGTTGAGCAGTCCCCATGCCTCCCATACCAGCTTGCCCAACCATACCCGCCCCCTGCCCATAAAGGGGGGATGTGGTCATCTGACCAGCTTCGCCGAAAACTTGCTGTTGTTGCTTGGTAAAAGGAGCGAAGTAATCGCTAGGATCGGTGCTAAATGGGCGGAAAGGCTTAATGCTTTTAATTTGACCGCTAGGATCAACGTTAAAATACTCTTGAGTAGCAGCACCAAGAAGTGCTTCGGTCTGGGGACGAAGCCACTCAGGGATATTCGAGGTGTAGGTGGTGCCAGTAGTAGTTGTATTACCACCACCACCGCCACTTTCAAGCGTCATGCCCCGGCGTCCATTGCGGGGTTGAAACGCCCTTTCAGGCAGCATCGTAAAGTGGTCGTATCTCATAATTCCGCTTCCAATAAAGTCGTTTGCGGCTTGAACCCGGTTCGCTGAAGGAGTCGAACCATGGACTCTCTGCCATGAGCTTGGACTTTTGTCGCTCCACGCTGCTTCAAGATAACTTTCAACTGCTCAAATGTGTTTCTGTTCAACACCAGCCTGCCGCCAGTCAATGTGATGAACCCTATCCTGGCCGTCGGGTAATTCATAAACGACACCGTCATGGCACCGTGTACTTTATGTTCCTCATCCACCGCCACCACCAACAACCACTGCCCGGTCGTTAAAAACATCTGCACGTGATGAATGTTGTAGCCAGGATCTATGTTCTGTTTCTCAGCACCTTCGACCAGTGAATCTACAAGATACTTCTCAACCAACGGCCAGACTTGGCTGACATAGTTCGTGTCAACCGGTTGAATCTTTACTGTCATGCAGGCATGTACTTGCGGGAGTCAATCTGTTTGCCCTGTTTCTTGCTGCCGGTCCTGGCCTTACGAACCTTGTCCATCATGTCGTAGAGCCTACGGGCACCAGCATCTGTAGAGCCGTTTCCAATACCAGACACCACATCGGCCGGGACTACAAACTCGCCATCGGCCAAACGAGCAGGCTGCTTGGATCCAATTTTGGCAGGAATGTTGTCGGACATCCCATCGCCTGGACCCTTGAGTAAACGGCCACCATCGGAGTAAGAACCAAGGTGTCCGCCCCTCATCATGCGCTTGGCCACCGCTGAATCCATCAGGCCACCCGAAGCGGCCCGGTACGGTGTGTAACCAGAACGGCTATATCTAAAGTCACTCAGAGCACCTCGATACTCATCGTCTTCTTCTTCAAATGGTTTGGGCCCACCGAACATTGCGCTCGTGGTAGCTCCAGCAGCGGCCGGGAAAAGAACTGGATTTTTGGAGTAAAGCTCAGAAATGTTGGGAAGGTATTTGGATGCTTGCTTCGTGTCATCCGTACTTGGGGTGGGAATAGAGGTGCTTTCTCCACCAAACATTCGGCTAAAGAAATTGTCAGACTGAGTCTGAAGTCCAGGAGATACTCCTTGCCCACCGGGTACACCCGCCGTGCCGCTAAGCGCAGGATCCATGATAGCTGAAGGAGTTTGTGCCAATGGTTGCAGTCCAGAAGATCCTAGAGTTTGAGTGGCCACCCCAGGATCGCCTGCAAAGAAAGGATCCATCGGGATATTTCCTTGCATGGCAGCGAACTCTGCCGGGGTGGCGAATTGAACACCAGACGCACCGGCGGTTCCTCCAGCAGTAGTACCTGCCGTGGTCCCCGCTGTGGTTCCAGCCGTAGTACCAGCAGCCGTTCCAGTAGTCGTTCCAGCAGCAGTACCAGACGCAGCGCCAGTCGTGGCCCCTGCGACCCCAGCACCCAAGCCGCCACCAGCTGCACCAAGCAAGGCACCTTTAAGTGGGTCTCCACCCGTAACAGCTGATGTACCGGCGCCTGTTACAGCACCGATCAACATTGCCTCACCTATTCCGCCGCCAGCCATATCTTTCTCCTAATTCGGAAGTTCATGTATTTTAAGCCTTGTCAAGCATCTAAGCAATAAGTCAGGGTACTGCTGAAACGAATGAAATTGAGCCAATCACTGAAGGAATGGCGGGTCTGGGAAACGGTGAAACTTGGGCTGCATCGTGGAATATAAAAATACCGTCAGCGGCGGGTGAAACGACAT
>CAYWZI010000144.1:0-5698 GCA_964462815.1 uncultured Microbacteriaceae bacterium
TGTCATAAGCCCTCCTAAATTTAGCCAGCTTCTCCTCGCTTGGCGTTGGTCTGTAGGTTAGTTGTGGTTGGTCAAAATAGTTTGGAGCCTTCTTACACAGGTCTTTAAACTGGATAAGGTTGGGCGGTCTCTCGCCAAGCATACTCAGGCCATACTTGATCTGTTCTACAGTAAAGCCTCTAAGGTCATCTGCCCACGCACCCTTTACCTCATCTAGTGGTTGATCGCCAAACTTCCGCGACCACTCCGACCCGTAGGTCACCAGCATCTTGTTCCACAAGGCATCTATCGCGGCTAAGTTCATAAAATCATCAACCTTTCTACAGGTTGCCCAGGTTCAGGCCACTTCCTGCCAGTCATCTCTTCCCACCTTTTCCTCTTTAACTGTTCATCCCTTTCCGCAAATGTTAACAGTTTATCTTCCTGTTTGTCTTTCACCCACTCAGCCTTGAACCCTCTCCAGCCGCGGGCCACGATCTCGGACAATGCCCTTTCTAAAGGCCAGCCCGCAAGATCAGCTTCCTTCTGGATTGTCTTTATAACCGTCTCGGTCACTACTGCCCGCTGCTTTTGTCTTTGCTGAAGAAAAGAGTCCCATACCTCTAAAGACACGCCTTCAGGCGCAAGTAGTTTTTTTATTGGTTTATGGTTATTGGTTATTGGTTTATGGTTATTGGATAGCATACCGTCCGCATTGCGTTCGCTTTCCGGTCGCTTTGCGTTCGCATTTTCTTTATCCCATCTGGCTCTAGCACTAGCCTTGGCTTTGTCAGATTTCTCATAAATCCCTGCCATGACCTTATCGCAACCCCTATGTGTAAGCATTCCATCCCGCTCCACAAAGAAGTCTTTAATGACATTTTCAAACGCTCGCACTTCGTCCGCATTGCGTATGCTATGCGTCCGCATGAGGTTATCCATGTCTGCCTCTAGCTTTCCCTCTTTTGTGTAATAGGTGTCTATAAGCTGGCGGTAGATGCCATGCTCTAAAAGCGACAGATGTACCGTGTCCTTGCGGTAGTCGCCAATGTTGAACTGATAGTAATAGATAGTCACGCCAATCTCCTTTGGTGCTGGCCTATCCGGTGGAAATTCCGGCAGGTCAGTACCCGTGTGGGGGTTTAGATACGGTCAGATAGACCAGCCCAAAAGAGACTGACTTCTAACCTGCTATGCGCCTTCCACAGCGCAGTTAAAACAATACCATAACTAAGCTATTTTGCAAGACCTGAAAAATGCCTCACCGTTCACCACCTCTACAAGCTCAGGAGGCAGTAGTACGCCATTTCTGTAAGTAAGCACCGCAAACCCAGAAGCCCACATGACTGGGTTGTGTTCTAGGTAGGCAAACTGCTGCCCGTCCACATCTGCGAGCGTACCCGTGTCTACTCCGTAAAATCTTTGGTGTCCGTAGCCAGCTACCGCAGTTACCTGTAAACGATGTAAGTGGCCCGTTACGACATGCGCTCCCATAGCCCGCAAAGCATTGTTGTAGGTAGCATGTATTCCGTTGTGCCACCTGTGTTTCACAAGGGTGTTGCCGTTTATGTCTATCGCGTAGGTTGGCTTCCAGCGTCCAAAGTATTCAAACAAGTCCGTGTAAGGCATCCCAGAAACTTCTGGGGCGTTCACGCGGATGTATCTCCAAAGTCTTTGGTCGTGGTTGCCTACCGTCCACAAAAAGGTGGAGTTCTTACTAGCGTCTTCTATTTCCGTCATCCTCTCCACGCAGGCCTCTACTTCTTCTTTAGGACTTGGTGTTTCGTGCTTATAAATAGGATCGTGTCTGGAGACCCTGGCCCCATCGAACACATCCCCATTTGCAATTACGATTGCTGGTTTTAGGTTACTTACGACCGCAAGCAACGCCTGGTGAGCGACCGTAGGAGGCCCAGGCCAGTAGTGAGCATCGCTAAAAACCACAACAATTCCATTTGTGATCTCTGTATAAATCTTCTGCTCATGCGTGACATTTGTGATCCGCGTGTGTTCTGAGAACGACAGAAGTTCTATGCCGTGTTTCTTTTCCATCCTATTTCTTCTCGCAAAAACATTGCGGATAGAAACGCCGAGTGCTTCCGAGACCGCCTGGGGCGAACCCAGATCTCTAAATAGCTTTATAAACTCTTCATCACTACAAGCTGCTGCCGCCATTACAACTCCTTCGGGTCAAAGCCCAGAGAATGTGAAACCTTTGCCGCGCAGTCCAAGAAGGTCTTGGTGTGCTTATCCCAGTCTGGGTCTTTGCGGAGAAAAAGGTGAAGGTGGATCATTTCGTGCGCCATTGTTCTGATACAAGTATCGAGATGCGCGTGTTTGGCAGAGGAGAGGGTTATCTTGTGCGGCTCTGGCTCGTAGAGGCCGTAGACATCTTGGAGATGCCTGACCACAAAAATTATTTCTTGACTGGGTGGAAGTCTCCACGCTTTTACAGGGGGCAACTGGACAAGCAGTTCGTAAACCGCGATGCAAGTAGATCTTGTCACCAGTTTCATAAGTGTTACCTTATCACGATATGTTTACAAAACAAAGACTTAAGCATGATTGTTAAACTGTTGCATTTAAGCAACTAAGGGTTTTTCCTAATATAAATTTCGCGCACAAACGCAGAAGATGTGCTTGTGGTTATTTTTTAAGGAGAACTAGATGGAGGACTATGACGATGGCCTTGGGCAAGCTCACCAGCAAGACTTACTTAGGCAGCAGGAGATTGAAGAGGCTCTTGGTCTTTTTTCGCCTGTATATGTTTTATCAAGCCAGCAACTTACCGCTGAAATATTCTATTTCAAAAGCATGGAGGTTATCTAAATGGACTTAACCGTACATTACGCGGAGGGGTTATCCCTAATACAACATAAGAAAGACAGCACTCAAACTCACTACACCACGCTTGTCATCAAGCATAAAGATGGCGAGTTAAGGGTAGAGATGTTTTCTAAAGAACCACTCACATTCCAACTGGGAGAATCAGATGAGTAATACAGGCAAGGTAAATATCCGAGGCAAAGAGTATTTAACGGTCGCTTACAGAATTAAGCAGTTCCGCGTGGACCATCCAGACTGGCAGATCCACACGGACATTGTTCACATGGATGACGACCGCGTGGTAGTCCGCGCAGAGATATGTGATTCTGCAAGCGTCACTATCGCTTCAGGCCACGCAGAAGAGAAGCGTTCCTCTAGCCAGATCAACCAGACCTCAGCACTAGAGAACTGCGAGAGTTCAGCAGTAGGACGAGCCTTAGCCTTTGCGGGCTACGGAGGTTCTGAGATTGCGAGTGCGGATGAAGTACAAAACGCCATCTACCAGCAGGAGAACAAACCCGATCCCCGCGTGGAAAAGATGACCAAGGCGGTAAACGCTTGTGGTTCACTTGCGGATCTTAAGACGGTCTGGGGGGCTATGAGTGAAGCAGATAGGAAAGTAATGCAATCTATTTTTAGCAAACGAAAGGAAGAGGTATGTCGAACCACGGAGCAAATGTAGTCAGAATCACCGCCTTGTGTGCGGCTTTACGAGACCTAACGGCAGCATCCCTTTTAGAAACAAAAGAACTTGAGGAGGTAATTACGCGATGTATAGAAATCCAAAAAGAGGCGTTTCATCTACAGGAGTGGGCTATGACATCTTTAGATATGGCGTATGCCAACGCCTTAGACGCGAGGAAGCAAAAGCTGCAACGCTTGACGGACTTGGAACAGTAGCCGTTTTGATGCTGCTCTTTTTTGGGTTGATGTTCCTATGAACTGGCTTATGGGTTTTATCATGGGCATCCTGCTTGCCGCGGGCTACAACAGGATCGTAGATATTCGGGAGGAGGCTAAACGAGAGAGTGGGTTCAAGACCGCAGAAATTATTGAGGCTTACAAGGCAGGGTCACAAGATATTTTGAAGCTCAACCCTGTAGACCCTCGCCTTGAATCTACTTGCGTTCAACTCTGGGGAACGAAACAAAATGATTGAGATACTGTTAAAATGTGAGACATCAGACGAGGCCCAGATGTACCTAGAAGCTCCAAAGGTACGAGGTGCTGCGGACGACTTTGCGTACTGGCTCCGAAACAAGATTAAACACGGAGACCACACAGAAGAAGAACACGCCTTGCTAGAAGTAGTTAGCAAGGAATTCTATGACAAAGTAGGAGAAATGCTGTGAGAGAAGAAAACAAGTTACAGGGTAGTGGTGCTTGGCATAACCAGAGGTGTGGGAAGGCCACCGCCAGCCGCACAAAAGCCATAGTTAAGAGGCTCAAGAACGGAGACGATTCTGCGGAGCGTAAGGCTCTGAAGATAGAGATTCTGTGTGAGAGGCTTACAGGCGATGTGGTGGACAAGTTTGTAACGCCCGCCATGACACGCGGCATAGAGGAAGAGCCACGGGCCAAGGAAGCCTACGAACAGAAGACGGGTCGTTTAGTAAAGGATGTTGGGTTTGTAGATCACCCAAGCATCCCCTTCTGCGGGGCATCGCCAGACGGTCTAGTAGACGATGGCCTAGTAGAGATTAAGTGTCCTAACAGCACGACTCATATTGGCTGGGTGCTTGCGGGCGTAGTCCCAGAAGAGCATAAGCCGCAGATGATCTTGCAATGCGCGTGTACGGGCCGTAAATGGGTTGACTTCGTTTCCTACGACTCCAGGCTACCAGAGGCCCAACAACTCTTTATAAGGCGTTATACGCCCTCTCAAGAGGAGATAGACTGGATCGAGAAAGAAGTAACCGATTTTCTGGCAGAGGTTGACCAGATGTTTGACCAACTTACGAAAGTGGAGATGATATGAGCTACGACAATACCAACTCGGGGATGCTGGCCCGCAACGATAAAAAAGAGACAGAGAAACACCCCGATTTTAAGGGGAGCATAAATGTAGATGGGGTGGATTACTGGCTGAGTGCCTGGGTGCGCGAGGGCAAGGAGGGGGGCAAGATGGCGGGCAGGAAGTTTTTTAGCCTATCCGTTAGCCCTAAAGAACAAGCTGCGCCGCAGAAGAAGGCCCAGTCTTTTGACCAGCTAGAGGATGATATTCCAGGATGGTAGTTGTATTTTTACCACAAACAGTTTAGACTGTAAGTACACCGCAGGTCACCGCAGCGCAGCACAGCGGCAAGCGAGCGACTGGCATCCAGAAAACTGGTGAACACCTTATGACGATAAGGGACTACTGCGGGTCTAATAACTCCACACGGTAGGGCGTAAATTGCCTTCTAGCGTGTCTAGGTGTAAAAACCTGCCCGTACTTTTTTGCTGGACTCCTATCCCTGCAAAACCCGCTTCTAAGGCCATTCTGAGGAGCGTGTGTGCATCTGACCCCTGTATCCCTATGTCTGCCGCCTGACCGCTTGCGTGTGCGCCAGGGCTAGCTTTCTTAGCCTCTATGGGATGCTGGGGGCAACGGTAGCCAGAAGTGACTCTCATGGGTGCGCCATAGGTTTCCCGCAGCTTCTGTAGCTTTGCCATAAACTCAGGCTTCATTTCGTTCTGCCCGCAATGAGAACAATCAAATTCTTTTGCGGAAAAGTTAGGGTAGTCGGCCCAGTTCATTTCTTCTCCAGAATCTCATCAAGCTGTTGTGACTTCTCTTTGCTGCCGACAGAAGACCCAAAGTAATATCCGAGGATCATCGTCACCGCAGAGGTCAAAGCTCCAAGCACATAAATAATAATGTCCTTGCTGGCCTGATCCACAGGCACAAACA
>CAYWZI010000145.1:0-963 GCA_964462815.1 uncultured Microbacteriaceae bacterium
CCATGTAGAAGCACAGGGCACCGAACTTCTTGCCGCCCCGGCTCACGGCACGCAGCACCGAGTCAATCGTGTGCATGAACGGAATCGGGCCGGTCGAGGTCGTGTTGTTCGAACGAATGGGCGAGCCCTGGGCGCGCAGCTTCGTGACGGCCAGGCCGATGCCGCCCGTGCCCTTCGTGAGCCACATGACATCGCGCACGCTCTTGGCGATGTGCTCGATGTCGTCTTGCATCTCCATGACGAAGCAGTTCGAGAGCTGGGGGTAGCTCGTTCCGGCGTTGACGAGCGTCGAGCCGGCGGCAAGGTATTCGAGCTTCGACATCTTCTCGTAGAACGCGATGGCGTGCTTGGTGGGTTCGGCCTCGTTGAGCGAGAGACCCATGGCAACGCGCATCCAGAAGTATTGCGGGGTCTCGAGGGGCTCGTTATTGCGCGCCTTGATGCCGTAGCGGTTGTTGAGCGTGACGACGCCGATGTACTTCAGCAAGCCGTCGTGCGCGGGCTCGAGAACCTCCGCGAGGGCGTCGAGGTCGAACAGGTCGGGGAACCGCGGGTCGAGGAGCACTTCGTCGACGCCCCGGTGAATGTAGGCCGCGAAGTGGGCGCGGTGGAGGTCGCGCAACTCGTCGTCGGTCTCGTAGTCGCCGAGCACGCGCTTGTAAATGGTCTTGAGCAACAGGCGAGCGGCGACCACGTCGAAGGCCGGGTCGTCTTTCACGTTCTGCAGGGCGACCTGAATGACTGCCTCGTCGAGCTGCTGGGTCGTGATTCCGTCGAAGAGCGTGAGTTCGAGCTCGCTCGCAATCTGGGTCACCCAGGCAATTGAGTCATCGAGGTCGTGAGCCGCCTTCTCGATCGCCAAGTTGATCTTGTTGGCGTCGTACGGTTCCCGGCTTCCATCGCGCTTCACAACGGTGATGCTCACGTGCCCACTCTCCCTCTTGCGCCCTCGTCGGCGCGATT
>CAYWZI010000145.1:973-5677 GCA_964462815.1 uncultured Microbacteriaceae bacterium
ATGCGATGCGGCTCATGCCGTCGCGGCAGCTGTGCGGCGGAAGCCGCTTCTCGGTCAAAAAAGCCCGGAATTCCGGGCTGACAGCGCGTGTTCCCCTGCACCGTCCCATCACTATATATCGGGGGTCTGACAAAGCTCACACCCAAGATGTAGTGGGCGTGTCGTCCACATCTGTGGATAAGTTGCCCGAGTTATACACAGCCTGTGGGCAAGCACCGTCACGCCGCACGGTGCCGGGAATACGCCGAGAATCGGGGTCTGAGAGCGCGCATCCACTCGCCTGAGCGCCCGCGAGAGCGGCACCGCGCACGCCGTAGGCTGGACATCTTGTGAGTGGATACACCGACCTGTTGACAACGCGCGGCGTTGCGCGCATCATCGCCGCGCAGCTCACCGCACGGCTGCCGTCGGGCATGATCTCGCTCGCCTTCCTGATTCACATCGAAGGCATCTTTGATTCGTACGGCGCCGCCGGTCTCGTTCTCGCTGCCACGAGCGTTGGGCAGGCCATCGCGGGCCCCTTGACCAGTCGGTGGATGGGCCGGTGGGGCATGCGCCCGGTGCTCATCACCACACTCCTCATCTGCAGCACCGGCATTGGCTTCATCGCCTTTGCCCTGATGCCGCTGTGGTTGTTCATGATCGTGGGCTTCGTGGTGGGCATCTCGACGCCGCCGATTCAGCCGGCCGTGCGCACCATCTACCCGAAGATGGTGACCGGCAAGCAATTGACGCCGTTGTTCGCCCTGGATGCCTCGGCGCAAGAGATCATCTGGATCATGGGGCCGTTCGTCACGGTGCTTCTCGCGACGCAAGTGTCGAGCGTCGTCGCGATTGCGGTCGCTGGCGTGTTTCTCGTCGGCGGCGGCATCTGGTTCATCGCGAGCCCCGAGGTCGGCAAGGTGCGCATTCCGCCCAGCCGTCGCCGCATCGGGGTCGTTCTCAAGAACCGCGCCGTACTGCTCGCCACCGTCTCCGGTTTTCTTCTCATCGGCTCGGCCGCGTCGATCGAAGTCGGGGTCGTGGCGGTATTCGGCGAGGGCGGAACCGAAGCGGGCATCCTGTTCGGCATTTGGGCCATCGCGTCTCTCGTCGGCGGCCTGTCGATGGGCCATCTGCCGATCGGGCCGTGGGCGCTCGCGCGGCGGTTCGCGATCGTCGTCGTCGGAATGGCCGCCGCGCCCTTCTCGCTCGAGTTCTGGTGGCTGGCTTTCGCCCTCGTGATCGCCGGGCTCGGCATCGCGCCCGTGCTCGCCGTGATGTTCGCCATTGTGTCGGCGAGCGTGAAGTTCAGCGAGACGGCCGAAGCCTACGGCTGGCTCGGCACCGGCCAGCTCATCGGCGCCGCACTCGGATCAGCCATCGCTGGTTTCTTGATCGACGGCATCGGCCCCATTGGCGGGCTCTTCGCCGCACTCGCGTTCGCGATCGTGGGGTTCACGGTCGCCGTGCTGTTCCGCGGGTGGCACCCCGACTTGCGCGGACGCGACGCGAGCCCGATTCCCGACACCGAACCGGTGCAGGTCGTCAGCTAGGGCCGCAGTGGGCGCAGCGCTGTGTCGTAGCGAGCGAGTGAGTCGATCATGCGGCCGAGCACGGCGTCTTGCTTTTCGGTCGCGACGAACACACCGTCGGCGACCTGCGACGACGGGCCGCTGATGGCGACATCGACGGGTACGCGCACCATGCCGAGCGTCGTCAGCACCTGATCGAGCGCGGCGGCCGCGCGCAGCCCAGAGGATGCTCCGCCGTAAGCGACGATACCGGCAGGCTTACTCGACCACTCGTGCATGAGATAGTCGAGCGCGTTCTTGAGCGCGGGGCTGTAGCTGTGGTTGTACTCGGGGCTCACGAGCAGCACGGCGTCGGCCTGCTCGACGCGAGCGCTCCACGCGATCGTGTGCGGCTTGGTGTACGCGCGCTTGCCGGGCATCTCGGGCTCGTCCATGAACGGCAGGTTGAGCTCGGCGAGGTCGACCAGGTCGACCTCGTGGCCCGCAGCCTCGACGCGATCGCGCACCCACTGCGCGACGGGGAGGCCGACACGGCCGGGTCGAACAGAACCGATGATGATCATGATGCGCGTCATGTAAGTCCGCAACGTGGATGCTCACCCGTCGATTCCCGCGCCCAGCAGATTCTCGGCAGTAGGCTCCAGACCATGAGCACCGTAACGTTGCCTCGCTGGCACTGGGGCGATGAGTCTGCCCCCCGACGCGCGCTTCTCGTGCACGGTTTGGGGTCATCCGCTCAGACCACATGGCGGCTGAGCGAGGGGCTCGCGTCGGCTGGATGGTCGGCGACGGCCGTGGATCTGCGGGGGCACGGGGACGCGCCGCGGGCATCCCGCTACCGCATCGACGACATTGTGGGCGACCTGCTCAGCACCAGGCCGGCCGGCGGCGGGGCGTGGGATCTCGTGGTCGGACACTCGATCGGAGCCGCAGCGGGGACGCAGGCGGCAGGCACTGACCCCGAGTGGACGCGCCAACTCGTTTTGCTTGACCCCGCCCTCGTCGTCGATGAGCCCAGCCGCGAGACCGTGCTGGCCGGCCAGCTCGCGAACCACGATGGAGCGACCGTGGAGAGCATGGCCGAACAGTTTCCGCACTGGCACCCGCTCGACGTCGAGTTTCGCGTGCGCTCTGCGAAGACTGCGTCGAGGTTCGCGCTTGAACGCATGGTGCGCGACAACGACGACTGGGATGTCACGGCGTTCGTGCCCCACGTGAGCGCGCCCACACTCGTGATCGCGGCCGACCCTGAACACGGGTCGATGTTTGCGGGCGAACTCGCAGCCTCGGTGCTCGCGGCGAATCCGCTCTTCGAGTGCGTTGTCGTGCGCGGCGCCGGACACAGCGTGCACCGCGATGCGCCCGAACCCACCGTGCGCGCCTTGCTCGACTGGCTGCGGGCGAGCGAGACGCCGTAGCGCGTGAACGGCGAGTCAGCGCTCGCATAGCCTTTGACGACGGCATGAGCGCGCCGTCGGCGGTTCGACCGAACCACCACGACGGTTCGCGCCCTTCCACAACGACGGAACGGGTGAATCTGGCTCACGCGTTCCGTCGTTGTGGAAGGTGCGCGGGGCAGGGCGGGGGCCGCAACGATTGCGCGCGGGAGCAGGGCGGGCGGGCTGCGCGGGCGGGGCTGGGCGGGCAGCGGGAAGGGGCGGGTGGGTGGGAGCTAGCGCTTCCAGTAGCCCTTGACGACAGCGCGCTCGATGTCGATGCCCCAGGTTGCGAGCAGGGCGCGCGCGGGAGCAACGAGCGACTGCTCGCCGCACGCAAAGACGAAACGCTCGAGCGGGTCGGTCGGCGCGGGCAGTGCCCGCAGGGCTTCAGCGAGAGCAGTGCTCGGGTCCGGCTCCGGCGACAGGATGCTCACGCGCGCGCCCGACGGTGGCTCGATGCCAAGCGCCGGAAGGTCAAGTCGCGTTTCGAGGAGGAGGTGGCCCGTGATGCTCGGGCCGAGCATCCGAAGGTAGCGGCGTATGGCCGGCAGGGCGCTGTCGTCACCCGCGAGCACGACCTCGCCCGGTGCGCCGGACAACACGACCGAACCCTTGGGCCCCATCATGACGGCGGGCGAGCCGAGAGGGGCCGACGCCGCCCACGGGCCGATCAGGCCCGCCGACGCACCCAAGGATGCGTGGACGAGAACATCAAGGTCGATCCACCCCTCGTCGACGGAGTGCTCGACCACCGTCTCGGTGCGGCTCTCGCCGAGCGGCTCGCCCGTGGGGCCCAGCGGCACCTCGCCACCGCCGGGCGCGACGACGACGCGCACGTGGTCTCCCCCGCCGGGTGCGACGAAGCCCGCGAGTTCGCCCGGCCGAGCCTCGGCAAGACGCACGCGCACAAAACGGTCATCGCCGGCGGCTGCGAGCACCGTGCGCGCGGCAAGCACGAGGTGCCGCGTGGCGGGCGGAAACGGCAGTCGGGCGAGTGAGTAGGGCACGGCGGCTCGATTCAGGCGGCGGGCATGACCGGAATGGTTCCGGTGACGGGAGGCGGAGCATCCCCGTTGTCGATGTCTTCCGGGTTGGGCAGCGTCATCAAGAAGCGGAAGAAGATGATGCCGAGCACGGTGATGCCGGCGCCGCCGACGATCCAGGGCACGGTGAGGTCAATGAGCGCGAGCGCGCCCCCGAGCATCGACCCGATCGGCATGGTGCCCCACAGCAGCGTGCGCCACGTGCCGTGCACGCGGCCCAGGAGTCGGCCCGGAATGATCGCCTGCCGGAACGACATGATGAGCACGTTCCAGACGGTCGTCGTCATGGCGCCGAGCCCGAACAACAGGATCGCCGCGAGCGGCACGGGCAGGAGCCCCGTGAGCAAGACCAAGATTCCGGCGAGCAGGTTCGCGGTCGCCATGACGGGCCCGAGACCGAAGCGGCGGGCAAGCCGAGAAGCCACGAGCGAGCCGAGGAGGCCGCCGATGGCTCCCGACAGCAAGAAGAGTCCGAACGTCGCTTCGGGAACCTCCAGCGTGTCAAGCACGAACAGCACGAGAGTGGCGCCCGATGCCGAGAACAAAATGGCGACAGGGATGCTGAAGAACCACAGCGTCCGCAACATGCGGTTGCCCATGATGAAGTGCCACCCGTCGACGAGTTGTCGACGGAACGGCACGACCTCTTCGGTCGACGTCTCGCGGAACTGACGACCCGAGGCGACGGCGGGCAGCAGAGCGGCGAGC
>CAYWZI010000146.1:0-5671 GCA_964462815.1 uncultured Microbacteriaceae bacterium
GGCTCGCTGAGCGACGGAACGCAGCTCTCGGTGAGTGGCACGCTCGTGGGTGCGAAGCAAGTGCAGAAGATCGTCGAGATCAACGGCTACGACGTTGAAGTGCCCATGGCTGAGCACTTCATCGTCATGATCTACACCGACCGCCCCGGCATCGTGGCGATCTATGGCAAAGAGTTCGGTGAGGCCTCGATCAACATCGCGGGCATGCAGATCGCCCGGCACACGGCCGGCGGCCAAGCACTCAGTGTGCTGACCGTCGACTCGCGCGTTCCCGACGAGTTGCTCGAGCGTGTGCGCACGGCGATCGATGCGAGCGTCATGCGCGAGATCACGATCGTCGAGCAGTAGCGCGCGCACTCGTCTCGAGCGGAAGCTCACCGTCACACGTTGAGCGATAGTGCGCCGACACGCGTCGAGCAGTAGCGCGCGCCTCCAGCCCTAGCGCGGGTCGGTCGCCTTTGACTCGCGACGCGTCACGGTGTTGCCGTTGGCGTCGACCCCCGTGTGCTCAACGATGATGGTCGAGCGCTTGCGCGCCATAACCGCCATCACGATCGAACTGATCGTCACGAGAACACCCGCGGCCATGAGAATGTAGCCGGCGGTCGTGATTGTGATCCACGTGAGGTTGGCCTGCACGGCAAAGGCAAGAATCGCGCCGAGCGCGAGCAGAAAGATTCCGGATGCGATGCTCATGAGAGCGCCCCCTTCAGTTGGTGACATGAGCGTATTGGTCGCCGACTTTTTGGCCCACTGACCCGTCACCCTGTGAAGGTGAGACGGACGAAGCGATCCTGACTCAGTCGACACGACGCTGATGGTGCAGGCCCGACTACGCTGGAGAGGCCGTGCATCCCCGTGTTCCCGGGAGATCGCCATGAACCTGGGAGGACACTGTGACTAACTCACGCGAGGGCGCCCGCACGCTCGATCTGGCCGTGATCGGTGGGGATGGCATCGGCCCCGAAGTCACCGCTCAGGCACTCCGCGTGCTTCATGCGGCGGTCGGTGGCGACGCGGTCGTGCGCGAGACGGAGTATGCACTCGGTGCCGAGCACTACCTCGCGACGGGTCAGATTCTCAGCGACGACACCCTTGACGCACTCTCGAAGCACGACGCGATCGTCTTCGGTGCCGTCGGCGGTGACCCTCGTGACCCTCGCCTCGCCGGAGGCATCATCGAGCGCGGCTTGCTACTGAAGCTGCGGTTCGCGTTCGATCATTACGTCAACCTGCGGCCGACGCTGCTCGCCCCCGGCATTGCGTCGCCCTTGAGCAATCCGGGCGCCGTCGACTTCGTGGTCGTCCGCGAGGGCACCGAAGGCCCCTACGTCGGCAACGGTGGTCGGTTCCGTCAGGGCACACCCCACGAGGTCGCGACGGAAGTGTCGCTGAACACCGCGTTCGGCGTCGAGCGGGTCGTGCGTTTCGCGTTCGCGCAAGCGGTCGCGCGTCGCCAGAAGCTCACGCTCGTGCACAAGACCAACGTGCTCGTACACGCCGGGTCGTTGTGGCAGTCCACGGTTGATCGCATCGCGCCCGAGTTCGCATCCGTCACCGTCGACTATCTCCACGTCGATGCCGCGACGATCTTCATGGTCACCGACCCGTCACGGTTCGACGTGATTGTCACCGACAACCTATTCGGCGACATTCTCACCGACCTCGCTGCGGCGATCGGCGGCGGCATCGGACTCGCGGCATCGGGCAACCTGAACCCCGACGGCGCGTTTCCGAGCATGGTCGAGCCCGTGCACGGCTCGGCCCCCGACATCGCGGGGCAGCAGAAGGCCGACCCCACCGCCGCGATTCTCTCGATCGCGATTCTGCTCGAGCAGCAGGCGCTGACGGATGCCGCGGCGCGCGTCCGCGCCGCGGTGCTCGCCGACCTTGCCGAGCGCCCGAGTTCGCCCCGCAGCACCTCCGAGGTCGGGGACGCCATTCTGGCTCGACTGGTCTGACGGCGGGAGGGCATCCACGAGCCCGTCGAGTGCTCGCCAGGCATGCGCGGCCCGAGCATCCGCACGCTCGCCACGCACGCGCGGCCTGAGCATCCGCCCGCTCGCCACGCACGCGCGGCCCGAGCATGCGCCCGCTCGCCACGCATGCGTGGGCGGCCTGAGCATGCGCCCGCTCGCCTCTCCGCTCTGCGGAGTACGCTGTAGAGACGCTCTCCCGGGGCCCTTGGCCACCGGCGACCTCTCGAGGACAACCGATGACGAACCTGCTTCCGATGGCTACGCGTGACCTGACCTGGTCGGTGACCGGCAATGACTCTGCGCGCCCCGCAGCCGAGCGCGACGCGATTCTCGCTGACCCCGGTTTCGGCAAACACTTCACCGACCACATGGTCGACATCTGCTGGAGCGAAATGGGGGGCTGGCACCGCCCGCGCGTGCAGCCCTACGGCCC
This sequence comes from uncultured Microbacteriaceae bacterium, assembly GCA_964462815.1. Lineage (GTDB taxonomy): Bacteria > Actinomycetota > Actinomycetes > Actinomycetales > Microbacteriaceae > Microcella. The sequence continues at coordinate 2,413 of CAYWZI010000146.1, forward strand.
GATCTCGCTCGACCCGGCCGCATCGGTACTGCACTACGGGCAAGAGATTTTCGAGGGGTTGAAGGCCTACCGCCACGCGGACGGCTCGATCTGGTCGTTCCGGCCTGACGCCAACGCCCGGCGCCTCCAGCGGTCGGCGAAGCGTCTGGCGTTGCCCGAATTGCCCGAGCAGTATTTCATCGAGGCGCTTCAGCAGCTCATTGCGGTCGACGGCGACTGGGTGCCGAGCGCCCCCGAGACAAGCCTCTACTTGCGCCCCTTCATGTTCGCGAAGGAGGCGTTCCTCGGTGTGCGCCCCGCGAACAAGGTCGCGTTCTACGTCATCGCCTCGCCCGCTGGCGCCTACTTCCACGGGGGCGTCAAGCCCGTGTCGATCTGGCTCTCGACGCAGTACTCGCGCGCCGGCAAGGGCGGAACGGGTGCTGCCAAGACCGGCGGCAACTATGCCTCGTCGCTCGTCGCTCAGGCCGAGGCGGCCGAGCACGGTTGCGCGCAGGTGCTCTTCCTCGACTCGGTCGAAGGCAAGTGGCTTGAAGAGCTCGGCGGCATGAACGTCGTGCTCGTCTACAACGACGGCACCCTCGTAACCCCCCTGAGCGACTCGATTCTCGAGGGCATCACGCGCGATTCGATCTTGCAACTCGCTGAAGATCGCGGCCACACGGTCGAGCGTCGCCGCGTGAGCATTGACGAGTGGCGTGAGGGTGCGGCCTCCGGTGACATCGTCGAGGCCTTCGCGTGTGGCACGGCCGCCGTGGTCACCCCGATCGCGATGATCAAGGCGGCCGACTTCGAGATCGGCAGCGCCGACGCCGAGGCCGGCGAGCTGACGATGTCGCTGCGGGAGGAACTCACCGACATTCAGTACGGGCGGCGCGCCGACCCGCACGGGTGGATGCTGCGGCTGGATGCCTGAGCCCGACTTTGTGCGCATGACCCTGCCGGTTCGGGCGGGAGTCATCGCGTTGTGCCTCGGGGGCGGTGCCGCTCTCGGGTTTGTCGGCACATTTGCCCACCAGTCGCTCCCACCGTTCGGGGTCGCCATCGCCCTCCTGACGATCGGCCTCTACATCGTGGGCCTGCGCATCTGGGGCGGGGTGCGCACACCCGCCGCGGCAGGGTCGATCGGCGTGGCCGTCGTCGCCGGTCCGCTCGCGACGGTCGTGGGCTCGTCGGTGCTCGTGCCCGCCAATGCGGTCGGATACGCCTGGCTCGGCGGCGTCACCGCCATCGTGTTTTTCGCGCTGGCGTGGCCGAACGTCCAGCGGGCTCCCGACCGCGCTACCGATACGATGGAGCAGTACCCCGACGTCATGTCGCCCACTGACACGACGTCTCGATGACCAGTGGGGGAGAACCGCTGCCGTGACCTACGTAATCGCCCTTCCGTGCGTTGACCTCAAAGACCGCGCGTGCATCGATGAGTGCCCGGTCGACTGCATCTATGAGGGCGACCGGATGCTCTACATCCACCCCGACGAATGCGTCGACTGTGGGGCGTGCGAGCCGGTCTGCCCGGTCGAGGCGATCTTCTACGAAGACGATCTGCCCGAGAAGTGGGCGGACTACTACACCGCGAACGTCGAGTTCTTCAGCGAGATCGGCTCGCCCGGCGGAGCGGCCAAGGTCGGCGTAATGTCGGGTGACCACCCGGTGGTCGCCGCTGTGCCGCCGCAGCAAGCGTGAATCGTTGATCGACTCCAGTGACCCGACGGCCGGGACGGCCGTCGGCGCTGGCGCCGCAGCGGAAGCCAGAAATGGCGTTCGCCCTGATGCGAAGCGCGCGTTACCCGACTTTCCGTGGGACTCCCTCGCGCCCTTCGCCGCGCGAGCCCGTGAGCACGCAGACGGCATCGTCGATCTCTCGGTCGGCTCGCCCGTCGACCCGACTCCCGCAATCATTCGCGAGGCCCTCATGGCCGCCACCGATGCGCACGCTTACCCGACCACGTCAGGCACGCTCGCACTGCGCGAGGCGATCGTCGACTGGTACGCGCGCCGTCGCGGCGTGACCGGGCTCTCGACGGATGCTGTGCTCCCGACCATCGGCAGCAAAGAGCTCGTCGCGCTCCTGCCCGTGTTGCTCGGCCTCGGTGAGGGTGACACCGTGGTGTATCCGCGCACGGCCTACCCGACCTACGCCGTCGGGGCGGCAATCGCTCGCACGACCGGCGTCGCAGCGGATGACCCGTCAGCGTGGCCTGCATCGACTCGACTCGTGTGGCTCAACAGCCCGGGCAACCCGACGGGAGCCGTGCTCGGCGTCGATGCTCTGCGCGCTGCGGTTGCACGGGCGCGCCAACTCGGGGCCGTGATTGTCAACGACGAGTGCTACGCCGAACTGGGCTGGCAGGGGGCACTCTGGAACCCGACACCCGCCGACTCTGCGCCGCCCGCCTCGGGCGACGACGCGCGTGTGCCCAGCATCCTCGACCCTCTCGTCACCGATGGCGACCACACGGGCGTGCTCAGCGTGTACTCGCTCAGCAAGCAGTCGAACCTCGCGGGCTATCGTGCGGCCTTCATCGCCGGTGATGAGGCGCTCGTGCGCCAGGTGCTCGAGGTGCGCAAGCATGCCGGGCTGATCCCGCCGGCCCCGGTGCAGGCCGCCATGATCGCCGCTCTGGGTGATGAGCACCACGTCGCCGAGCAGCGCGAGCGCTACCGGCAGCGGCGCGACGTGTTGCGCGCAGCGCTCGAGAGTGCGGGCTTTCGTATCGACCACTCCGAAGCGGGTCTCTATCTGTGGTGCACGCGCGGCGAGCCCGCACTCACCACGATCGCGGCGCTTGCTGACCACGGCATTCTCGCGGCACCCGGCACGTTCTATGAGGGTGACGCGTCTCAGCACGTGCGCCTTGCCCTCACCGCGACCGACGAGCGCATCGCGGCGGCGGCGGCGCGTTTGGTGCACCTCGACAAGGTCTGAGCTCCGCTGTTGGCCGGTGCGTGACTGGTGCAAGGTTGCGCATAGGCTGTATCCGGGTCACTCCCGAGTTGCCACCACCACTATGGCTCGCGGGACCCCGCCCCCACACCGATCACACCCTGATCACATCCCGCGAGGAGGCGCAGTGAGCGACGGAGACCAGAAGGTCACTCTGCAGTATCCCGGCGGCACCGCCGAGTTTCCCATCGTGTCGGCCGTCGATGGGGCGTCGAGCATCGACATGTCGACGCTCACGAAGCAGACAGGCCTCACCGCTCTCGACTATGGCTTCGTCAACACGGCCTCGACGCAGAGCGCGAGCGTGGCCTC
>CAYWZI010000147.1:0-5648 GCA_964462815.1 uncultured Microbacteriaceae bacterium
TCGGCCTGCAATCTCGAGCACGCTTCGCACAGGCCGAAAACGTCGACAACGTGCTCGGCTCGCGTGAAACCGTGCTCCGTAGCAACCTGGCGCGCCCAGTTTTCAACGGCGGTCGCCTCGATTTCGACCGTGAGGCCGCAATTTCGGCAGATCAAGTGGTGATGGTGGCTGCCCGGTGTGCACGCACGGTACAGCGACTCGCCCTCTTGCTGCAGCGAGTCAGCTTCGCCCTCGACGGCGAGATCAGCGAGCGCGCGGTAGACGGTCGCGAGCCCGATGCTCGTCCCTCCGGTGCGCAACGCTGAGTGCAGGGATTGCGCACTCACGAATTGATCGTTCTTGGCGAGCGCTGTTCGCACCGCCTCACGTTGCCAGGTGTTCCGTTTCATATCTCTTCCAGCGTACGGGGATAACACGGTGTGCAATCACTGCGAGGGCGACCAGGGCCGCGACCACGAGTGCGATTGCCCCTCCCGCACTGATCGCGAACTCTCGTGAGAGTACTACTCCGATGACGGCAGCGAGAGCCCCGATCACCGGTGCGACCGCAAAGACGGCGGTCGTCGACCCGACAAGCAAACGCGCGGCCGAAGCGGGCCCGACAACCAAAGCGATCGCGAGGATCGCCCCGATCGCCGGCATGATCGCGACGACTGTCATCCCGATCAGAGAGACGGTCAGCGCCTCCGCAACCCACGGTCGGAACCCCGCCGCGCGATAGCCGAGCTCGTCGACGGTCGCAAACACAATGTGCCGACCGCGCAGCGCGAGCACAATCGCAGCGATCACGAGCACTGCCGCAGTGAGGCCGATATCGGCCCAGCCCACCGTGACGATCGATCCAACGAGGAAGCTCTCGACCGAGATCGGCAGTGAGGGGTTAGCTGCCTGCACGATCGCGCCGAGCGCAAAGCCGAAGGTCAGAACCACGCCTGCCGCGACCTGGCCGCCTTGCCCGCGAGCCCGCGCGATCACTGTCATCAGACCAACAAGCACGATAGAGAAAAGGGCCGACCCGAGCACCACGCTGAATCCGAGCACCGCCGCCACCATTGCGCCCGGGAAGGTGGCGTGGGTGAGCGCCGTCGTGAAGAACGCCCGTTTGCGCAAAACCACCAATGTGCCGACGAGTCCAGCCAGTGCACCCGCCAGAACGGCTTCGATCAGCGCTCGCTCAAAGAACCCGATCACCGGAATCGGTACCTCGGCCACCACGACGATCATGCGCCGACAACCGGTCGATCGAGAGCACTGCGCCGCACACTGCCGGTGTGGGCTCGCGACGGAAGCACGTGACGAAGCCCGAGCGTCACGAGGTAAATGAGCACGAGCATGGCGATGACGGCGGCGCCGCCGGGCAGCGGAATAGACAGGTCGACGGATGCCCGATACGCCGACCACAGACCTGCCCAACTGGCGACGATGCCTACCGCGATCGCGAGGGGTACCAAGAGCAGCAGTCGGTCGGTGAGCAGTCGCGCGAAAGCCCCCGGCACGATCAGCAACCCAAGGGCCAGTAGGTTGCCCACTGCGGCGGTGGCCACCACAACGAGCATGGCGATCGCTACGGCAGCCACGAGATCACTGGCCAGCACCCGGTGACCGGCCGCGAGCGCCGCTCGCTCATCATGAGCGCGAAACACCTGCGTGCGGGCAACGACGAGCAGCGCGACGAGCGCGAGGCCCGCGACTACTGCGGTCGTGACGACGTCACTCTCGGTCACCGTCAATAGCCGACCGAAAAGCAGTTCTTCGAGTTGACCCACATAACCCGACTGCTGAGACACGATGATGACTCCCACCGCGAACATCGTGGTCAGCACAATGGCAATCGCCGAGTCGTTGCTCAGCGCTCGGCGACCGATGAGCGTGAGAGCGACCGCCCCAATCGCGGCGGCGATGAGTCCGCCAACGAGCAGCCCGTCTCGACCAGCGATCGTGAACCCCACGACAATGCCCGGAAAGATCGCGTGCACGAGTCCGTCGCCGACGAACTGGAGCGACCGCAAGGTGACCAGCACACTGGCGACGCCTACCGTGATCGCGAGAATCACCATGACCAGCATGGGCCGCGCAATGAACGGCAGGGCAAACGGGCCGAACAGCCAGTCGACGATGGTCATGGATACGCGCCGCCGTCAGGCGTGACCCTCGTGCGGCGGCACCATGACCGTGTGTTCATCGAGCTCGATCTGATGCCCGGCGAAGACGAGTTCGAGGTTCTGCAGCGTCAGCACATCGTCAGTGCGACCCACAGCGATCTGCTCGCGATTGATCAACAGCACCGCGTCGCACACCTCGCGGGCAAGGTCGAGGTCGTGTGTCGAAATGATGAACGCAACGCCGGCAGCCTTCAACTCGCGCACGATCTCCAACAGCGACTCGCGATTGGTCTGGTCGAGCCCGTTGAACGGCTCGTCGAGCACCATGAGTTTGGGGTTGCTCACCAAGGCGCGGGCGAGGAGGCCGCGCTGCTGCTGGCCGCCGGAGAGCATCCCGAATCGACGACGACGCAGGGCGGAGAGTCCGACTCGCTCGAGAACGCGACGAACGGCAAGGCGATCATCACGCCCGGGCCACCGACACCCGAGCTTGCGATAGCGACCCATACCGACAACCTGTTCGAGCGAAACGGGAAAGTAGGGGTCAAGGCTGAGCGACTGCGGCACGTACCCGACCGACCCTCGCGCACCAACCGGCGACGTGCCGAGCACCGTCAGCTGGCCCGCGTGCAGCGTCGTGAGGCCCAAGAGCCCCAAGATGATCGTCGACTTGCCGGCGCCATTCGGACCAATGAGAGCCAATGCTTCGCCCTCACGAACCGTCACGGTGACCCCCGTGGCGACGGGAGCGTCGGCGCCGTAGCGAAAGGCAGCGTTCTCGGCGGCAACGGCGACGCCCGACTCGGTCACCGAGTCGGGCGTCGTACCGGAAGAAGTGGGCATGCGCCTATTCTGACAACTCCACGGGCAGAGCGGTCACGCTCGCGCCCCACGCCTCGATCAAGACAGTGACGTTGTGAATCATGCTCGCGATGTACGTCTCGCCCGAGCTGCCCTCCGGGCCGAGCGAATCACCGAAGAGACCCTCGTTGCCGCTGAACACCGCGACGCCTGCTTCTGCGGCAATCGTCTCGGCCGCCTCCGGTGACAGCGAGGTCTCGGAGAAGACCGCGGGCGCCCCAGAGTCGCGAATGGCGTCGACGAGCTTCTCAATGTCGGCGGCACTCACTTCAGCGTTGTCGTCGAAGCTCGGAATCACCGCGCCGACAAAGGTCACGCCATAGGCGTCGACGAAGTAGCCAAAGGCCTCGTGGTTGGTCACGAGCAATCGGTCAGCGGGGTCAACCTGTTCCATGTTCTCGATGATCCAGGCGTCGAGCGCCTCCAGCTGCGCGATGTAGGCCGCGGCGTTGGCCGAGAAAGCATCGGCGTTCTCGGCGTCAACATCGGCGAGACCGTCGGCGATCGCTTCGACCATCGCGATGGCGTTGCCCGCGCTCGTCCAGATGTGCGGGTCGTCGCCCTCGTGCGCGTGGTCGTGCTCGTCTTCGGTGGCCTCCGCGGTCGCCACGGGTGCGGGCTCGGCCGCGGCCTCTTCCTCCTTTGAGTGGTCATGATCGTGCGAGTGATCGTCGCCCTCCTCAGAGTGAGCCTCGTCGGCATGTGCCTCTTCTTCGCCTTCGTGGGCGTGCTCTTCTTCTGTGGCGAACTCCATAAGCGTGACGCCCGTGCTTGCGTCAATGGTGGTTCCCGCAAAGCCCGAAGCCTCGATCGCGCCATCGAGCCACTCTTCGAGGCCTGCTCCGTTGATGACGAGCACGTCGGCGTTCGCGAGCGCCGCGAGATCAGCCGCAGTGGGGTCGAAGCTGTGTGAACTCTGGTTCGGCTGAATGAGGGAGGTTACTTGAGCGGCATCGCCGGCGACCTGCGTCGTGAAGTCAGCGACCTGGGTCGTTGTCGCAACGACAGAGATTCCCGGCTCCGCGGCCGGCTCGGCAGACGCGCACCCTGACAGTCCCAGAGCGAGGATCGACCCGGTGATCAGGGCCGGTACGGCAGCGATGCGGTGTGTCATGGGCAAGCTCTCTCGATCACTTCGGGTCGACACGCGTCGACAACCTGCGGCAACTCTTTGAGAGTAGGCGTTATTGATAATGGTTGTCAAAACCGTTATCGCTCGCCCGCCGTTCGTGACGCTGCGCCGTAGTCTTGACCCGTGTCGAATCGGTGGCTGATGCTCTCCATGACCCGGGCACATCGCGTCCTGCTGCGTCTGACAGGCGGGCGCGTGTCCGGGCGCCTCGGAAGCATGCCCGTCATCGAGTTGACGACGCGCGGGCGCCGCAGCGGCGAGCGCCGCACGGCGCTCCTGACGGTGGCCGCACGCGACGGTGATGCTCTCGTCATCGTCGCATCACGCGGAGGTGACGACGCTCATCCCGCCTGGTATCTCAACATCGTCGCCGATCCTGACGTGCGCGTCGGCCCTGTCGGCAAGCAGCCCAGCGCCATGCGCGCTCGCGTGGCGTCTGACGTCGAGCGGGAACGGCTCTGGCCGCGAGTGGTCGAGTCATACAGCGGCTATGCCGCGTATCAGCGCCGAACGAGTCGCCAGATTCCGCTCGTGCTACTCGAGCCCGCCGACGACGAGTCTTAGTCGAGCAGCAGCGCCGGCTCCTCGATGACGCTCGCGACGTCGGCCAAGAACCGACTCGCGACGTCGCCGTCCACAACGCGGTGATCGAAGGATCCACCAATCGTCGTGACGAAGCGCGGACGCACCTCGCCGTCGACCACCCACGGCTTCTGCTTGATCGTGCCGAGCGCGACGATCGCGACCTCGCCCGGGTTCAGAATTGGCGTGCCGGTGTCCATGCCGAAGACGCCGATGTTGGTGATGGTGATGGTGCCGTCGGCCATGTCGGTTGGTTGCAGCTTGCCGTCGCGCGCCGTGTTGGTCATGAGCTCGATCGCCTGAGCAAGCTCGCGCAAACTCAGGTCTTGCGCGTTCTTGACGTTTGGAACGACGAGCCCGCGGGGGGTCGCCGCGGCGAATCCAAAGTTCACGAAGTGGTGCACGATGATCTCGGTGTCGGTCCACGTTGAGTTGACCGTAGGGTTGCGGCGCACGGCCCAGATCATGGCCTTGGCCATGATGAGGAGCGGCGACACCTTGATTCCCGCGAAGTCGGGGCTCGCCTTGAGGCGCTTGACGAACTCCATCGTGCGCGTCGCGTCGACATCGACGAACACACTCACGTGCGGCGCGCTGAAGGCACTCTTCACCATGCCAGCGGCGATGGCCTTGCGCACGCCCTTAACGGGAATGCGGTCTTCGCGCTCGTTGGGCCACTCGGGCGTCTGGATGTTGCGGAAAACGCTCGCCTGTTGCGCGTGCCGAATAACGTCGTCGCGCGTGATCTCGCCCGCAAGGCCCGTCGCCGTCACGGCCGTGAGGTCAACATCGAGGTCTTTCGCGAGCTTGCGAATGGGGGGCTTCGCGATGACCGGCCCCGAGTCGGCGGCAGGCACCGAGGTAAGGCGCGGCGCGGCTGCCGCAGCGGGCGCAGAAGGCGTCGCCGTCGCGCGGCCGCGCGTGCGACGTGACGCGACGTGGCCTTTCGCGCCATAGCCGACGAGCACAGC
>CAYWZI010000148.1:0-2517 GCA_964462815.1 uncultured Microbacteriaceae bacterium
TCGCTGCCTACCAAGGCGTGCCCCACCTCATCACTCCGATCATCACGAACCCCAAGAAGGCGGCCGAAGCGCTGCAGTGGGTCGTGAAAGAGATGGACATGCGCTACGACGACCTCGCGTCGTTTGGCTTCCGGCACATCGACGATTTCAACCGGGCTGTGCTCGCGAACGAGATCGTTCTGCCCGAGGGCAGCAAGCGGCAACTCCAGCCATACCCCTACTTGCTCGTCGTCGTCGATGAGCTCGCCGACCTCATGATGGTGGCGCCGCGCGACGTCGAAGACTCGATCGTGCGCATTACGCAGCTCGCTCGCGCGTCGGGAATCCACCTCGTGCTCGCCACCCAGCGCCCGAGCGTCGACGTCGTGACAGGGCTCATCAAGGCAAACGTGCCGAGCCGACTTGCCTTCGCTGTCTCGAGCATGACCGACAGTCGCGTGATTCTCGACCAGCCGGGCGCCGACAAGCTCATCGGCCAGGGCGACGCGCTCTTCCTGCCGATGGGTGCCTCGAAAGCGATTCGCGTGCAGGGCGCGTGGGTGACGGAAGCCGAGATCGCCGCCGTTGTCGACCACGTCAAGAAGCAGGCTCAGCCCGAATACCGCGAGGACGTCGCGGCTGAGACCACCAAGCGCGAGATCGATGCGGACATTGGGGATGACCTCGAGGTGCTCCTCGCGGCCGCCGAGCTCGTCATCAGCACGCAGTTCGGCTCGACCTCGATGCTGCAGCGCAAGTTGCGCGTGGGCTTCGCCAAGGCCGGACGCCTCATGGACCTCCTCGAATCGCGTGAGATCGTCGGACCCTCAGAAGGCTCGAAAGCGCGTGATGTGCTCGTGAGCCCCGACCAGTTGCCCGACGTGCTCGCCCGACTGCGGGGAGAGGATGCTCCCTCGACGCTCGCCGCGGCTGACGACCCCGTCGAGCGACGCCTCGAGGGGTATCCTGAGGTGGAGGGCGACTCTGACGAGGATGCCTGGAAGCTGACCGACCGCGACTGACGCCCACGCGGGCAGAGCCGCCGATGAACCGGAGAGTTCTGTGGCTGAGAGCACCGATCGGTCGTACTCGATGCGCGGCCGCGTCGTGCGCGCTGGCGAGACTCCCGCGAGCAGTGGCAACCTTGCGAACATCATCACGGTCGTGCGCATCCTTCTCGCACCTGTGTTCGTCGTGTTGCTCGTGCTCGACGGTGGGGCCGACGGGCCGTTGCGCATCGCCGCCGCGGTGCTCTTCATCGTTGCGATCTCGACCGATGGCGTTGACGGCATGCTCGCGCGCCGGCGCAACCTTGTGACCGATCTCGGAATTCTGCTCGACCCCATCGCCGACAAGCTGCTCACGGGTGCTGCGCTCGTGATGCTCGCCGTGCTCGCCGAGCTGCCCTGGTGGGTCGTCGTCATCATTCTCGTGCGCGAATGGGGAATCACTCTCTACCGCTTCATGGTGCTGCGTGACCGCGTGGTGCCCGCGTCGCGCGGGGGCAAGCTCAAAACCGTCGTGCAGTCTGTTGCCATCTCGTTCGCGCTCGTTCCGTTCTGGCAGTGGTTCGGCGAATGGATCCACGTCGTGAACACCGTGCTGATGTCGGCGGCGGTTGTGCTCACCGTGGTAACGGGCATCGACTATCTGGTGCAAGCGTGGCGACTGAATCGCGACAAGCAGGCGTGACGCAGGCTGCAGCCGTGATCGCCGCCCTCATGCGGGACGGTCGCACTCTTGCCGTCGCGGAATCCCTCACCGGGGGAGCGCTGTCGGCCGAACTCGTCAGCGTGCCGGGTGCTTCCGCCGTTCTGCGGGGCGCCATCGTCGCCTATGACACCGCGCTCAAGAGCAGCCTGCTGGGCGTGCCGGCAGAACTGTTGGCCGAGTCGGGACCCGTGGACGCGCGGGTCGCTGCGCTCATGGCCGAGGGGGTTCGCGTCGCCGCGGCGGTCGGGGGGCATCCGGCCGATGTGGGAATCGCCACCACCGGAGTCGCGGGCCCCGATGCGCAAGGCGACGCCCCTGTCGGGCTGGTCTATATCGCGGTCGCTGATCAGGCGGGCACCGCGGTGCACGAACTGTCGCTGTCGGGGGATCGGGCGTCCATTCGCGCCCACACCGTCGACGCGGCGCTGGTGTTCCTTCTCAGACGCGTGGGTGTCGGTGAGGGAACACCGTGACGGAAGAATTCAGCACGGCTCTAGGGAATGTCGTGGGTGACAGTCGTGTTACAGACAGCAAGCTGACAACTGATCCACAGGTGCCGGCGATTACAGTGAAGACATTCAGATCGGGTATCGTGATCGACCCGGCGAAGCACCGCCCGAGATGTTAATGAAGGAGGTCCCCATGGTTCTGGTTCGACAAGAAATCGGTGAGGTCCTCCGCGACGTGCGCCTGCAAAAGGGTCGTACGCTGCGACAGGTCGCGAGCCGCGCAAGTGTTGCGCTCGGCTACCTGAGTGAGGTTGAGCGCGGCCAGAAAGAGGCCTCGAGCGAGATTCTCGCGTCGGTTGCCGACGCGCTCGATACC
>CAYWZI010000148.1:2527-5620 GCA_964462815.1 uncultured Microbacteriaceae bacterium
AGGTGGGCGACCGCCTGGCCGTCATCGAGGGTCTGGGAACTGTTCCCGACACCCTGCCGGACGAGCTCGTTGCTGAGTTTGACGTCGATCTGGCGATGCGCTGACGCGCACCTCCGCATCGCGCACCGCTCGTGACTCGTAGCGAGTTCGCCCGCGCGATCGTCGACGAGTTCGGAGACGCCTACGGGCGCAGTCTCGTGCGTGATTTGGTGATCTCGTCACTGGGCGACCGCACGGCCGATGAGGCCCTCACCGCCGGAACGCCGCCTCGCGAAGTGTGGTTGGCGCTGTGCGCTGCGATGGATGTTCCGCGCGAGCGCTGGTATGGCGCGGGTCGCCCCGAGCCCCGGCGCGGATAGTCACCCTGCTCACGTCGCGGTCGGTACTGCGTGCGCGACACGCCGCGCGATGGTTTCTCTCGAACATGTGTTCGCCTATCGCATAGACTCCTCCCCAGCGGCAATCGAACACGAGTAACTGCACGCACTGCGCGTCAGACCCGGCAATGTCGGGCCACACGCGTACCGTCGGTCTCGTCGGCGAACGCCGTCACGCCTTGTCGTGAACCGTCCGGCCTTGCTCCATCGGCCGGACGAGGAGCGACAGCAGATAGGCACACCGCACACGAGTTGAAACAGGAGACCGCAATGCCTTCAGCAGCAGATCGCGAGAAAGCCCTCGAGACCGCTCTCGCACAAATCGATCGTCAGTTCGGCAAGGGCAGCGTCATGCGCCTTGGGTCCGATGAGCGTGCTCCTGTGGCGGTGATTCCGACGGGGTCGATCGCGCTTGATGTTGCGCTCGGCATTGGCGGACTCCCGCGAGGCCGCATCATTGAGATCTACGGCCCCGAGTCCTCCGGCAAGACCACGCTCACGCTGCACGCGATTGCCAACGTCCAGAAGGCCGGCGGTATCGCCGCCTTCATCGATGCCGAGCACGCGCTTGACCCGGACTACGCCCAGAAGCTCGGGGTCGACATTGACCAATTGCTCGTGTCACAGCCCGACACGGGCGAGCAGGCTCTCGAGATCGCCGACATGCTCGTGCGCTCGGGCTCGATCGACCTCGTCGTCATCGACTCCGTCGCGGCGCTCGTGCCGCGCGCGGAAATCGAGGGCGAGATGGGCGACAGCCATGTCGGCCTCCAAGCCCGCCTGATGTCGCAAGCCCTCCGCAAGCTCACCGGCGGTCTCAACTCGACGGGCACGTCGATGATCTTCCGCAACCCGTTGCGCGAAAAGATCGGCGTGTTCGTCGGCAGCCCCGAGACGACCTCGGGCGGTAAGGCGCTGAAGTTCTACGCCTCGGTGCGCCTCGACATTCGTCGCATCGAAACGCTCAAAGACGGCACCGATGCGGTCGGAAACCGCACGCGCGTCAAGGTCGTCAAGAACAAGATGGCTCCGCCGTTCAAGCAGGCCGAGTTCGACATTCTCTACGGTGTCGGAATCTCGCGCGAAGGTAGCCTCATCGACTTCGGTGTTGAGCATGAGATCGTGCGTAAGTCGGGCGCGTGGTACACCTACGAGGGCGACCAGCTCGGCCAGGGCAAAGAGAACGCCCGCAACTTCTTGCTCGAGAACCCGGCGATGGCGGCTGAGATCGAAAGCAAGATCCTCACGAAGCTCGGCATCGGTGCGAAGCTCGCCGCTGTCGAACCATTGGCTCCGGAGGCTCCTGCCGAGAAGACCCCGAGCAAGGCGGCAGCAGCCAAGGCAGCTGCTGCTGCCGCGGCGACGCCGGCACCCGTCGTCGCTGTCGCTGCTGACGGCGATGCTCGTGCTGATGTCGTTGGTGGTAGCGACGACGCCGGTGTCGACGCTGACGACCAGCCGATTCTGCGCGCGGCAGCCGGCGCCTAGTGCCACACTCACGCACTCCCGGGCAGGCCGGCACCGCGGGCGATGAAGTCATCGCCCCCGTCACCTACCTGCCCGGAGTGCGAGAGGCCGAAGCTGAGCGCGAACAGCGTGAGCTTGACGAGGCCGAATCGAGCCGAGCAGCTGATGCACGCCGCGCCGAGAACGTCAGCATGCACGCTCTGACGCGGCGGGGCCAGTCGCGGGCAGAGATTGCCGAATTGCTCCGTCGACGCGAGATCAGTGCGTTCGCGATCGAGGGGGAGCTTGAACGCCTCGAGTCGGTCGGGCTCATCGACGATCGCGCGCTCGCGATCGAGCTCGTCGATCAGTTGCGCACGCGCAAGAAGCTTGGCCCCTCCGCTGTTCGCAACGAGCTCATGCGCCGCAAGATCGACCGCGGCGCAATCGACGAGGCCCTTGCCGAGGGCGACGACTCCGACGACGACGACCGTGTGTTCGATCTCGCGAGAGATCGCGCTCGGCGCCTCGGCGGGCTCGACCGAACTACCGCCGAGCGACGACTCGTTGACTTCCTGGCGCGCAAAGGTCACACGGGTGGCACTGCACGTGATGCCGCACGGCGTGCGCTCGATGGAGACAGTGACGCACCGGACGATTCCGGCGATATGGCGCCGGGCCTCGGTGCCACGGTCCATCGCGTGCAGTTCCGCTGACTCTCAGCCCTCGGGGGCCGAAGTTCGTCGTCGCGTTTGACTCAGACCCGGGTTTACAGTGGGCGCATGCAGTGGATTCGTTCCGGCGCGGTAGTTGCTGTGGTGGCCTGGGCTTCTCTCTCCACGGCGTGCGCATCGACGGTTGGTCCCGCCCCTGAGTCGCCGGATGCTCTCCCGTCAGAGACGGCTCACAACGGCGCGAGTACGGAGTCGCCGGATACATTCGGCGGACTTGATCAGCTTGCGGATACCGAGTGGACCGGCTTGGACCACCTTCGCGATCGGATCACCTTCATCTTTCATGCCGATGGCCGAGTGTCCTATCGGAACGAGCTCGGCGAATTCAATTACGAGGGCGATACGTGGAGCGTCGACGGTGATGTGTTGACGTTTCAGGCGGACTATCGCGGCCCGTTCGGAGTGGCCAGTCATACCGGAGGCTACGATCACGATCTGGATGCATTGCTGGTCGAGTACACGACGACGACGAATCGCTCAGGCACCTACACGCTTTATCTGCTCGACTGAGCGCGTGCTGTGGCGAACGATCAGGT
>CAYWZI010000149.1:0-5615 GCA_964462815.1 uncultured Microbacteriaceae bacterium
AAGGTTCAGCACGGCCTCGCGGTCGAGGGACAGCACCGAGGGCATGACCTGCGCGATCATCCGAAGATCACCCCCGGCGGCCGAGCCGAGACCGCCCAGAGCCACTTCGGTCGCCTCGGAGGCACGCAGCTCGTCGATCGCCAACCGCAGCTCGAGGGAGGACGGAAGGGCGTCGATCAGCAGGGTGATCGGGCACGCCGGCAGGCGCTCACGCACCGCGGCGAGCAGATCGGAGAGCACGCCCTCGCGGGCCCAGCCCCGACCCCGCGGCTCGATGATCAGCGCAGGCTCCGCACGGCCGAGCGAGAGCGATCCGATACCCGCGAGCACCTCGTCGGCGGCGACTGCAGGGGCGACCGTGCAGAGCTCACCGCGCAGCATGACAAGGGCGCCCCACTCATCGCAACTCCGAAGGTCATCGATACGCACCGCTCGCACCGGGGCTCGACCGCGTTCGACCTCCTCCGGAGCGGCCCCTCCTCCGAGGGGGTCGCGCACGAGGATGCGCCCGGTGTCGTCCTTGGTCGCGATCCCACCCCCGATGCGCTTGGCCTCGTACATAAGCTCATCGGCCGTCGAGACAACAGCGTCGAGCGGCACGTCATCGCCCCAGACGGCGACTCCGGCGCTCGCCTCGACTGTGACGGCGACACCTGACGCGAGCACGACATCGTGCGAGACGGCGCCGACGATCCGCTGCGAGAGCGAGACCACCGACTGCTCGTCGAGCACCGACTGGGCGACGATGACGAACTCGTCTCCCCCCAGCCGCGCCACGAGGTCGCTGGGCCGAACCTGAGCAGCCAAGCGCCGCGCGGTCTCGACCAGAACCTCGTCTCCGGCGGCGTGGCCGTGCGCGTCGTTGACCTCCTTGAAGCCGTCGAGGTCGAGGTAGAGCACCGCGCGCAGCATCGGGGCCGCGGCCGTGCCGGCGGCGAGCTCGTCGAGCCCGGCGCGGTTCAGCAGCCCTGTGAGGGGGTCGCGCAGCGCGTCCAAGCGCAGCGCGTCGCGCTCGCCCTCCTGCCGGATCAAGGTGGGAAGCAGGGCCGCCCCAGTGCGCAGAGCCTCGATGCCGTCCGGCGTCGAGCCGAGTGCGGGGTCTACGGCGAAGACGAGGCGGAGATCGAAGGGGCCGATTCCGGCGACGTCGACGACGATGAGCTCGGTGACGCCGACCGTGCTGAGAGCGCCCAGCACGCCTCGCGTGCAGCGCACGTCGAAGATCGGCACCAGGCGCGGTTCGGGGTAGCGTTCGTCGCCCGGGTCGATCGGATCGACCGGGTGCACGTGCTCCCGCAGCTCGTCGAGTGCGGGAGGCGCCGCGGCGCTGACCCGCCAGGGGTCGATCATCATCCCGGACTCGTTCACCCAGGCGGCACGCGCGGCCCACCAGCCTCGTCGCTTGATGAAGTCGTCGAGGAAGGCTGCGACGAGGTCGCGCGAGCGATTCTGGGTCAGGCGGTCACGATACACGGGTGGCCTCCCGACCGTTCGACCGGCGGACGCAGACACGCCCGGTCTGCCACAGTCTGATCGCCTCGACCCGGGGGTTGGCGTCGCGCGAGGTGTCGAGACCGAGAGCGGTGAACAAGCGCACGAGCAGGCTCTCGACCGCTCTCACCGATGTGCCCCGGGCCTCGGCGAGCGCACGGGTCGATGCTCCCGCGGCCAGCAGGCGCAGCACCTGGGCCTGCCCCGGATTGATGACGATCACCGGATCATCGTCGAGTTCGTCGGGGTCGAGCTCGGCACCCGTCATCGCGGCGTGCACCGCATCGAGGATCTGTTCGACCGAGCGGACCCTCGACTTGACGAGGTACACCACATCGCTCGGCAGGGTAGCGGCGTCGGAGACCGCCAACTCGGGCGAGCGGTGGTTTGAGAGCACGACGCAGGCGACCCAAGGGCGCGTGGTGCGCACCTCAGCGACGAAGGCGGCGCCTGACTGGCCGTCGATGAAGTTCAGGTCGCACATGAGCACATGCGGGTCGACATCAGTCATCACGACCCGCGCCCCGTCCGGCGAAGAGGCGACCGTGACCTGATGGCCGTTGAGTCGGAGTCCGTCGCCGACGAGCGCGGCGATGAGGGCATCGTCGTCGACGACGAGTATGCGCCACGGTCCCTCCGTTCGCGCCCTCACGAGCGGCCTGCTCTCGCTCTGGGGTTCAGAGCCGCATGCACAGCCATCAGCAGGGCCGAGGTCGTCAGGGGCTTGACGAGGAATCCCGCCGTGCGACGCCGCACTGCCTCGGGGATAGAGCCGGCGTCCTCCCGGCCACTCATGAGCACGACGGGGGTCGTGATCGAAGCGTCCATGAGAGCACTGATCAGACCGACACCGTCGCGCCCCGGCATGGTGATGTCGCTCAGCACGATGTCGGGCTGCTCGACACTTTCCAGCAGCATCCGCAGCGCTTCGTCACCGCTGCGCGCAGTGCGCACACGGTAGCCGTACGCGACGAGAACCTGCCGAACGAGGGTGCGGACAGCCTCCTCGTCGTCGACCACCAGTACCGAACGCCCCTCCCCCCGAAGAAGATCCTCCCGCTCGAGCGCCTCATCACCGCCCGCGATCGGCGGAGCCGCGGCGATGGGGAGGGTGACGGTGAACCGCGACCCGGTCGCGCCATCACTGTAGACCTCGATCGCCCCGCCGTGCGCGCGGACGATCGCGGCGACCATCGGTAGCCCAAGCCCGGTGCCCTTGCCGACCGGCTTGGTCGTGAAGAACGGCTCCCACAGCCGGACGATGACCTCGGGCGACATGCCGTGGCCGGTGTCGACCACATCGATCACTAGCTGGTCGCCCGCGGTGGCCGCTGCCTGCTCGATACGCGCATCTACGGTGATCGTACCGGTCGCAGCCCCGATCGCATCGCGGGCGTTGGACACCAGATTGGTGAGCACCTGCAGCAATTGCGTCGCGTCACCGATGACGCTCGTGCCGGCCGGCGGGGGCGACAGCGCCAAAGCCACGGTGGCGGGCAGTGTGTCGCCGACCATGCGCCCAAGCTCGGCGAGCAGGGCGACCATGTCGACCGTCTCCGACCCCTGCTCGACTCCCCGGGCGAAGGCGAGCACCTGCCGCACCATGCTCGCGCCGCGTCGCGCCGCGGTCTCGATCATGCCCGCGGTCTCCGCCTCCGACGTTCCCTCCAGCGACTGGCCCAGCAATTGAGCGGCCAGCGTGATCGGCGTGAGCACGTTGCTGAGATCATGGGCAATACCGCCGGCGAAGGAGCCGAGCGACTCCAGACGCTCCGCCCGGCGCAACGCCTCCTCGCGCGCAACCTCCTCGGTGATGTCGACCGACACCGAGAGGATCGATTCGGGGGCGCCCGACTCGTCGCGCATGAGCTGCCATCGGCTCGACATCACGAGCTCACGGCCGTCAGCCGTGCGAGCCTGCACGCGGCCCGACCAGTGCCCGAGGGCGAGCACCGTCGCCGTCGCCTCCTCGCGCTGCGCGCGATCGATGTCCACGAATGAACTCGCATCCATGCCGATGATGTCGGCAGCGTTCCAGCCGTACCGAGCGATCGCCCCCGCGTTGGCGTAGCGGATGCGGTGCTCGAGGTCGCACACGACAATGGCGTCGCGCGAGATGTCGAGAAGCTTGCCGAGAGTGATCAGTTGGTCCTGTGCCTGCTCATAGGCCAGGCGAGCCGTCTCCGCCTCGGTGATGTCGCGCAGGTGCACGGCCAGACCGCCACCGCTCGGGTAGGCGGTGACCTCGAGCCAGGCCTGCCACTCCTCCGACCAGCCGCGGCACTGCACCGTCGAACGCTCGCGGACGGCATCGCGGAATGCCTGCTCGAAGTCGGTGCCGTTGAGCTCGGGCAGCACCTGCCAGACCGAGGACCCGATGATTGCGTCGCGCCCGAGGCCCACGAACTCGGCCATGCGATCGTTGACGAAACTCACGTTCCAGGCGGCGTCGAGAACGGCAAAGCCGTCAGTCATCGCGTTGACGGTGCTCGACAGCAGGTCCTCCACGGCAACCCGCTGCCGCTGCTCGACGACGGCGGCGGTGACGTCGAGCGCGGCACCGCTGACGCGCGGAGCGCTCGCTCCGGCGGCGGTCGACGCCTTGCCGACCAGCCGGAGGTGGCGCTCACCGCTCGGCAGACGCACCGCGAGGGTGAGGTCGAGTGCGCGGTGGCTCCGGGCGCAACGGTCGAGCGCTCGCGCGAAGCGCGCGCGATCGACAGCGCTGAGCCGGGCCTCGAGGTCGTCGCGGTCGGTCGGCATCGATCCGCGCGCGTCGGGAAGGTCGCCCGACCATCCGAG
This sequence comes from uncultured Microbacteriaceae bacterium, assembly GCA_964462815.1. Lineage (GTDB taxonomy): Bacteria > Actinomycetota > Actinomycetes > Actinomycetales > Microbacteriaceae > Microcella. The sequence goes on from CAYWZI010000149.1 coordinate 4,294, forward strand.
CTCTCCCGAGCAGAGATCGAGACTCCAGCCGACGAAACCCGCCACCTGGCTCGCGAGCCCGAGCAGGGCTCCGTCGCGCTCCCGCTGACGCGAGGCCTCGAGGGCTTCATCGGTGTTCTGCGTGATGGCGAGGGCGCCGACGACAGCACGTTGCTCATCGAACAACGGGATGAAGGTGATGGCGAGCGCCGACGTTTCTCTGGAGCGCTCCATGCCATGAGCCCGGGCTCGCACCCCGTCGCCGTTGAGCGCATCGTCGATCGCGGCGCTGATGCGCCGTCGCTGCGATGGCACCACAAACTCGACCATCGGCTGGTCGAGCACCTCGCTCCGCGAGAAGCCCGTACGGCGACAGAGGGCCAGGTTGCAGTCGACGATGACGCCGTCGCAGTCGATCACCATCACGCCGTCGTCTTGGCTATCGGCCAGGAAGCTGTCGAGCCGTGCCTCGTGCAGCGCCCGAAACACTGGCCGCGAGGCCGCGGCCTCGGTTGAGGCCTGCCACTTCTCGTAAGCAAGGGATGTCATCATCGATTCGGATCTGCGCGGGCGGAGGTTATCTACGCTGTTTTCGGGTGCGGAATCAAGGACGAGTAGGCACGCGGGTTGGCGGTGAGGCGTTCTTTCCCTCTTAGTGTGCGCTTTGCGTCAGTGTCCTCCAAATTGGGGACACGCCTGCATGTGCGCTTTGCGTCAATGTCCTCCAAACCCAGTAAGCGCCCGCATGTGCGTCCAGGGGAAACGACCGTCGGCGGTTCATTTTCCAGGCGCGAGCAACCCCGCTGGCTACGCTGGGCGCATGTCCGTCGACACTCCCTGGCAGCGCACGGCTCGGGCCGCCGGGCTCACCGACGCGTCGGGCACGGTGCGCCCGACGATCTTCGCCGAAATGTCGGCTCTCGCCGCTGCGCATGGCGCGATCAATCTCGGCCAGGGGTTTCCTGACGAAGACGGCCCCGCCGAGGTCCTGAACGCTGCGGTCGAGGCGATTCGTGCGGGCATCAACCAATACCCGCCGGGTCGCGGTTTCGCCGACTTTCGCCACGCGATCGCTGAGCACCAGGAGCGCTTCTATGGGGTGCCGCTCGACCCCGAGACCGAGGTGCTCGTCACCGCGGGCGCGACCGAGGCGATCGCCGCAAGCCTGCTCGCGCTCGCCGGCCCCAACGATGAGGTCGTCACGCTCGAGCCCTACTACGACTCCTACGCCGCCGTCATCGGGTTGAGCGGCGCCCGCCATGTGACGATTCCCGTCGTCGGCCCCGACTTCCAGCCTTCGCCGGCCGACATCGACGCGGCGTTCTCTGACCGCACGCGCGTGG